>JAFUWW010000009.1 GCA_017471085.1 Bacteroidales bacterium | reverse complement strand
CCTCTGCCTCAACTTCCGTCGCCGGTGGTCATCGGCCACTCTTGGAGAGAGGAAAAGTGATTTTTGCAAAAGGTCGGATTTTGAGGGTCCGACCTTTTGCAATTGAGACATCGCCGTTTGTTTCGGCTGATAGTTGTCGCGGAACATTTTTTGTTAAATTCTTGCAAAAAATAAATAAATAAGATACTTTTGCAAAAAAGACCTGTCTATGATTGGACAAAGATACATACCGCAATCTGTCAAAGGCGATTTGGCAAAGAGAATTGCGCAAACACTGCCGCCGAAAGATACTTCTAAAAAGGAGGTATCACGCACGTTGTTCCCTGATAAGACAGAAGTAAAGGCCAAATGAACAATAACAACATCACCATAGAGAGGGCGTTCAACATAGACGGCCTCTCTTCTTTTTCCTGCGGCATAAGGGAAATAGACCTTCTCATTCACAAAAAAGGTGAAGGTGGGTTATTGTGGTTTATATCTCACTATCCTTGTGAATTTTATAAGTTTATGGAGAACGATAAGCCAATTGCAATCTTCGTTACCAGCAAGCATTATGTATTGATAGAAGAAGAGGCCAGGGATAGTGTTGAAATTGATTTTCTTGC
The DNA here is from genome assembly GCA_017471085.1 of Bacteroidales bacterium. The sequence goes on along the minus strand of JAFUWW010000009.1, from coordinate 81,699 downwards.
AGTAGAAAAAGGAGAACAAAAGAAAGGGTATGGTTCTCTCATTCTTAACATGACGGAAGAGAAATGTAGAGAGAATGATTATCTTTTTCTTACGGTTGGTGCGTTTGTTAACAAAAGGTACAACGCCATTGGGTTTTATGAAAAAAATGGGTTCGTTATCAATGGCGAGAAAGAGACCAATGCTGTCCCTATGTTAAAATATCTGGGGCCTATGCAGCAAGAGCAGGCCGAATAAAAGTATTTTTGGAAAGGTGGGAAATAGTTGTTATTTTTACTCACTATGGCAAAACTAATATACACAATGGGCGAAGTGGCTCAGCTGCTGGGTGAAAACACCTCGGCCGTACGCTACTGGAGCAATTATTTCGAGAAGTTCATCAAACCCGACCGGAACGCCAAGGGGAACCGGCTCTATCATCCGGAAGACGTGGAGACGCTCCGGCTGATCCAGTTCCTGGTGAAAAAGCAGGGGCTTACGCTGGAAGGTACTGCGCAGAAGCTGCAGCAGGACCGGAGTTCCGTGGACAAGAAGGTGAAAGCCCTCACCCTCCTGAAAGAAATCCAGACCGAACTGAAAGCGGTGAGGAAAGCGCTATGAAGGCAGGAGACATCTCTGCGGCGCTGGAGGCATTTGCCCCGCTCTGCATCCAGGAAAGCTGGGACAACAGCGGGCTGCTCATCGGCAGTCCCCAGGATGAGGTGCACGGTGTACTGGTAGGCTTCGACTGCACCCCGGAGCTCATCGACGAGGCTGTTCAGAAGGGCTGCGACATGGTGGTCACGCACCATCCGCTCATTTTCAAGGGCATCCGCCGCATCCATGCCGATGATCCCGTCGGGGCAGCCGTGATGAAAGCCGTGAAGCAGGGCGTGGCCGTCTATGCCGCCCATACCACTGCCGACAAGGTGATGGCAGGGGTGAGCGGCGCCATGGCCAGGAAGCTGGGCCTGAGGGATGTGGAATTCCTGGAGCCCGGCCCGGAAGGGTTCGGCCTGGGCTGCATCGGCAACTGGGAGACCCCCAGGACCGGAATGGAAGCCGCCGCTTTTGTGAAAGAACAGTTCGGCCTGGAAGTAATCCGGAGTTCCGAACCCCTGGAAACCCCCATTTCCCGGGTGGCGGTTCTCGGCGGCAGCGGAGGCGGCGAGATAGACCTTGCCTTCCGCGCAGGGGCCCAGTTGTATATAACTGCCGATGTCTCCTATCACAATTTCTTCACCCCGAAGGGTTTCATGGTGATGGATATCGGCCATTTTGAGAGCGAAGTGGAGATTGTGGATATTTTTCTCTCCGAGATACGGAAAAAATTTCCTAACTTTGCAAGCTACAAATGTGCAGATCTGGGCAGGAGCAATCCGGTCCACTACTTTGTAGTGTGAGATGCTCCGGCAAGCTCAGCAAGACAAGAATAATATCAATCGATTTATAATTTTTATGGCAACCAAGAAAACTACCGCCGCCAAGAAAGTGGAGGCCCCGATCGACAACAGGGAGACCTTCGTGTCCCTGCAGAAGAATTTTGCCGATTCCGACATGCCCGTAGAGGAAAAGCTCAAGACCCTCTATCAGCTTCAGGCCGCGGATTCAGAGATTGACAAGATCATCCAGCTCCGGGGTGAGCTGCCGGCAGAGGTATCGGCCCTGGAAGAAGAGATTGCCTCCCTGAAGGAGCGCAATGCCGCCCTGCAGGCCACCATGGACCAGATGAACCGCAACATTGCCGATGCCAAACTGGCCATCTCCGAGCATGAGAGCACCATCGAGAAGTATCAGCGCCAGCTGGAGACCATCTCCAACTCCCGCGAATACGATTCCCTGAACAAGGAAATCGAGAACCAAGAACTGCTCCGTCAGATCGAGGAGAAGAAGATTGTGGACACCCGCGCCGAAATCGGTGCCATCAAGGCCCAGCTGGAAGACCTGAAAGACCGTCTGGCCATGCGCACGGACGACCTCAAGGCCAAGAAGGAAGAACTGGAGACCATCGTGGAGTCCACCGCCAAGGAAGAGGCCGTGCTGCAGAAGAGAAGGGACGAATGCGCCGCCAAGATCGACGCCCGCACCATGAGCGCATATGAGCGCATCCGCGCCAGCGTGCACAACCACCTGGCCGTGGTGAGCATCTACAACGGCGACTCCTGCGGAGGCTGCTTCAACACCATCACTCCTCAGCGCCGCGTGGAAATCGCCTCCAACCGCAAACTCATCATCTGCGAGCATTGCGGCCGTATCATCATCAATCCGGATTTCGAATAGGATACAGCCATGCCGGAACCTTCCCGCAAGAAAGCCCGCGCTGAGCAGCCCCTCAACCTGGAGACCCTGATGGGAAACAAGCCCCCGCAGGCCCTGGATGTGGAGGAGGCCGTGCTGGGGGCCATGCTGGTGGAGCCCGCCACCATAGACGAGTCTATGGAGGAGCTCTCCGCCTCGTGTTTCTATGATCCTCAGCACAGGATGATCTTCGAGGCCATGACGGAGCTCGTGAACGAGCATGTCTCCATCGACCTGGTCACCGTGAGCGAAAAACTGCGTTCCAAGGGCAATCTTGACGTGGTGGGCGGCCCCGTGGTGCTGGCCCGGCTGTCGCAGAACATCGGTGCGGCGGCCCATATTGAGTATTACATCAAAATCCTCAAGCAGAAGACCATCCAGCGGGATCTGATTACGGCATCGTACGAGATTCTGAAGCAGTCCTTCGACGAGTCCACCAACGTGGACGACCTTATCGACAACGCCCAGACCAAGGTTTTTGCCGCCATCCAGAACAATGTGAAGCGGGATGTCCAGGATATCGGCTCCATCATCAACAGCGTACTGGACAACCTGCAGGAACTGCAGCAGCAGACCGGCCTTTCCGGCGTTCCTTCCGGGTTCCATTCGGTAGACCGCGTCACCCAGGGCTGGCAGAAGTCGGACCTGATCATCCTGGCTGCCCGTCCTTCCGTGGGTAAGACGGCCTTCGCCCTCAACATCGCCCGCAATGCGGCGGTGGAGGCCAACATGCCGGTAGCCGTCTTCTCCCTGGAAATGTCGGCCGACCAGCTGGGCAAGCGACTCATTACCACGGAGTCGGGCCTTTCCGGCGAAAAGATCAAGGGCGGCGTCAAACTGGAAAGTTTCGAATGGGTACAGCTGGAAGATACGCTCAAGCGCCTGTCAAAGGCTCCTTTGTACATTGACGATACCCCGGGCATTCCCATCATGGAATTCCGCACCAAGGCCAAGCGTCTGGTCAAGCAGAAGGGGGTCCGCCTGATCGTGGTGGACTATCTGCAGCTGATGCAGGGCCCGGCGGAACTGCGCGGCCTGCGCGAGCAGGAAGTGGCCGCCATCTCCCGTACCCTCAAGGCCACGGCCAAGGAGCTGAACATCCCGATCATCGCCCTATCCCAGTTGTCCCGTAACGCCGTCCAGCGCACGGGCGGCACCGGCAAACCTCAGCTCAGCGACCTCCGCGAATCCGGCTCCATCGAGCAGGATGCCGATATGGTCATCTTCATCCACCGCCCGGATTTCGTAGGCATGTCGGACAATCCCGAAGATAAGGAAAAAGCCATCCTGGTCATTGCCAAGCACCGAAACGGCGAGGTCTGCGACATAGAGATGAAATACAAGGCCAACCAGGTGAAATTCGTGGAACCGGACCAGAGCCTGGATGTCTATGCCGCCCAGGCCCCCGTAGCCAGCGGTGTCAACAGCAGCGCGGCCTCTTCGGAAGACTCTTACAATTTCGACGATCAGGCTGCATTCTAGCATGAGCCTTCTCTGCTTCATATCCGCTGTCGCCCTCTGCCTGTCTTCGATTGCGCAGACCGGTGCAGGCTGCATCCCTTTCCAGGACCGGACGGTTTTCTCCGACGGGGAAAAACTGACTTTCGGCGTGTCTTACAAGTGGGGAGCGGTGAATACGGAGGTGGCATCGGCCGAAATAGAGGTTCAGAAGCAGATTTACAATGGAGAGCCGGTGTGGTATTCCGACGTGAAAGCCCGCACGGCTCCCTTCTTTGATGCCTTTTTCAAAATCCGCGAACATTTCATGGGCTGGTTCAGCCTGGGCTCGCTCCGGCCTCAAAAATGTATCCGGGACACCCACGAAGGGGAGTATGCGGCCTACAACCTGTTCTATTACGACTGGGACGAACGGGTAATCCACGCCACCGTGAAAAATACGTCGGAGGGCGACAAAGAGCTGGACGTTCCGCTCAAGGACTGCGTCTGCGACATCCCTTCCCTTGTGTATTTCTTTCGCCAGATAGATCTGGCCCGGATGTCGGTCGGCGTGCCCTACGACCTGCATTTTGCCATCGACGATACCATTTTCCATATCAATATCACCCTGGACGGGACGGAGGATGTGAAGGTGAAAGGATTCGGCCGCGTACGTTGCAAGCGGCTTCTCTGTTCCGTAGTCTCCGGGGCCGTGTTCGCCGGCGACCAGGACGTGAAAGTCTGGCTTTCGGACGATGAGAACCAGGTGCCGGTGTCTTTCTGGGCTCCGCTCCGGGTGGGTGCCATGAAGGGTACCCTCAAGAAAATTGAGAAGAGATGAAAGAAGAAGTAAGCCATAGGGGGAAGGTAGTCAGGATGACTCCGCAGACCACTACGGTGGCCATCGAGCAGCATGCGGCCTGTGCAGAATGCCATGCCGCAGGGCTGTGCGGGATGTCGGATGTGGCGGAGAAAGCCATCGAGGTCCCCACGGACCCTTACGCCGCTTACGGTGTAGGGGACGAAGTGGAGGTAGTGCTCAAGGCCTCCATGGGCATGAAAGCCGTCTGGCTGGCCTATTTTATCCCGCTCGTGGTGCTGCTGGGCGTGATCCTCGCGCTCATCGGCCTGGGAATGGGAGAGGTGCCCGCCGGGCTTTGCGGCATGGGCGCGGTAGCGGTCTATTATCTGCTGCTGTGGCTGCTGCGGGACCGTTTCAAGAACGAATATATATTTACAATAAAAGGATAAAGTATGGTAAACATCATCATTTGGACTGTCGCGGTGGTTACCGTCCTGGGACTTTTGCTGGCTCTGGTCCTGTACCTGGTCGCCAAGAAGTTCAAGGTGGAGGAAGACCCCCGAATCGATGAGGTGGAGAAGGTGATGCCCGGTGCCAACTGCGGCGGTTGCGGCTTTGCCGGCTGCCGTGCCTTCGCGGAGGCTGCTGTCAAGGCTCCCAACCTGGACAACAACTTCTGTCCCGTAGGCGGCAACGACACCATGGCCAAGGTGGCTGCCATCCTGGGTTACGAAGCCCAGGCCAAGGCACCCCAGGTGGCGGTGGTCCGTTGCAACGGTACCTGTGAGGCCCGTCCCAAGGTGAACGAGTACGACGGCTTCTCTTCCTGCCTCGTGAAATCCACGCTCTACACGGGCGACACCGGCTGCGCCTTCGGGTGCCTGGGTTGCGGCGACTGCGTGAATGCCTGCCAGTTCGGCGCCCTTTCCATGGATCCGGCAACCGGCCTCCCGGTTGTGGACGAGGAAAAGTGCACCGCCTGCGGGTCTTGCGTGAAAGCCTGCCCCAAACGCATCATCGAACTGCGGCCCAAGGGTCCCCGCGGCATGCGCGAATTCGTCTCCTGCCAGAACAAGGACAAAGGCCCCGTGGCCAAGAAAGCCTGCGCCAACGCCTGCATCGGCTGTGGCATCTGCTTCAAGACCTGCACCCACGGAGCCATCGTCTTCGAGAACAATCTGGCCTACATCGACCCGGCCAAGTGCAAGCTTTGCCGCGAATGCGAGGCCATGTGCCCTACCGGCGCCATCCATGGGGTGAACTTCCCCAAGCCGCTGGACAAGGACGCGGTGAAGGAACGCATCAAGGTGCGTCAGCAGAAGGCCAAGGAAGCCGCAGCCGCTGCAGCGGAAGCCGTCAAGGCCGATGCGCCCCAGCCTGCCATGAAGGATGTTAATGTTAAGGAGGAAAAGTAGTATGGGTAAGAGAACTTTTTCCATCGGCGGTGTCCATCCGCACGACAATAAGATTTCCCGCGAGTGCCGCATCGAGCCGCTGCCCATCGCCCCTGCCGTGTATATTTCCGTGGCCCAGCACATCGGCGCCCCTTCCGTGCCGGTCGTGGCCGTGGGAGACAAGGTGAAGGTGGGTCAGGTGGTGGCCGAACCGGGCGGATTCGTGGGTGCGTTCATCCATTCTTCCGTATCCGGAACCGTCAAGTCCATCGCCCCCCGGGCCGATCTGGCCGGCCGCATGGCCACCCATATCGAGATTGCCGTGGAAGGGGACGAGTGGCTGGAGGGCATCGACACGTCCGATACCCTGGTGACGGACATCCCCGAGGACAACAAGGCCATCCTGGACAAGATCCGTCTGGGCGGTGTCGTGGGCCTCGGCGGTGCTACCTTCCCCACGCACGTGAAACTTTCCCCGCCTCCGGGATCCAAATGCGAGCGCGTGATCATCAACGGCTGCGAATGCGAGCCTTACCTTACCTCCGACTACCGCACCCTTCTGGAGAAGGGCGAACAGGTGGTGGTGGGTGCCGCCATCCTCAAGCAGGTGATGGGCGGCGTTCCCTGCACCATCGCCATCGAGGAGAACAAGCCTGAGGCCATCGCCCATATCAAGGAAGTGATTGGCAAGCTGGGTTATTCCGGCATCGAGGTGATGGAGATGAAGATGATGTATCCGCAGGGCGGTGAAAAGCAGCTTATCGACGCTGTAATGCACCGTCAGGTGGGCTCCGGCGCCCTGCCCATCAGCGTGGGTGCCGTGGTACAGAATGTGGCTACTGCGCTGGCCGTGTACGATGCCGTGCAGAAGAACAAGCCCATTGTCGACAATTCCGTCACCGTCACGGGCGAGTGCTTCCCCCGCCAGGCCAATCTGCTGGTGCGGGTAGGTACGCCCCTGCAGTATATCATCGACTATCTGGGCGGTATCCCGGCCGATGCAGTGAAGGTGATCAGCGGCGGTCCCATGATGGGCCGTGCCGTCGCCAACCTGCAGGCCGCCACCGTCAAGGGAACGGGCGCCCTGCTGTTCCTGACCGAAAAGCAGACCCGCCGCGCCCCCGAAACCCATTGCATCCGCTGCGGCAAATGTGCCGACGCCTGCCCGATGGGTCTGGAGCCGTTCCTGCTGAACAAACTGTCCAAGGCCAAGGACGCCGGCGCCCTGGAGGCCAATGCCGCCCAGGACTGCATCGAGTGCGGCTGCTGCCTGTATTCCTGCCCTGCCCATATTCCGCTGCTGGACAACATCCGCGTAGGAAAGGGCATCGCCCTGTCTGCCATCCGTGCCCGCGCAGCCGCCGAAGCCGCTAAAAAATAACCGACCATGAGTAAGTTGATAGTATCTCCTTCACCCCATATCCATTCCAAGGACTCCACCAAGTCCCTGATGCTGGATGTGGTGATTGCGCTCATGCCGGCCGTCATCTGTTCCTTCATCTTCTATGGCTGGAGGGAAATGCTGGTGATGGCAGTGAGCGTGGCCTCCTGCGTGCTGCTGGAATGGGCCGTCACCAAATACATGCTTCGCAAGCCCTCCACCATCGGAGACCTCTCCGCGGTGATTACGGGTATCCTGCTGGCACTGAACGTGCCTTATACCACGCCCTGGTGGGTTATCGTCATCGGCAGCATCGTCGCTATCGGCGTCGCCAAGATGACATTCGGCGGCCTGGGCCAGAATATCTGGAATCCCGCGCTCGTCGGCCGTGTGTTCCTGCTGGTTTCCTTCCCGACGTACATGACCACCTGGAGTCAGCCTCAGGGTCTTTTCGGGGCCGATGCCATTACCAGCGCCACCCCGCTGGGCGCCATTCAGGAAGGCCTGATGCAGGGTGCTTCGGTCCAGGACATCATGGCGGAACATGGATACAGCTACAGCCAGATGCTGTTTGCCAATCTGGGCGGCAGCGCCGGTGAGGTCTGCGCCCTTGCCCTCCTGGCCGGTTTCGTGTACCTCTGTATCCGCAAGGTCATCAAACCCTGGATCACCCTCAGCATTTTCTGCACGGTGGCCCTCACCGCCCTCATTTTCTGGGGAATCAATCCGGAACGCTTCACAGATCCTCTGTTCAACCTCCTCACCGGCGGTCTCATCCTGGGCGCCTGCTTCATGGCCACGGACTATGTGACCTCCCCGATGTCGCTCTGGGGCGGCGTCATCTTCGGCGTGGGAATCGGCTTCCTCACCATGATGATCCGTTACTTCGGCTCTTACCCGGAAGGCGTTTCGTTTGCCATCCTCATCATGAACTCGCTGGTTCCGCTCATCAATATGGGCTTCAAACAGAAAAAATTCGGGAGGAAATAAGTTATGGCAGTGAAATCCAATCTTACCAACATGGTGCTGGTGCTGGGCGTTACTTGCCTGCTGTGTTCCGCCATCCTGGGCGGGGCCTATGCCATCACCAAGGCTCCTATCGACAAAGCCGCGGCGGAGAAGACCGAACGCGCCATCGCCCAGGTGCTTCCTGCATTTGACGCGGTGTCGGACCGTGCCACCGTACAGGTCGACGGAAAAGACTATGCCTACTATCTGGCCAAGTCCGGCGACGCTCCCGTGGGCTATGCCATCGAATCCACCGTGGTGGGCTTCGGCGGCGATCTTACCCTCATGGTGGGCGTGACCTCCGACAGGAAGGTGTGCAACACTTCCGTGCTCTCCCAGAGTGAGACGCCCGGCCTGGGTGCCAAGTGCAGTTCCGACCAGAAGTTCATGGCCCAGTGGAAGGGCTTCGACCCTTCCGTAAAGATCCTCTCCGTAAAGAAGGACGGCGGCGACGTGGACGCCATCACGGCTTCCACCATCACCTCCCGTGCCTATACCCAGGCTGTAGCCAATGCCCTGGCGGCTTTTGACAAACTGTCCGGCAGCAACGATTAAAGCGATGACAACCATGAAGACAAACAAACTCAAGCTGATCGGTGACGGTCTTATCAAGAACAACCCCACCTTTGTGCTGCTGCTGGGTATGTGCCCTACGCTGGCTACCACCACATCGGCCATTAACGGCCTTTCCATGGGTCTGGCTACGCTCTTTGTGCTGGTTCTTTCGAACATGGCCATATCGGCCATCGCTCCGGTAGTTCCCGACAAGGTGCATATTCCTGTCTACATTGTGGTTATCGCCACTTTCGTGACACTGCTCCAGTTCCTCATGCAGGCCTATACGCCGGCCATGTACGAGACGCTGGGCCTGTTCATTCCGCTGATCGTAGTGAACTGCATCGTGCTGGGACGTGCCGAGGCTTTCGCCAACAAGCACGGCGTGCTGGAAAGCGCCTGTGACGGTCTGGGCGTGGGCCTGGGCTTCACCTGCTCTCTTACCGTGCTGGGCCTGGTCCGCGAAATCCTGGGTTCCGGTTCTGTGTTCGGATTCAACTTCATCGGCGGAAACGACGGCATGCTGGCCTTCGTGATGGCACCCGGCGCCTTCCTCTGCCTGGGCTACCTGATGGTCCTGTTCAACAAATTCCTTAAAAAGAACTAGGCTATGGAGTACTTTCTGATTATCATTTCGGCGATTTTCGTCAACAATATCGTCCTGGCCCAGTTCCTGGGTATCTGCCCGTTCCTGGGCGTTTCCAACAAGCTGTCCACCGCCACGGGCATGTCCATGGCCGTGTGCTTCGTGATTACGCTGGCTACGCTGGTCACTTACTTGATCAACCAGTACCTGCTGGTGCCTTTCGGCCTCACTTTCCTGCAGACCATCGCGTTCATCCTGGTGATTGCCGCCCTGGTGCAGATGGTGGAAATCGTCCTTAAGAAGGTGAGCCCTTCGCTGTATCAGGCCCTGGGTATCTTCCTGCCCCTCATTACCACCAACTGCGCCGTTCTGGGCGTGGCCATCAACGTGGTTACCAAGCAGTTCTCCTTCGTTCCCGGCGGTATGCTCAACCTGGGACAGGCGCTGGTCTATGCCTTCGCCACTTCCCTGGGCTACGGCCTCGCGATGGTCATTTTCGCCGGTATCCGTGAGCATCTTGCCATGAACGACGTTCCCAAAGCTTTCAAGGGCGTTCCCATCGCCGTAATCAGCGTGGGTATCCTGGCCCTGGCTTTCATGGGCTTCAGCGGCATGGTGAAGTAGGTGGAGTTTAACTCCTGGATTATCAACGTATTAAACAGTACTCCTGTGTGTCGCACGACACACAGGAGTACTGTTTAGAGTGCTGGGAATCAGCTATTTGCCCTCCACCTAAAACTGGAAAGTCCTGGAAGGGGCGGTGAAGGAAGCGATGGTGGCGGTGGCGTTCTGCATGTAAAGGACGATGGTGTTGTCATCGTTCTCGTCGTACATGCCGCGGAGGCTGGGATTCTTGTCCAGCATGTCCTTCTTGGCCTCTACGCGCTCGTCGGGGATGAGTTCGCACTGGATGCGGATCCATTCACCGTCGACAAAGGCGCAGATTTCTGCCAGCGGATTGGCTTCCAGCTGCTTATACACATTCTTGGACTTGCCGGTCTGGATGTACAGCTTGCCTTCGAAAATTTCGGCGGTGCCGAAGGGGCGTACGCGCGGCATGCCGTTTTCTTCGGTGGCCAGGTAGTAGGTGCCGGCTTTCTTGAGGAACTGCTGCGCAAGGGCGGCGTTCTCAGGATTGGGAGTGGTCTTTTCAATCATATACTTTTCGCAGCATTCTTTGGTTTCTGTCTCGTGGGAATTGTTGCTTCCGCAGGAAACGGCGATGGCTGCCACCGCCAGGAAGAGGAAAATCTTTTTCATAGGGCTATTTGATTACTTCGGCCAGTTTGGCTTCCAGGGCGCTGCCGCGCAGGCAACGGGCCACGATGACACCCTGCGGGTCGATGAGGAGGTTGTCCGGAATGGAGTTCACGTTGTAGACTTCGGAGGCGACGGTTTTCCAGCCCTTGAGGTCGGACAGGTGGATCCAGGGCATGTTCCAGTCCTTGATGGCGGCCACCCAGGGCTCCTTGTCGTTGTCGAAGGAAAGGCCTACGATCTCAAAGCCTTTTGCGTGGTATTTTTCGTAGGCGGCCACCACGTTGGGCATCTCGGCCTCGCAGGGGCCGCACCAGGAAGCCCAGAAATCTACGAGCACCCATTTGCCTTTGCCCACATATTCGCTGAGCTTGTGCATCTTGCCGTTCGCATCGGCCTCTTCCAGATCCAGGAAAGGCTGGCCGATGACTTTCTGCTTGGCCTCTTCAGCTGCCTTCTGACGGGCGGCGCGGGCATCGCTCTGCTCCTTGACCTTCTGGGCATACGGATGCTGCATGAAAACAGCGTCGGCCGAATTCAGGGCCTCTTCCAGGACTTCCGGTTCCACCATCTGGTACAGGGTGGGAAGGAAGGCGGCGGGGATCAGATTGTCCATATTGTCCTTGAGGATGGAAGTATAGCACGCTCCCACCTTGTCGATCATTGCCTGGCGGTCGTCGTCGGAGAGGCTCTCATCGCGGACTGCTTTGACGGCCTCTTCATAGAGTTTGTTGGATTCGATGTCGAACTCCGACAGCTTTTCGTTCTGCTTGGAGGCGGAGACGGAGTGGTCGGCGTTGATCTTGACGGGTTTTCCGTCGTTGAACAGGAGCGTACGCCAGGATTCAGTCTCGGGAGAAACGGCCAGCAGGGCGTTTTTCTCGGCATTCCCCTTGAAAGTATAAGTGCCGTCCGTGACAATGGCGGTATCGACCGGCTGGCCGGAGAGCATGTCAATCAGGACAACCTGGGTGCCTTCGGCGCCGGTTCCCGTAATGGTGTAATTTGCACCGCTGTTCTGGGTGCAGGCTGCGAGCCCTGCCAGGAGGACCGAAGCCAGAATCAAAAACTTTTTCATCTCATTTAAACTATTTTCTTGCCGTAAAGGTAAGGATAATTATTGATTTTCAGTCAATTGCTCCAGTATTTCCTCTTCGGTGACCAGGTTGAAGTCTCCTACGACGGAGTTCTTGAGCTGTGAGGCGGCGGTGCTGAAGTCCAGGCAGCGCTGCGGTTGGCCGGGCCATTTCTCCGCGGCGTGGATATAGGCCGCGACGAAAGCGTCGCCGACCCCCATCGGGTCGATGATAGGGGAGATGTCGTAGATGCGGGTCCGGTATATTTCTCCCTCATACCACAGGAGAGCCGTGAGCGTATGCCAGTTGGAGGTGATCTGGTTCCTGAGGCCCAGCATCATCTCCTTGCAGTTGGGGAACTGGCGGTGCATCTCGTCAAAATATTTCCGGTAGGCGTCCATGTCCAGCTGCGTATCGGCCATCATGTGGTTCATGGGGATCTGCTTTACGCCGGTGGCCACCTCCCATTCGTCCTGGTCGCCGAAGATGTAGTCGCTGTACTGCATCAGCTCATGCAGGGTGCGGTGCGCGTCGGCCCCTTCATATCTCCAGAGATTCTTGCGGTAATTGATGTCGCAGGTAATTCGCAGCCCCATTTCCCTGGCGGTTTTCACGGCCTCGAAGGTGGCGGCGGTGGCAGAGGGAGAGACCGCGCAGGTAATACCGGAGCAGTGGAAGATGTCCGTATGGCTGAAAATTTCTTTCCAGGGGAACATCCCCGGGGCCGATGAGTAAAAGGCCGATCCCTGCCGGTCGTAAACCACCTGCCCGCGGCGGAAAGAGGTGGCTCCTTCGAAGAAATAGGTTCCCATGCGGTCGCCGCCGAAGACGATGTCGCTTACGTCGATGCCGTAGTAGCGGAGCTCTTTGAGGCAGGCCTGCCCGATGGCGTTGTCCGGAATGCGGGTGACATATCCTACCTGGTTGCCCAGGATGGCCAGCGAGACAGCCACATTGGCCTCGGATCCGCCGTAATGGCCTTCCCAGTCATAGCCCTGGCTTACGCGGAGCGGCCCTTTCTTGGACCACCGCAGCAGGATTTCTCCAAAGGTGACGATTCTTTTCATAGTTGTCATTTTTTTCTGCCGAACGAGTACTGGATGCCCAGGTTGGCGTTCCAGAGATGGGTTGTCATGTTCCTGTGGTCCAGGTTGCTCACGGCCATTACGTAAGGAACCATGGAATACCGCTGCTCCAGGAAAAGGGAAAGTCCGTCATATACCCTGACCTTGAACTGCACGCCGGCAGAAAGGCCGATATAGGCACCTACACCGTGATTGGTCCTGCGACCGATGCGGATGGGGAAGACCATCGGTTTCTCGTTTTTGTCTCCGCTGTAGTTCTTGTTGAAAAGACCGGCTTCAGGGCCTGCGATCAGGGACAGGGAGACCCTGTTGTCGCCCCGCTCGTTGTGCAGGAGATCGTAGAGGACGTCCAGATTGGCCGTCACCAGACGGAGACTGTGCAGGAAAGTGGATTCCTGGGGGAAGGCCTCGGAGAAGGTTCCGGTGGCGCGGATGCCGATACCGCCGGCAAAGTTCCTTCCGAAGAACAGGCCTGCCCGGTATTCGCTGCGGTAAATGTCGCTCCCGGCTGCGTCGGCAAGCCGCGTCGACTCGTTCTGGATACCGCCGACCAGGCCGACGAACCAGTCTTTGCCGGGATCGGCCACCGGGACGATCTTGCCTCCGGACATGTTGAAGGCCAGTCCGAAGGTGCCTCTGAAGGCACCTCCGATGCCTTTCATGCTGCCGTCCACCAGACTGTGCGGGTCGCGGAAGATTTCCAGTTCGGGCTGGAACAGCAGGTCTGTTCCGGGGAAGACATGCATTCTGAAATCGAAGCCGGCGTGGCCGGTGAGTGTTCCTGCTTTCTGCTTGATTTCCGGAATCAGGTAGCCGGCGCCGCCGATGAGGGAGATATCCAGCGGGCGGTCTCCTTCGTTCAGGGAGGCCAGCCTGTTGAGGCTGAGCAGGTAGGAGGCGCGGATTTCTGCGGCAGCCATGTGCTGCGGCCCCACGACCCGGCCATTATTGCCCTTCGAGAGCAGATTGTCCCGGAAATAACCTACACCGGCATCCAGCAGCACACCGCTGGCACCTCTGAACCAATGTCCTACGCCGATGGAGACGATGGGGCCGTTGGCATACCCGCGTCCGAACGGGCGGAAAGCTGAAGCGGTAAGCTGGACGAAGGTGGTATGAGGGCCTTTGTCCGTATCGGGTTCCACGGTCCCGGATCTGTACCGGTCGTGGCCGAAAGCGTATTCCAGGCCGAAGTTGGTGCCGTAGATATGGGAGTAGTAATTCTCTTCGCCTGCGCTGGTGCGGGCCACATAGGGAGCCAGGGAATACTTGGGCTCCAGGAAGGCCGACAGGCCGTCGGTAAACCGGTATTTCACCTGAACGCCCGCCGACAGGCCCAGATAGGCCGAAATGGTGGAGCGCTGGAGGATGAGTCCGCTGCCCTTGCTGTTCTCGCCGTCATTTCCCTTGTGCTGCAGGCCGATTTCCGGACCGCCCACCAGCGAGAGGGACCATCTCCGGTCGACCTTGTCGTCTCCGACCAGATTGTACAGGGCGTCGATGTTCATGGAAGCGAAGCGGAGGCGGTGGGCGAAGGTGCTGTTCTGCCGGTCGTCATGAATCTGGCTCAAGTACGATACGGAGAGCCGCCAGTCCATTTTGGCGCTGTATTTCCGGCCGACGAACACGTTGATGCGGTATTCGCCCAGCGGATCGTCCTCGTAGGATTCTCCGGCGAGGCGGACGATCTCGTTCTGGTAACCGGCTCCGAGTCCGGCGAACCATTCCCGCCCGGAATCGGTGAACCTGGCTTCCGGCGTGCCGCCCACGCTGTAACTGAGGCCGAAGGTGCCGCGGAGGGCCGGCGACCAGTTTTCGGAAGGGTCTTTCAGCAGGTCCATTTCGGGCCGCACCACGAGGTCGGTCCTGGAAAGCACGTGCATCCTCAGATCCAGGCCGGTGCGGAAGATGGCGGAACCCTGCCAGACTTCCCGGATGGGCAGCATGTAGCCTGCTCCGGCCATCAGGGAGAGGTTCACCATCTGCGAAGGGTCGGTTCCGTGGACGAAGCGCGTGATGTTGAACAGGTAGGCGGCCGAGAATTCGGAAGACTTGACGTAACCGTTTCCGTACTGCAGGTCCTGGAAGTAGCCCAGTCCGGCGTTGACCATAAGGCCGTTGATGGGATTGAACCAGCCGCCCAGCGACAGGGAGGCGATGGGGCCGTTGGCGAAGTCCCTGCCCAGCGGACGGAAGTAACTGCCTTCGAGCGAGGCGAACAGGCTGATTTTAGGCTCTATGCGCCGGTGCCAGCGGTCCACGGCCCTGTCGCGGGTGGCGAGCAGGTCGTCCCAGGCCTGCCGGTCCCATTCCTGGGTCCGCTGCCAGGCTGCCTTCCGCTCCTGGACGGAGGGAATGGCGTACTGGAGACCCAGATTGGCGCTGAGGATTACATCCAGATGGTTTTCGGCGGAGGAATCATCGGCCCGGATTACATAGGGGACGAAGGAGGCGCGGGATTCCAGGATGGCGGAAATCCTCCGGTAAAGCCGGGCCCGCAACTGTGCGCCGGCCGTGGCTCCGATGTAGGCGGTCTGTCCTTTCAGGATGCCGATGCCGCCCACGATGGCGGGGCTCGAACCGGTCGTATGGACCAGTCCTGCTTCTGGACCGGCCAGCAGGGAGATGCCCCAAGGCAGATTTTCTCCGCCGGCAAGCGCCAGCAGGTCGGTCATAGCTTCCAGCCTGGCGGCACCGTAGGTGAACTGGTCTTCTTTATCCGCACTGTTGAAAACCTGTGTCCAGGTTCCGGAGAGACGGAGGCTGAACGCGGGGGAAATCCTTTCGCCCACTCCCAGCATCACCTGATAACCCGTCCGGCCTGCAGGTGCGTTCAACTGCCAGGCGGGGCCTCCCGCGGTCTCGATGAACCAGGGATGCTCCCTTTTTGGCGGAAGCAGGCTGTTCCAACGGTCAATCCGGTAGCTCAGGCCGACATTGCCCCTGACGCCGCCGAAATAACCGCGCCAGTTGCCGTCCTCCTGATGGACGAACCGGTTTCCGTTGAGTTCAAAGACGGGCTCTACAAGCAGGTCCCATCCCCTTGCGACACGGACGCTGTAGCCAAGTCCCAGCTGGGCGGTCCAGTCTCCGGAGAAAGCCAGTCCTTCCCCTGCGCCGCGTGAAACCTGCCAGGCATAGCCCAGGCCGCCCAGGGTATAGAAATAACCCGGAGCGGAAGCGTCGTAGCCGTACAGATAGGACGACAGGTTGAAAAGGTGCGATACCCTCACGTCCGGAAGGATCTTCACCCTGCCGCCGGTCTCGTTGTTGAGGAAGAATCCGGCGCCGGCCTCGACCCGGAATCCGTGGAGGGGACTCAGCCATTTGCTGATGGCCACCCCCGCCATCGGCCCGGAGCTCAAGTCCTTGTCCAGCCAGCGGTTATAGCTTCCCATGAGGGAGATGGAAGTATTCTCAAGTGCGCGCAGGAAGCCGTTCCGGCCGGGGATGGTGTCGCGGAAAGGCTGGTCGGAGGGCGAATACCGGTGCTGCATCTTGAGACCGAATATGCTTTCTTCGGCCGATGCTTTGGACGGAGCCGCTCCCACGGTGTTTTCCTGGGCGAAAGCCTGCCCTGCGAAAAGGGCGGTCACCAGCAGTATGAACAGTCTTTTTCCCTGCATAAATGCCTCTACTCGAATTTATTGGATTTGGCCCTGGCCTCGGCTGCCACGGACTCGGAGAATCTGGAATTGATGCGCCGGAGCATGTTCCGGTTCATCCTCAGGCAGGTGGCCAGATAGTCCGTCACCTTGCCGGCATTCTCGGGATTCCCCATCAGTTCCTCCGCCCATTCGAAGGCGGCTTCGGCCACCAGGTCTTCCGGGAGGAAGGCGTCTTTCTGCGCGGTCACCCTGAAGGAATCGTCCCGCAGGAACGCTTCTTTCAGATACTGTTTGGCTGCATCGGACACCATGATCTCCAGGCCGATGTCATCCGTTCCCCAGACTTCTTCCTGCATGCGTCCATAGTCCCTTCCGCCGCCGAACTTGCGTGCGAGGTACTGTGCCCACATGTACTGGGTGACAGCATCGTCCTGCGGAAGCTGTCCCAACGCCTTCTCCGCATTGCTCCACGACCTGACCGCCATGTTCATCACGGCGGCATTCCTTACCGAGGAGGCGCTGACCACCTGGAAGGTTTCCCGGCCTTCGGCATTGTCCACCTGATAGTATCCGCCCAGGCAGCGGGCGATGTGGTAAAGGGTGCGGTATTGCGGCAGGTTCTTCAGGTAAGTGGCCCAGAAAACGGCGCGGGTGCTGGATTTTGCGTTGAGCAGCATGATCACCTGGTTGGCCACGATGGGGTCCAGGTTCCATACCCTTTCGTATTTGTTGGGGTCGGCCATGCTCATGATGGGCCGGTTCACGGAATAGCCTTCGTGGAGGTACGGTTTCAGGAGGGTGGTGTCCACCTGGTCCTGTTTGATCAGCGAAACCGCCAGGTTGTTGGCGGGCAGCGGCCAGAAATAGCTCATCTCCTGTGCGGCCTTGATGCCGCGGCGGTACAGGCCCTCCAGCTGCTCTTCGTCCTGCAGCATGTTGTACAGGTTCCAGTATTCGTTGAGGGTGAGCTGCTTCTTGCCGTCCCGGAGGTCCTGGTCGGAGTTGTATTTTTCCAGAATCTCTTCCGGAAGCAGTTTCCGGTACACTTCGCTCAGGTACGTACACGTTACAGAGCGGAGTTCGGGAAGGCGGGGGGCTATCTGGTCCCTGTATTCCGGAAGCCGCTGGACACGGGCCCACTGGCCGTCCATGCTGCCGGAGTAGCTGGCGGCGATGCTGCGGACCTGCTCTGCCAGCGTATTCAGGGAATCCCTTTCCAGGATGGCGGCCACCTCTTCCCAGGAAGCCACTTTGGAGGTGCCGCTCTGGTACACCCGCTGGCGGCTGTAGGAGGGGAGGACCGACAGGATATTGTCCAGCAGATAGTTCATCCTGGCGCGGGCCAGGTCGACGTTCTTGGCGTAGTTGCCTTCCGGGGAGGCGACGCCGGAGATGTAGAGCTCCTTCAGGCTGGCGTCGCGGTCGGCGGAAATGTTGGAGATTTCTTCCTTGATTTCCGCCAGGGCCCGGAGGCCGGCGGTATCGGCCGGGTCGATCTTGGATTTGCCCACCATGAACTGCAGCGGAAGCTCCTTCTTGCCGGTGTGGCGTTCGCGCTGGGCGTCTACGAAATACTCCTGGGGGTCCAGGTTATAGGTGCCGAAGTCGTATTCCAGGAACTGCATCGGATCCTGCAGGCGGGCCGTGGAGAACACCTGGGCCGAGTCCTGCACGAAGACATGGTTGTAGTCTTCCATCCAGTACTTGTAGCAGAAATAGCGCACGTCGTCGCGGCTGTCCAGCTTGAACTTGAAGGGATAGGTGACGCTGACGGTGGAATCCGACAGGAAAAGGGGCTCTTCCGGGCTTGCCTTGGAGCGTGCCTCTTCGGCGCACTGGTACAGGTAGTCTTCCTCGGGATTGAAGTCTTTTCTCCGCAGCTGGGTCTTGTGGTAGTCCTTTCCGTCCAGGACGATGGGATGGAAATACTGCAGGGTATCCTTGCGGTCTTCCCCCAGCAGGTAGGCCTGGATGGCAAACCGGGCGTCAGGCCTTCCGGCTGCGTCTCCGGAGAAGAGGAAGGTGAATTCGGACGCGATTTCGTTGTCGCCGGAAATCGGGATGGATTCCAGCACTACGTACGGCTTGGGATTGTCGGCCTCGATTACGGCTTTCTGGATCTGGCGGGCCACTTTCAGGGCGACGTTGATTTCCAGGCGGCCCCTGACCTCTTCCAGGCGGATGACACGGGCGTCTTCATAGAAAAAGATGAGCGCCCCCGAGCCGGGCACCTGCACCGAATAATAGTTGCCAAGGGTGGAATTGGGCGTCCCGTTGAACACGTACGCGGCCAGGCTGTTGTCTTCCAGCATCTGTTTGATGCGGGTATAGTCGTCATGGGCCGATGCGGTGGTCATGTAGGTGTAAACCGTGATGCCGTCCGACACGGGGCTGCCGTCTTCGGCCGACGTGATGACGCCGGACACGGTCTTGATGTCCTGCCCCCGGGCTGCCGTCAGGCAGGCCGCAAAGCCGATGAGCACCAGGACGATATGGAGGCGGATCTTTCCCATGTTCCTTATTTGATGATATACACCAGTGAAATGCCTATTTTGTTGGGCATCAGTTTATAACCCCAGGTCTGCGGCATGCCGTCCTCGGCAGGCAGGGCGTCTTCCCGGGTGTCGGCCCGTTTTCCCCAATAGAACAGGGCGCCGGCGCCGGTGCTGATTTCAAGGTCCAGGCGTTTGGTGATGTTGAAGACATACCCTGCCGTGAGACCGGTTCCGGCGGCGTTGCCCTTGTGCACCACTTCCATGAGGGGGAAATCATAAGAGACGGCCATGGCGTCCACGCCCGCGAAAAAACGGGTCAGGGGACGGCCGTTGAACCAGTACCGCACCTCCGGCTGAATCACGAAGAGGGAAGCGTTCATGTCTTCTCCGGCCGACAGGTCGCGCCAATAGGGGTTGTGCGTCCCGTAAGCCGAGATCGACAGGCTCATGTGTTCACCGGTGACCAGTTCGAATCCCAGGTCCGGAGTGGCCATGGCCAGGGACAGGACGTTGGTCTTGACGGCCAGCCGCTGGGCCGATGCCTGGAAAGGCAGCGTCAGCAGCAGTGCAAGGGCCACGAGCCATGAATATGTTTTTCCTGTCAGTGCCATCTATTAATCCTGTTTCTGGTTTTCATCGGCCCCGGCGGCCTTGCCGGCCCGTAATTCGGCCCGGACAGATTTGTCGAAATCGGCCAGCGCCTTCCGCTGCAGGCTCTCCACCCGGCTGCGGAGTTTTTTCCTGGAACGCTCGTCCAGGCGCGAATGCTCGATGTTGTCCAGGGCGATATCCACGAAACTCTCCTGCAGGTAGGCTTCGAAATCGGCCCGGTAGGCGGACGGGTCGCCTTCGTAGAGGTCCATGAAAACGCTCTTCTGGTACACCTTGAGCTTGCCCTGGTGCATGGCGTCGAAGTTCTCGCGGTTGGTGACGTCGTAGTTGATCTGGATGGCCTCCGCTTCGCTCTTGAAGACGGCCTTCATGGGGTCGGTGCTGTTGTACTTGTCCTTGACGGAGGTCTTGCGCCATACAAGGGCTACCCGCAGTTCCGGATAGGAAAGCACTTTCCGGGTATGCCCGGTGGCAAGGACGGTGGACATGCCGTCTTCGGCGGCCGTGAAGTCCAGATAATCCACATAATGCGCCCCGACGGAAGCTCCGAGTTCCAGGTCCAGGGCCGACCGGCGGTATTGGTAGAGGGGCAACTCCCAGCCTGCGGAAACGCCTCCGCCCCAGGCGGTCCCCTGCCAGCCTTCCGCCTTTTTGGGCAGTCTGGTGGTGAAGGAATCGTAGGCGGCATACCCGCCCACGAAGAGCTGCTTCATGTAGTAGCGGTATTCCGGGCGGACTTCGAAGAGGGAATACATGAAGGAGGGAACGTAGGTTTCCTTGGTATTCCACTTGTATTTGAGGGTGATTCCGGCCACCGAACGGTTCCAGGGCTTGCCGGAGAGGTCTGTCATGACGGAGATATTGGGGATGGCGGCGGTCCATTCCACCAGGTTGGCTTTGACGGCCAGGAAGCCTTTGGAGGGCTCCTGGGAGGCATCACTTGCATTCTGCGCTTTCACCCGGGGACATGCCAGGGCGAAAGTACTGAAAAGAATCACTACCAACCGTTGCGTAAAACCGTTCACGCCAAAAAAATCTTCTAACTAAAAATCTTGCAAAGTTACACATTATTCAGAAGAATTGCAACTATTTACGACTGTGGGCCATTGTTTGCATAGTTTTTAGTATTTTTGCAAAAATGAAAGTCAAGATATGAAAACAGGTCGATTCTTAGTTCTCCTGGCACTGGTTTCCTGTGCCGGAGGGAAGACGGAAACTTTGGAAGTGAACAGGAATGTCCCCGGATATGCCGTGATGGCGCACCGCGGCTCCACCTACTGGGCCCCGGAAGAGACCGAAAGCGCCTGGCGCTGGGCCCGGGAAATGGGTGTGGACTATCTGGAAAGCGACCTCCAGTGCACCAAGGACGGCATCATCCTGGCCAATCACGACGTGAACCTTACCCGCACCACCAACATCGAGGAGGTCTTCGGGGCCGAAGTGCCCGCTTCGCGGAGGGAGTTCTACCTGTCCCTGGGCTTCTCCCAGGCCGATGCCGATGAGCAGCTGTCCCTGGACCGGGAATCGTTCAAACCCTATTTCGCCGCCTCCTACTATTATGCGGAACTGCTCATGCTGGATGCCGGTTCCTGGTTCAATGCCGCCCGTGGGGAGCAGGCGCGCGAAGCCTTTGCGGGCAGCCAGTATGTATCGGCCCTGCAGGACCAGATTGCCTATGCCGAGGGAAAGCGGCTCCACCGGGATGCGGAGGGGCATCGCGTATTGCCCTGGAAACTCAAGGCTTCCTGCAAAGGGAAAACCCTCTCCGATATTCGCTCCACGGCCGCTGAGGGCGGAAAATACATGGAAATGCTGGAGTATGACTTCCTGCATGCCTATGAGGCAGATCCCGCCGACGGAGGCCATCGGCCCGGCATCTATATCGAATTCAAGGAACCGGAGGTGAATCCGGAGGACATGGAGCAGCGGGTGTACGACATCCTGGATGCCGCCGGCTGGAACATCATCACCGCTCCGGCAACGGAGAAGGAATTCTACAAGGATGGCAAGGTGCAGGTGGGGAAGACCGCCGGCAAGGTGATCCTGCAAACCTTCTCTCCGGCGTCCCTGGTGAGAGCCCATGCCGTTTTCAAGGGAAAACTTCCCATGTGTTTCCTACTGTGGCCGCCTTGCCCGGAAGAGATTCCCGGCGGCAACCTGGATACCCCGGAAGGTTTCCAGGCCATCCTGGACTGGGCCAAGGCCAACGGCGCCAGTATCAGCGGACCGTCCATTTCCGGTGAACCCAACAATTACTCGGAGCTGAACCATGCCTGGCAGGCCGCCCTGGTGCGCAAGGCCGGCATGCTCAACCATCCTTATTCTTTCGACTCCGTGGAGCAGATGCAGGAGCAGACTTCCCGTTCCGACGGCTTTTTCACCAACCGCTCGGACCTTACCCTCCGCTACCTGCTGGACCATGGGCTCCGCAGCCCGTCGGCCCCTGCCACGGTTCCGGATCCGGTGGCTACGTTGGAGCGCCTGGGCTATTGAGCGTGCCGCCAGCTTCCTTTTTCGATGATTCTACGGAGCTCCCTGCCAAAGAGGGCTCCGTAATAATTTATGAGGGTCTCCTGAGGGTCCGGCCCTTCCATGAAGAAAGAGCCCAGGCTTTCCGTATTGGCCACAAAGGTGGAGACAAACTGCGGCCGGAGCATGCCATAGAGGGCGATGCCGAAGAAATGGTACCAGGCGCCATAGTTGTCGCCCAGCGGTTTTGAGTCGTTCCGGATGTAGGAGAGTTTCTGCTGGAGCGGATCGAATTCCCGCTCTGACCGGTGGGGCTGGCCGGTGAGCACATTCTCGCAGGAAAGAAGCGTCATATATAGGTTTCCCTGGTTCAGGACATAGCTTTCGGCAAAGAGTTCGTGGATTTGCAGGCTATGGTCGGGATAGCTCATAATCCTCTCTTTCAGAGTTTCTTCCGTCCCGGTTATACAGTAGCGGGAAGTCCACCCGCAGGCCAGGCACATGAGCAGTTTGCTACGCATGAAAACGGGAATGGGAAAGTCCTGCTGCTTTCCGGCGAACCTTCTCCACAGGCGGTGCCAATAGCCATACAGATTATAGACTCTAGCCTCGGGAGACCATCTATGCTCTTCCCCGATGTACGGCGAAATGGCAGGATAGTTCCGGCGGAGGATATCGGCAAACTGTTCCAGCAGCAGTTCGTTATCAAGGGAATAGGTTTTCCCTATTTTGAAATCGGCCTCTCCGGCCTTTCTTTCCCTGTCCGATACGGCCTGGGGCAGGTCCTGGTGGAAAAAGGCCGAAGCCAGTTTTACAAAGGCCGTGTCCAGTTTCCGGATGAGCATGGCATCCCCCTGCGGATCCACCAGCATCACGCGGTCCTGCTGATACCCCTCGGACTCATAGCTGCGCTCCAGCCAGAATTTGAAGCCTTCCTCGCCCTGGACGGCCATGCGGGAAGTGCCGCAGCCGGAAAGGACCAGTGCGGATAGCAGCAGGGAGGTAAGAAGGGTTATGGACGGTCTCGTAACGGTTAAGGCTCAGTTATTTTCGGCCAATTTACGAAAAAATGGCCGTACTGCCAAAACCGCTGGTCCGGAAATACCTTATTTCCAGCTGATAAGTCCTTGGATTACGGCATTGGAGAAACCGGCCTCTTCCATGGCGTTGAGACCCTGGATGGTGATGCCGCCGGGGGTGGTTACGCGGTCAATCTCCTGCTCCGGATGGGTGCCGTGGGCGTCTACCAGATCCACCGCTCCCTTGATAGTTTGAAGGACCGCTTCCAGCGCCTGGGCGGGATACAGGCCCAGCTGCACGCCGCCTTCCATGGCGGCCCTGGCATATCGCAGCGCGAAAGCGGTTCCGCAGGAGGCCACCATCATGCCGGCGCCCAGCTGTTTTTCGTTCACCAGGAGGGTCTTCCCTACAGTGTTGAAAAGGTCCAGGAGGCACTTCCGGGTAGATTCCGTGCCGATAACTTCGTTCGCGAAAGTCATGCTTTCACCCAACTCGATGGCCAGGTTGGGGATAACGGTATAGACGCCTTCCGGTGCTACATCGGCCACCCATTTTTTGAGCTGCTCTCCGGGAATACCGGCGGCTAAGGAGAACAGCAGTTTCCCTTTAAAGTGGGGGAGCATCGGCTCCAGCACCTCTTTCACCAGCCAGGGTTTCACGCCCAGGATGATGATATCGGCCCACCGGGCCGCCTGGACATTGTCCAAAGTGGCATTAAGGCCGATGGCGGTGTATTTTTCCAGGGTTTCCCGGTGCTTGGCGGTAACGGTGATTTCCACCCCGGGGCAAAAACGGGAAAGGCCCAGCGCCGTAGCGCCACCCATGTTTCCCGCACCTATGATGGCAATTTTCATGGATATTATTTTGTGATTCCGTTGGGATTTGACCCTTTCGGGTCACATCCCCGACCCTGCCACGGGCCAATCATCAAAAATAAATTTTTGTGATTCCGTTGGGATTCGAACCCAAGACCCACAGCTTAGAAGGCTGTTGCTCTATCCAGCTGAGCTACGGAACCATCCTTGATTGGAAATGCAAAGATAGTGAAAAATCGGCAAATGGCAACACGCTAGCGTTGCGAAAGGGAAAGAAGGAGCTGAAGTTCCTGGTTCACTACATCTGCAAAACTGAGTTCTTCTTCTTTCAGGGGCTGGACGAACGTGTCCGTTACCACGCCGTCTTCATGGACGATGGAGATGGAGTCGATACCGCCGGCCATGCGGGCGAGGTCTTCCATGGAAGGGAAAACATAGACGAAATTCGTATCGTCCCGGGTCTGGTTCAGTTCGATTACGGAACCGTCCTTGAGGGTGAACCGCACGGCGGCATCGTATTCCACGTGGTAGGAGTCTTCCGTGCCGATCATGAAGGCCAGGTCGATGTCCTCCGTATTGGTGTTCTTGTAATACAGGTGCGACAGGATGATGTTGTACACGAAGCGGTCGCCTTTGCCCACGAGCGGCTCAGCGGTGATCATGACGCTGTTGAGATTGTCGGTGTAGCCGGCCACCGTGGCTTTCAGGTCGATGGTGTTTTCTGCGGCCGTCAGGATGGCTTCGCAGTGGCGCTTGAGCAAGGTGCCGAAGGCGTCATCGGCAAAGGAGGCCTGTACGTAATCGTCCGGGTCCCAGCCGGTTACGATATCGATGGACTTGACCCCGCGCACCATCTTCTCCATGTCCGAAGCTTCCACGGCGTATTTGAGCCGGTTCCAGAAAACACCGCTGTCCAGCCGGCGCTTGGTGGCCGAATCCTGGCCGATCTGCTCCAGGCGGACAATCTTTCCGTTCGAGAGCGTAACGGCCATCTTCACACCTTTGGGTACCACGGTGGAATTCTTCTGCTCCAGGTTCATATACAGCAGGTACATGGTGGACCCGTCCGGAAAACCCACCAGTTCCACCCGTGTCCAGACAGGGATGCCGGCGGCTTCCAGCAATTCGTATTCCGTGGAGATGTGGGTCATGCCCTCCGACCGGTAGTTGGTCCGGATTCCCTGGGCCTGCAGGCCGATATAAGCCAGCAAAGCGGCTGATAAAGCTACAATCTTTTTCATCAAATAAATAATTTCAGCCCACAAAGATACATTTTCTATGCCAAAAATCACTATCTTTACAAACCTAATTATCCAACTATGTATAAGTACACCGAAGTAGAAGAGAAGGCGCTCCTTAACGCGGGCACCCTGGGTATCAAACGTTATATCCTGAGCCTGGACAACCATGTAAGCGTTGTGGAGGCCCTCACCGCCTTTTGTAAGGAAAAGAATATTTATGCCGGAAAGATCAGCGGGTTAGGCGCCGTCAACAGCGCTACGTTCCGCTTCCTGGACCCTGCCACCCTCAAGTATGTAGACAAAACCTTCGAGGAGCAGATGGAAATCACCAACCTCACCGGCAATATCTCAGAAAAAGACGGGAAACCCTATCTGCACCTGCACATCACCGCCAGCCGCAGGGACTATACCTGCATCGGCGGACACCTGCTGGATGCGCGCATCAACGGTGCCTGCGAGCTTTTCGTGGAAGGCTATCTCCTCACTTCCGTCGGCCGGTACCAGGATCCGGAAACAGGGCTTAACTTGTATAAATTCTAAAACCATATGACTTTTACCATGATTATCGAGCTGCTGATCGTTCTGGCAGCTCTCTATGTGGGTTCCCGCTACGGGTCCCTCGCCCTCGGCGCCATCTCCGGCATCGGCCTGGCTATCCTGGTCTTCGGCTTCGGCCTTAAGCCCGGCACCCCTCCTACGGATGTCATCTACATCATCATCGCCGCCGTCACCTGCGCCGGTACGCTGCAGGCATCGGGCGGTATGGACTGGATGATCCAGATTGCGGAGAAGATGCTCCGCAAACATCCGGAGCATATTACCTTCCTGGGGCCCCTCGTGACCTTCTTCCTTACCGTGCTGGTGGGTACCGGCCATGTGGTCTACACCATCATGCCCATCATCTGTGACATCGCCCTCAAGAAGGGAATCCGTCCGGAGCGTCCCTGCGGTGTTTCTTCCGTGGCTTCCCAGGTGGGCATCACCTGTTCTCCCATCGCTGCCGCCGTGGTGGCTTTCGTCACCATCTCCAACGCCAACGGTTTCATGGTCAGCATCCCTCAGGTGCTCATGGTCACCATCCCTGCCTGTGTCTGCGGTCTCATGTGCGCCGCCGCCGCTTCCTACAAGCGCGGAAAAGACCTGGACAAAGACCCTGAATTCCTGAAGAGAAAGTCCGACCCGGAGCAATATGCCTACATGTACGGCAACTCCGCCACCACCCTGGACAAGGTGATCACCAAGGAAGCCAAGGCTTCCGTGTTCATCTTCCTGGGGGCCCTCCTGATCATCGTCGGCTTCGCTTTCTGCCAGATGATCCACGTGGGAGACGAGACCCTGGCCGACCGGATCGCCCTTCCCAAGATGAACATCTGCATCCAGATCATCATGCTCATGGCAGCCGCCTGCAACATCATGTTCTGCAAGGCTTCTCCCAAGAAGGCGGTAGCCGGCGCCGTGTGGCAGTCCGGCATGGTGGCCGTGGTGGCCATCTATGGTATCGCCTGGCTGGCCGATACTTATTTCGGAAACTACTTGGACCAGATGAAGCTCATGCTGGCCGATCTGGTAACCAGCTACCCGTGGAGCATCGCAGTGGTGTTCTTCCTGGTGTCCGTGCTCATCAACAGCCAGGGCGCCGTGGTGGTCGCCATGCTGCCGCTGGCCTATGAGCTGGGCATTGCCGGTCCGGTGCTGCTGGGTGTCCTTCCCAGCGTCTACGGCTATTTCTTCATCCCCAACTACCCGTCCGATATCGCCACCGTGAACTTCGACCGTTCAGGAACCACCGTCATCGGCAAGTATCTCCTGAATCACAGTTTCATGATGCCGGGCCTGATCAGCGTAATCGTGGCAACCATCATCGGCTACCTGATCACGAATGTCTTGTTCGCCGGGTATTTTGCCAGTTTCGTACAGTAGACCGTCGCGGCACAGATTCTTGGCCGCATAGCCGGTGATGCCAAGTGCTCTTTTCAGTTTCATTTCTTTGTCTTTTGGTTCCGGGCAGTCTTTTTACCAGTGATCCGTCAGTGCAGTTTGAGGTCCCACTTGGCATTGTCGCTGTTGAAGTCGAACTTGGCCAGGGTGGGAGTGCTGTCCGCCACCGAATACAGGCAGAGCCGCTCGGAACAGCCGGGGATGGCTTTGGGCATGATGCGGTAGGTGCCGTCGGTGAGCTGGTCAATCTGCCAGAGCTGCTCGTCGGCACCGGTAAATGCCGGTACGGTCACGAGTTCTGCGCCTTCGGCCGCGGCCAGGGCACGGCCGGTGCCTTCAATGACAATCTTATAGTACGGGCCTCCCAGATAGCCTCCGGCTTCGGGAACAGCCTCGATGGTCCATTTCTGATGGGGACGGGCCATGTAATCGTTGGTCCGGACGGGAATGGTTCCCGCAGGCCAGCCGTCAATCACCTCGGAGAGTTTCTGGTCTTCCACGATGACGATGGTATCGTCCTGGCGGCCGAAGAATCCGCGCATGCCGCCCTGGGCACGGACGAAGTCGACGGTGAGTTCCAGGGCATATCCCCTGCGGCGGGAGAGGATCTTATAGTTGCCGTCCTTGAG
The DNA here is from genome assembly GCA_017471085.1 of Bacteroidales bacterium. Next base: position 54,016 of record JAFUWW010000009.1, on the reverse strand, counting down.
GATTTCTCCGGCTTCGGGCCAGCCGTCGCGCCAGAGGATGGGACGGATGGCCAGGACGCTGCGTCCGCTGCGGTCCAGGTCGGCCTCGAAGTGGAGGGACATCTTCTCCACCCCCGGTTCCACGATATAGCGGCCGAAGTGGCCGGCTCCGAAGAGGCGCTCCTCGGCGGCGATGACCATTTTGCCGCCTCCCTGGAGCATGTCACGTCCCACGTTGTCCAGGAACGGTCCGTACGGGCTGCGGGAACGGCCGACGACGATGTTGTAGGTGGAGTTGACGCCGTCGCAGCAGGTGCCGTGGGTGCCCAGCAGGTAATACCAGCCGTCCCGGTACATCATGGTGGAGGCCTCGCAGTCGATGGCTACGTCAATGGGTTCGCTCCCTGCCAGGCGTGCGCCGGTGGCCGGGTCCAGTTCTACCTGCCGGATATTGCCGAAATAAGTGCCGTACGTGCAGAACAGCCGGCCGTTGTCGTCCATCAGGAAGCCTACGTCGATGGCGTCGCAGTCCTCGTCCATTTCGGAGTGGGCGACCTCGACGGGCTCGGTGAAAGCGAAATCAGGGGAGGAGGGGTCCAGGGTCTTGTTCCACATGGTGAGGATTCGGCCTGCGTGTCCGCCTCCCAGACCGCCTCCCGTGGAACTGTAGCCTACCAGATAGCGGTCCCCGATCTTGATGGCGTCCGGTGCCGCACCGCCGCCGGGACGTACCGCACCGCTTTCCCAGACCCAGCCGTCGGCCGAAATCAGGCCTCCTCCGCCGGTTCCGAAGGTATAGTACTTTCCGTCACATTCCATGATGGTGGAAGGATCGTGGATATAAGGCTTGCCCACCTGGGCTGCTGCATGGGTACAAACAAGGGCGAAAGCGCCTGCAAGAAGGATATTGCGTGTCTTCATGGTGTCCTGGAATTACTTTGTGGTAAGGGTGATGTTCTTGACCGGGTGGCCGTCTTCGTCGATGAAGCGGGCGCAGAAGTCGCTCATGCCCGGGCCGTTGATGACGGCGCCCCAGATCACATTGCGGCCTTTTTTGAGGGTCAGGCGCCGGGAGGCGCCATCGTCCATCACGCGGCGGCGGTCTCCCGACAGGAGCAGGGCCTCTTCGCCGTTGACCCACCACATGGAAGCGGCGTTGGAGCCCACTGCCAGGCGCACGCCGGGAATGTCCTCTTCGCAGTTGACGACGGTCACGGCCCAGAAAATGATACCGTAGCGGTCTTCAGTGAGGTTGGTGGCGAAGCGGAAAAGCTTCACGTTGGGCATCTTGCTGTCCATCGCGTGCCACTGCAGTTTCACGGTTTTCTTCTCATAGACGGGTTCTTCCATCGGGAACATCGGCCTTCCGCCGTCCAGTTTCACGGGCGGCTGATACTCCACGGTAATCTTCACTTTGGAACCGTCCTTGGGCAGGATGTCTCCCAGCTGGCCTTTAAAATACTCCACACCGAACACTTCGCGGAGATAGCTGTCCGTGAAAACAGTGTTGGAGCGGTTGGGTTTGCTGATGGGCTCCAGCAGCATCCAGCGGCCCAGGAAACCCTGCTCGTCCGGGGTGGCTGAAGGAGTGGCGGCGGGAACGAGATACTTGTCCAGCCGGGTGGATGAATCGGCATAGACCTGTGCCCGGCAGGCCGGCCCGGACAGGGTAAGCAACAGAACCGCTGCAACCAAGGCAGATGTAACGACAGATTTCATATAGGCGGATGATTGGTTTTCTTCTACGAAGATACGACATTCTTTCGTCCGGCCAAAGCCCCTGCAGCGGCTCAGGAGGCTTTTTGAAGATATTTGAAAGAAATAGACCTAAAAACAAAAGCCTTCTTCTCCGGTCTTCCGGACGGAGAAGGCTTGTCTTGTATATTAAGAGCGAATTGTTTAATTTTGCAGCATGAAACGATTCTGCCTCTTCATTCTTACAGTCCTTCTTGCCGTGTCTTCCTGCGACAGGAATGGCTTGTATATAAGCGTCGACAATACCACGTGGGAGTATATGAAAGGGAACCAGAAGGCCTGGATCTCCTTCCTGGACGATGAGCGCGTGAGCCTCATCGCCGTCAACTATGAGACCGACGCCTATCAGACTTTCAGCGGCTTGTTCGACGTGGACGGCCACCAGGTCAACATTACGTCCGGCACCGCCTCCGCGGTAAAGATGATCCGCACCTTCTCGCATCTGAAAAACAGCAACAACAAGAATTACTGGACCAAGAAACCGGCCGCTCCGGACAAACTGCCCGGAAGCGTCTGGGCCTGCCTGCTGGATGGCGACTTCCATGTCACCTATTTCCGTGAGGACGGAACTTGTGTGGAGGGTGTTTTCGAGAATACATCCCACAAAGAAGGTATCGAATACGGTTGGAAGTGGGATACCGCCCCCTATTCCGCGGAGGGGTACAGTTTCACGAGCGAGGGTTCCAACGGCACTTTCTATGGAGAGTTCCTGCGCCTGGACTCCGTCATCATCCCCCGCGTGAATTCCCTAACCGCCATGGACGGCTCTTCTAGCCTGAAGGGTACGGCCTGGATTTATGAAACTTCCGGTTTCCCCGGCCTCATCTTCTTTACATCGGCCCGGGATTTCATCCGCATCCAGGTGAGCAGCACAGCCGTGTTTTCCGTTCTGGAAGGCACCTATGCATTAAAAGGAAACTCCCTCGAATTCATGACGGATTCGGAGGAGTTGAATAAAACCTGTACCGTCTCGGACGGTCAGTTCACGTATCTGGAAAAAACCTATTCGCTGGTTCCTTCCTTCTGATCATCTTCTTTGGAGAACATCTCCTTGATCTTGGGCCAGTACTCTTTCAGGAAGACGATTCCGCATCCCAGTACGATTCCCAGGAATGTCCACACAATCAGTGTCCGGGCGCGGCTGTTTGAAGGCTGGCGCGGCACTGTGACAGGCTGGATGATCGTGAGCGTGGGCGTGTCGTACTTGACCTGCATCTTGGCCTGTTCCAGCTGCTTGGCCATTTCGGAGTAGATGGAACTGGAAACGTTGTATTTGGTCTGCAGGCGCTCCTGTTCGATCCGGGCGCGGGTGGTGGTCATTTCCTGCGAACGGTCCCGTACGGTGGCCAGCTGGGCCTGGAGGGTTTCGGTTTCGGCCTTGATTTCGTTATAGCGGGCCTGTACGTAATCCAGTTGGTTCTGGGCTTTTTCCGTGCGGAAGCGTGTCACGGCTTCCTGCAGCATCTGCTGGGCCTTGATGGCCAGTTCGGCCGTCTGGACAGGCTCCGCCCCTACCACGGTAAGGGTAAGATAGCCTTCTTTCTTGTCCACCGCCAGGGTGACATTCTGGGCGATGGCCTTCAGCACCTTTTCTTCGTCCTTGGTGACCGTGATGGGCTTGGGCGTATCGTCACCGATGCCGGCGGCATCCAGAAGGACAGGGTCTTCTTTCTCTCCGCGGATGGCTCCCAGGATCAGGGAAGGCAGACCGATGGTGTATTTGGCGATATAGCCTCCCAGCGAGGGTTTGGCGTAGTCTTTCGCATAGGTGAACATGCTCACGGCCGTATCGGCCTTCTCATAATGCAGAGGCGTGTTCATCAGTTCCAGCCGGAAAGGGACGCTGCCCACGATCTGCGGGTAGATGAGCGGAGAAAGGTCCGCCCCCGTATTGGTCATTCCCAGGTCGATGCCGGCCAGGGAGGCCAGCGAACTGAGGGACGAAGAGGAACTGCGGGAGTTCATCTGCGGGACCATCGTGCTGTTCACGGTGTAAGTCCGCTTCATGGTAAAGGCCATCACAAGGCCCAGGACCATGAAGACGACCGTCCAGATGATGATGGTTTTCCGCCCGTTCCAAAGCTGCTTCAGCAGGCCGATGATGTCGATGCCCTCTTCTTCTTCCATGGGCACGTTGTAAGTAGGGTTTTCCTCCATGGCTAGTTCAGTCTTTCAATCAGCAGGATCATGGAAACGATGGATGTGAGCGTAGACAGGGAACTGGCGGCTACCTGGCTCCAATCCACTTTCTCCTTGGGTTTTGCCAGCTCTTCGCGTTTCTTGTCGTCGATGCGGAGGGAGATGACGCTGCCCGGTTCCACCTTGGGGTAGATTCTCCACCACAGGAAGTGGCGGGTTCCCTCCGACTGGCCGTTGGGCTTGGTGACGGTGACGCTGTTCTTGTCGGCATCCTTGGTGAAGCCGCCGGCGTTCTTGCGGATGTACCACTTCGCACTGTGGCGGCCCTGGTAGATCACGGCCTTCTCCGTAGCGGAGAACTCTTCCGGAATGTACTGGGACATCAGGGTGCCGGTTTCGCGGATGAACACGGTATTCTCCCTGCGGACGACATTGATCACGTCACCCTCCATCAGGATGGGATCGTACTGCGTGTTGCCTCTGTTGGACCGGATTTCGCCGAGATCGATGCCGATGTTGCCGCGGCCGTTGAAGGGACGGAACAGGACGGCATAAGGTTCAGCATCGTCCAGAAGGCCGCCGGCCTGGACGAGCACCTCGGACAGCTGGGTGCGGGTGTCGTCCAGCACGTAGACGCCGGGATACCTGACGCGCCCGTTGATTTCCACGGTGCGGCCGGTGGAGAAGTTGGGGGTCATGCGCACCACGATATGGTCGTAGGGCTGCAGTTGGAAATCTCCCTTGGCCAGATTGTAGTTTTCATCCACCTGCAGGGTGACTTCCTTGAATTTGACCTCGTCTTTCTTGGAAATGTCCATGCGGAAGACCTGTACCCTGTCGTAGGCGGCGCCGGTTTCAAATCCGCCGGCCATGGTGAGCAGGTCGTGTACGGTGAGGGTGGAGTCGTAGGTGACGTTGACAGGCGTCTTGACGGCACCGCTCACGCGGACCTCGCCGATGTTGGTATAGGTGGAGTTGTCGTAGACGTTGAGGTTGTCGCCGGGTTTCAGGAGCTTGTCACCGTCTTTGTTCAGGTTCACCTGGATGTATTCCATCTTTTCGGGGTTGGTGACGTCCTGGCGGAAGATGTAGGCCACGGGATAGGTGGTGGACTTGATGCCTCCGGCGTATTCGATGGCCTGGGAGACGGTCATTTTCTCATTGAGGCCGAAGTCTTTAGTGAAGGGCTTGCGGACGGCGCCGTTCACGGAGATGGAGGCGAGGTCACGGTAGGCGGCCTGGCCCAGGACGCTGACGGAGTCCCTGGCCTGCAGGCGGAAGTCCGGGTTGGATCCGGTGCCGGGGTAGGGAATCGTGAGCACCTGTACGGTGGAGTCCGGGAGCATTCTCTCTACGAACACATAATCCTTGCGGGCGGAATAGGAAGGCTGGGCGTTCTCCAGGAGGGCTTTCAGGCTGCGGTTCCTGTCCAGGTTGAAGCGGCCGCCGAAATATACCTCACCGCCGATGGCGACGTAATTCTCCAGGACGCGCGGATTGGTCTTCACCCTTACGATGTCTCCGGCGGAGAGGGCTACTTTCAGGCCTCCGTTCAGGACATTGTTCAGGTTGTATTCTTCCAGTTTCTTTTCGCCGTCCTCAAGACGCTCTACGGATACATAATCGGCATAGGCGTCAGCAGAGATGCCTCCGGCGTAGCGGATCAGGTCGGCCAGCGTTTCTCCGTCGGCCATTTCATAGCGCATGGGGCGGTTTACGGCACCTTCGATCCGGACGATCTTCTGGGCGACGGGAACGAAGAGAACATCGTTGTTCTGCAGGTCATAGAGGACACTGCCGGATTCTCCCATCATGAATTTGTAGAGGTCCAGGCGCTCGGTCTTGCCGGCGCGGGAACGCTGGATGTTACGGACGGAACCGATTTCGGTGGGACCGCCGGCGGCAGCCAGGGCGTTGAAGGCGGTGTTGAGGGCGCTGATGGTAAAGCCACCGGGAATTCCCACTTCACCGTAGATGCTGACGGTAAGGGTACGGGCCGTGGTGATGGTTACGGCGATCTGGTCCTGGCGGAAAGAATAATGCTGGGACAATTTGTTCTTGACAGCCTGGCGTCCCTGCGCCAGGGTAAGCCCCTTGAGGAAGATCTTTGAAGACCCGGCCGGTTGGATGGAACCGTCCTGGGCGATTCTCTGGTGGATTTCCGTCTGGGAAGAGCCGAAGATGGAGATATGCACTTCGTCTCCCTCACCGAGGACATAAGTGTCCGGAGCCTGGGCTCCGTCGGTGGTCCGGAAGATTTCCATGGCGTTGCCGGTGAAAAGGGAGTGTCCGTACACTCCGTCAGCGGCGGCAGGAGCGGTGGCGGCTGCCGTATTCTGTGAAAGGATGTTTTCTGCGTTCATCTCCTGGACCGTGGTCTGGGGGATGGCCATGTCAGGGACGGCGGGAATGCCGGTGGTATCGGCCTGTGCGGCGGCTAGATTCCTGGATTTTTCGGCCTGCATCTGGTTCAGGATGGCCATGACCCTGCCCTGGTACTGGGCGTACTCGGTGGGAGGGATGGCGTCAACGTCGATGCCGTTCTCCAGCAGGCGGGCGCGGACTTCCGTCTCGGTGAGGCCGCGTTTCTCCAGTTCGGCCCGGGCCATTGACAACATGTTTGCAGACTGTGCGAGGGCTGTCAGCGAAAGCAGGACACACAGAATAACAGAGGCGAATCTCTTCATATATCAGTTCTTTTAGTTATTCGGACAAAGATACTTATCAGAGTGCAAAGTTAAGAAAAAAAATCGTATCTTTGCATTAGTACTGATAAAACCTAGAACTGCTGTGGATATCCTTTTACAGATTCTCACCCTGCTGGGCGCCGTAACGTTGTTCCTTTTCGGCCTCAGCCTCCTGAGCGGCGGTCTTCAGAAAGTGGCCGGTGACGGCCTCCGGGCCTTCCTGGCTTCCATGACCTCCAATCCCTTCAAACAGATTGTTACCGGTATCGGTGTCACGGCCATCATCCAGAGTTCCACCGCCACCACCATCATGGTGGTCAGTTTCGTGAACGCCGGCCTGCTGGTACTGGGACAGGCCATCGGTGTCATCATGGGCGCCCACATCGGCACCACCATCACGTCGTGGATCATGGCCGTATTCGGGTTCTCGTTCAACATGGCCGATTTCGCCTACCCGCTCATTCTGGTAGGCTATGTCCTCATGCAGAACAAGAAGAACCAGAAGACGCGCGACCTCGGCTCCATCATCATCGGCTTCGCCCTGTTCTTCATCGGCTTCGCCCAGCTCAGGGCCACCGCCCAGGTGCTCATCACCCCGGAACGTCTCGGCTTCCTCACCTCCTGGACCCAGTGGGGCGCCGGCAGCATCGCCATCTTCCTGCTGATCGGCATCGTCCTTACCGTCTGTTTCCAGAGTTCCGCCGCCACCATGGCCATCATCATGATCCTGGTCACCACCGGCGTCATTCCTTTCCGGCTGGCGGCCGCCATGATCCTGGGAGAGAATATCGGCACCACCATCGCCGCCAACATCGCGGCATCGGTGGGTAACACCAACGCCAAACGGACGGCTATTTCGCATACCATCATGAACACCTTCGGGGTGTTCTGGGTGCTGTGCATCTTCCCGGTCTTCCTCAAGCTCGTGGGTGCCGTCGTCACGCTGTTCGGCCTGCCGGATCCCAACACGGCAGACCTTACGGACGTGGCCAACGCAGACGCCATCCAGACTTCGCTGCTGTACAGCGTCTGTACCATGCATACGCTGTTCAATGTGGTGAACACCCTCATCCTGGTGTGGTTCATCCCGTTCATCGCCAAGCTCTGCTGCATGATCTTCCCTTCCAAGACCGAAGACAAAGTGGTGCATCTCAAGTACATCACCGGCGGTCCGCTCTCTACGGCGGAACTTTCCCTGGATGCCGCCAAACAGGAAATCATCCACTTCGGAGAGGTCTGCCACAAGGGCTTCGCCCATGTCCGGGAAGCCGTCAATGAGCAGGAGGCCGAAAAGTTCGAGAAACGTATCGCCAAGCTGGTGAAGTACGAGGAAATTACGGATAATATCGAATATGAGATTGCCGCATACCTGAACGAAGTGTCCAAGGGCGAAATCTCCAACATCTCCGCCTCCCGCATCAAGGCCATGTACAAGATCATCGGCGAGATGGAAAGCCTGGGCGACAGCGGCGAGTCCATCAGCCGTATCCTGAGCCGCGCCAAGGCCCACAACACCCCGCTGGACGAGGGCATGGTCCATTCGCTGAACCAGCTCATGGACAAGGTGGAGAATGCCTATGTGGCCATGATCGGCAACCTGAGGGTGCCCTACCGCCAGCTCAAGGACATTTCCAATGCCCAGAATGCGGAATATCAGATCAACGAAACCCGCAATGTCCTCCGCGAAGCCCACATCGCCAGCATCGAAAACTCCGAGCACAACTACCTCATGGGCGTTTACTATATGGACATCGTTTCCGAGTTGGAAAAGATGGGCGACTTTATGATCAATGTGTCCGAGGCCATCATCAAGGAAAACAATTGACCTTGTGGCCGGCTTTTTGTATCAGTTGCAAAAAGTTTCACTTTAACACTTGAGAAAGATGAAAAGAATGATGTATTGCCTGTTGATGGCGGCGGTGGCTGCCATGACAGTTGCCGGGTGCACCAAATACGTCCCTTACATCCGTCCCGGCGGAAACAACACGGATGAGAACTCCGGCCGTCCCGGCGGTGGCCAGAACCAGGGTGTCACCATCACCGAGTGCACCAACTGGAGCATCCGCTATGAAGGCAGGACCGACTACAAGGAGGAGGACGGCAGCATCTCCCGCGTGGAGGAATTCACCTTCGATTATCCCGGACAGGCTTATTTCATTGTCCGGTCCATTACGGACGAGGATTTCAAATCCTGGTACGACGGCGATATCAAGGCCTTCCTGGAAGGGGAGGTGAGCGACCTGGTCACCACTGCGCAGAACAACAACCAGAAGTTCTACGAAAACACCGGTTCGGTCTTTACCAAAAACACCAGGACTGTCTGGTTCGACATGCTCATCCACGGAACCTACACCACCTATATGATCGAGATTTCGGCCGATGGGAAAATGACCGGCAACTATGCCAGGCTGCGCCATACCGTGGAGGAGGAGACCCCTGTGGAGGATTACCTCAAGTGGATAGGTACCTGGTATATCGGTAACGGCAAGGCCGGCTATGAAATCCAGGTGAGCCGCTGCGAGGCCAATTATCTGTACTATATCGACGGTTGGGAGACCGGGGAGGCCGTGCAGGAGCAGATGAACATGGACCGTGACTGGCTGTTCGCCCGTTACCGCAACGGCGACGGAAACCTCTATTTCTATGGCCAGTACCTCATGAGTTATTACGAGGAGTCCCTGAAAACCGACGTGGATCAGATGTTCGTCGGCACCTATCTCACCCCTACGGACGAACTCGTAGACGTAGAGGGGGCCGATGCCAACTACGATATCGCTCATACCGAAACCGGCGAGAATGGCACTGTTTCCGTAGTACCGGAGTCTTTCTCCTTTACCAACGGTTTCCAGGCCACCTATAATACCATGCGCTACTCGCGCTATTGCTATGACGAAGAGAACTGGGCCCATTACAACAACAGCGGGGTCCCCTCCCTGCCGCTTAAAATGGAGAAGCTCTCCGATACCAAGTCGGTCGCCGGCCCTGTCCGGCGGATCAGCAGCAAGGCGGCCGTCCGCCGCGTCCAGCTGAGAGTGCATCAGCCCAAGAAAGAGCGCAGCATCAAAACAGATTGATTATGAGACCACTTTTCCTTACCAATACCCTTTCCAGAAACAAAGAGCTTTTCAAACCTATTCATGAGGGCCGCGTGGGCATGTATGTCTGCGGCCCTACTGTGTATGGGGACGCCCACCTGGGCCATGCCCGTCCCGGCGTCACCTATGACGTCCTGTTCCGTCTGCTCAAATACCTGGGCTACAAGGTGCGATATGTCCGCAACATCACCGATGTGGGACACCTGGAGCAGGATGCCGATGAAGGCGAAGACAAAATCGCCAAGAAAGCCCGCCTGGAACAGCTGGAACCCATGGAGGTGGTGCAGTATTACACGGAGCGCTACCACGAGGCCATGCGCCTGCTCAATGTCCAGTCGCCCTCCATCGAACCCCGTGCCTCGGGCCATATCATCGAGCAGATAGAGACCGTGAAGAAGATTCTGGCGGCCGGTTATGCCTATGAGTCGAACGGCTCCGTCTATTTCGACGTGAAAAAGTACAACAGGGACCACCATTACGGCATTCTTTCCGGCCGGACGCTGGAGGCCACCCTGGAAGGCACCCGTTCCCTGGACGGCCAGTCCGACAAGAAGGAACCGTACGATTTCGCCATCTGGAAGAAAGCCGAGCCGGAGCATATCATGCGCTGGCCTTCCCCCTGGGGCGACGGTTTCCCGGGCTGGCATCTGGAGTGCTCGGTGATGGGCGAGAAGTATCTTGGCCAGGAGTTCGACATCCACGGCGGCGGCATGGACCTGATGTTCCCTCATCATGAATGTGAAATCGCCCAGAACATGGCCTCCCGGGGTACCGGCGGCGTACACTATTGGGTACACAACAACATGATCACCATCAATGGCCAGAAGATGGGCAAGTCCCTGGGCAATTTCATCACCCTCCCGGAACTGTTCAGCGGAAAGCATCCCAAACTGGACCAGGCCTACAGTCCCATGACCGTGCGCTTCTTCATCCTGCAGGCCCATTACCGCAGCACGCTGGACTTCTCCAACGAGGCTCTGCAGGCGGCGGAGAAAGGGTACAGGCGCCTGATGCAGGCATGGCGGGACCTCCAAGCCGGAGAAGCCCTTGCAAATGCACAGGCAGAAGCTCCCTCTTCCGCCGTATCCGCCATCATAGAAGCCGTGGAGGAAGCCCTGTGCGACGACCTCAACACCCCCATCGCCATCGCCCATCTGTTCGATGCCGTGAAGCTGGTCAATGCCGGCAGTCTTCCCCGGGCCGATAAGGCTGCCTTGCTGAAGCTGTTCGACGAAGTAGTGGGCGGCGTGCTGGGCCTCAAGGACGAGGAGGCCGGCGGCTCGGGAAAGGCCGAAAAGGCCTTGGAAGGCGTCATGGACCTGATTTTGGAAAACCGCAAGAAAGCCCGCGAGCAGAAAGACTGGGCCGAAAGCGACCGGATCCGCGACCGCCTCGCCGCCTGCGGCATCACGGTCAAAGATACCAAGGAAGGAGCCACCTGGACCCTCTCCTGACAGATGTCATCCTGAAGAAGCAAAGAATTTATGAAATTCATCTCCTGGAATGTAAACGGCCTCAGAGCCGTTGCCGGAAAAGGTTTTGCGGACGTATTCGCGCAGCTGGACGCCGATTTTTTCTGCCTGCAGGAAACCAAGATGCAGGCAGGCCAGCTGGACCTGGAATTCCCCGGTTACCAGTCGTATTGGAACTACGCGGAGAAGAAGGGCTATTCCGGCACCGCCATCTATACAAAGCATACTCCTCTGGATGTCCGGTACGGCATCGGCATAGAGGAGCATGACCACGAGGGACGGGTGATTACCCTGGAATACGACAAGTTTTTCCTGGTGTGCGCCTATGTCCCCAACTCCCAGGACGGCCTTCGGCGGCTGGACTACCGCATGCGCTGGGAAGATGCCATGCGAGCCTACCTGTGCGGCCTGGGGAAACCGGTGGTTTTCTGCGGAGACCTGAACGTGGCGCACGAAGAAATCGACATCAAGAATCCCGCCACCAACCGGCGGAACGCCGGTTTTACGGATGAAGAACGCGCAAAATTCAGCGAACTGCTCTCGGCCGGTTTCGTGGATACCTGGCGCTGGCAGCATCCCGGTGAGGTGAAATACTCTTGGTGGAGCTACCGTTTCCATGCGCGGGAGAACAATGCCGGCTGGCGGATCGACTATTTCGTGGTGTCGGAATCGCTTCGCGACACCATCGTCTCTACCGACATCCACAACGAGATTTTCGGCTCCGACCATTGCCCCGTTGAACTGATCACTAATCTCTAACCCTTATTATTATGGAACGTAAACTTAACATCCAGGCAGTGCTGGCAGACGGCTGCGCACTCGGTTTCCGGAACATCATCAATCTGCTGCTGATGGTCCTGCTCTATTTGATTACCTTCTGGATTCCCTATCTCAATGTGGGTACCACCATCGGGTTTTACAAAAACATCGTTGCCCTCAGCTATGGGGAGGAGGTGTCTCCGCTGAGCATTTTCAGCCGGCAGAACTACCGGCAGCTGGGCGATTTCTTCATTCTCATGGGGATTCAGACGGCCGGTATTACGGCTGCCGCCGCATTCCTGTTGATCCCTGCCTTTGTGATGAGCCTTGCCTGGCAGTTTGCCATGCTCATTTTCGTCGACAAGAATGTTGCTCCGCTCAAGGCACTCAATGTCAGCTTCCAGGCCACCCGCGGTGAAAAGTGGGCTCTCTTCCTGGTCTATCTGATCCTGTATTTCGCCGTCATCCTGGTTTCGGGACTTCTGGGCATCATTCCGGTTGTCGGGCCGTATCTGGCAGTTATTGCCGCCCTGGCTTCCGTAGCCATTATCCTCGGTATTGAAGCGACCTTGTACAGGTATTTCCGTGAGAAGGCAGAAAACATGCCTGCATAAAGAATCCACATGCTGTCATTTACTTGCGATTATAACGAGGGGGCGCATCCAGCAATACTGGAGCGCCTTCTTGCTACCAACCTGGAACAGGTTCCGGGTTATGGTCTCGACCGTTTTTCCCAATCGGCCAAGCAACGTATCAGGGAGGCCCTGGGTCGTGGGGAGGCCGATGTGTACCTGCTCACCGGCGGCACCCAGACCAATTCCACGGTCATCGCCGCCCTGCTGCGCGATTTTGAAGGCGCGGTGGCCGTACAGACCGGCCATATCGCCATGCACGAGGCCGGAGCGGTGGAGTATACCGGCCATAAAGTACTCACCCTTCCCGCCCACGGCGGAAAAATGGATGCCGCGGAACTGGAGTCTTATCTGGCTGGTTTTTATGCCGAAGCCGCCTGCGACCACATGGTTTTCCCGGGGATGGTATACATTTCCTTCCCTACGGAATACGGTACACTTTATACAAAGGCGGAATTGGAAGCCATCTACGCCGTGTGCCGCCGCTACGGCCTTCCCCTTTTCATCGACGGCGCCCGGCTGGGCTACGGGCTGATGAGCAGTGCCTGTGACGTCACTTTCCAGGAACTGGCCGGCCTCTGCGACGTATTTACCATCGGCGGCACCAAGGTGGGGGCTCTTTGCGGAGAAGCCGTCGTCTTTCCCCACGGCGGCGCTCCGGAGCATTTCTTCACGGTCATCAAACAGCATGGCGCCCTGCTCGCCAAGGGCAGGCTTACCGGGATTCAGTTCGATGTCCTGTTCACGGACGGGCTGTATTTCCAGATCAGCCGCCATGCCATGGAAATGGCAGAAGAACTAAAAGCCCTTTTTGTGCGCAAAGGATACCGGCTCTTCCTGGATTCTCCTACAAACCAGCAGTTTATCGTCCTGGACGACAAGACTCTGGCCTGCCTGAAAGAGAAAGTGGCCTTCGAAATCTGGGAACGCTGTCCGGACGGAAATACGGTGGTGCGGTTCGCTACCAGCTGGGCCACGACCCGGGACCAGCTGACAGCCTTGGAAGCCCTGCTCCCATAGGGGATTTACTTCACCAGGGAAATGGCGCCGAAAACGCCGAGGGAGGCGGCCAGCATGATGGCGCCGGCCAGAAGCACGCCCAGAAGGACGTACAGGACGCTCTTCTTGAAGTCCATGTTCAGGATGCTGGCGGCAAGGGTGCCCGTCCAGGCACCGGTTCCGGGCAGGGGAATGCCCACGAACAGCAGCAGGGCCCAGTAAAGGCCCCGGCCGGCCTTGGATTCCAGTTTGCGGCCGCCCTTTTCCCCCTTCTCCAGGCACCAGGTAAAGAAACCGCCGATGATTTTCTTGTCTTTTCCCCACTCCAGGATGCGGCGGGCGAACAGGAAGATAAACGGAACGGGAATCATATTGCCGATGACGGAGACGATAATGGACGGGACGATGGGAAGCCCGAATCCTACGGCATAAGGGATGGCTCCGCGCAGTTCGATGAGCGGTACCATGGAGATGAGAAAGACGATCAGGTATTTTTTCATCGTATGGTCTTGAGCAGTTTGACAATTTCATCAAAGGCTTCCTTCTGCGAAAGGGCTTTGTCGGCGGGGTCTTTCACCACCAGGTCGAAGACGTCGCCGGAGAGCTGGTCCCGGCCCACCTTGAAGCGGGCTCCTGAGCTGCGGACCAGGTATTCCAGCGGATAGTGGGCCGATGGCAGCAGTGAGATCAGCAAATCCGGCTCTCCCTGCAGCAGGAGTCCGGTTTTCTCGCGGGAGGGCTTGTCGTACCAGTTGAGATCTTTGCGCAGCACCGTGGTGGTGATGCTGGTGATGAGCCTTTCCCCCTTGGAGATTTTCCTCAGGTCGAAAAAGAAGATATCGACCTTGATTCCCTGTTCGCGGAAAAAGGCCATGATGGTGTTCTTGCAGTGGTCGAAGCCGGGGTCTTCCACGTCGATAAAGGCTACGGCCGAGCGCACCGCGCTGAGCGGCAACAGGCCTGTAGGCACTTGGGAGGCGGCTTTTTTCAGGCTCCGCCGGCGCAGGAACTCCTTGATCATGCCTCCGGTGTGTTGGCGGCGATGAGGGCGCGGATTTCTTCCTTGGCGGCCCTCCAGCGCGGAATATCTATCTTGGTGCCGATCACCTCCACCACCTTGGCGGCGATGATGGAGCCGATTTCTCCGCAGACCTTCAGCGGCATCCCCAGCGAATGGGCGTAGAGGAAGCCGGCGGCGTATGTGTCTCCGGCGCCGGTGGCATCGACCGGATCGGCCGGCCACGGCTCGATGAAATGGAATTCATTGCCCGATTTCACCATCGACCCTTCCTTGCCTACTTTCACCACGGCAATCCGGCAGTGGCGGGCGAGTTCGTCGATGGCCTCGCGGGGTTCCATCTTGGTGAAGGCCTTGGCTTCGGTTTCGTTGGCGAAGACGATGTCTACGTAATTCTCTACCAGGTTATGGAAGAAAGCGTCGTTGGATTCCACCACATTATAGGAGGCCATGTCGATGGAGATAATGCAGCCGGCCGCCTTTGCCAGTCGGGCTGCTTTGGAGATAAGTTCCTGATTCTGTACCAGATATCCCTCGATATGGAAATAGTCGTACCCTTCGAAGAAGGAAGGTTCCAGATCGTCCGGCCCCAGTTCCAGGGTGGCGCCCATGTAATCGGCGAAGGTGCGCTCGGCGTTGGCGCCGGTGATGAACACCATGCACCGCCCCGAAGATTTGGGGCTGTAGAGCATCTGGGCGCGGACGCCGTACTGCTCCATGGTGCTCTTGAACAGGTTGCCCAGGTCGTCGTTGCCGATTTTTCCCAGGAAACCCGACGGCATGCCGAAAATGGCCGTGCAGGTGATGGTGTTGGCGGCCGATCCGCCCGGTACATACTTGACGCCGTATTCCTTGAGGGCATCCCAAATGCGGTCTCCGGTTTCCATGTCTACATGCTGCATGCTGCCGAGGGGAAGGTGGTACTTTCGAAGCAGGCTGTCGTCCGGAAGGACCGCCAGAATATCCGTGAGGGCATTGCCGATACCAAGGATGGATTTCATAGCCGATTCATTTATGATAATTCACAAAAGTAACTATTTTTTGCCGATTTTCCATTATCTTTGCGCCCGTATGGACAAGAAAGCCAAAAATATCCTCCAATATGTGTTTTGGGCCGCCGTGGCCGTAGTCCTGGTTTATTTCTGCCTTCGCAGCATCGACTGGGACCAGTTTGTCGCCGCCCTGAAGCAGTGCCGCTGGGAGTATGTACTCATTTCCATGGTGCTGGGAACCCTGGTCTTCTATATCAGGGGCACCCGGTGGCGGATGCTGCTTACGCCCTTCGATCCGTCCACCTCGCGGATTACCTGCTTCAATTCGTACAATATCTGCATGGCCGTCAACCTGGCCCTCCCGCGTGCCGGAGAGGTGGTGAAACTGGGCTATGTCGTAAAGCATTCGGCCCTGGACAGCGAGGGCAGGCGGCTTCTCACCTTCGACAAGGCCCTGGGGACGCTCCTGATCGAGCGTGTCTGGGACGCCATCGTCACGCTGGGCATGGCTGCCGTCCTGCTGGCCGTGAAGTGGGACCAGTTCGGCACTTACCTGATGGACAGCCTGTCGGGTATCGGCGGCAGCAGAAGCCTCTGGCTGATCCTGGGCGGCGTCATCCTGCTGGTCGGCCTGTTCCTCTATCTTGCCTGGCGCTTCCGTGAAAAGGGCGGTGTCTGGGGCAAGATCTGGAGTTTCATCGCGGGAATCGGCAGCGGACTCAGTTCTTTCATGCACATGAAGAATGTCTGGCTCTTCTTCCTGTACACAGCCGTCGTCTGGATTATTTACTGGCTCATGAGCGCCTGTATCGTCTGGGCCCTCCAGGACATCGAGGCATTCTCGTCACTTACCATGACGGATGCATTCTTCCTGATGATTGCCGGCAGCATCAGTTCCGTCGTCCCGGTCCCCGGCGGTTTCGGGGCCTATCACGGACTGGTGACAGGAGCCCTCTTCAGCATCTGGGGCATTCCCGTCGGAATCGGAATGATTTTCGCCATCCTCAACCACGAATCCCAGGTGATCACACAGGCCGTCTGCGGTCTTTGCTCTTATATTCACGAGAGCTTCTTCCGGAAAAAATGAAGCGGTTCGCGCTCATAGGGAATCCTGTTTCCGGCTCGCTGAGCCCACGGCTTTTCCAGGCCGCCTATGCAGGCCGGTATGCGTATGACCTGATTGAAGAACCTTCGTTCGAGGCCGCCTGGAGGCGGTTTTTATCGGCCTATGAGGGCATCAACGTCACGGCTCCTTTCAAGCTGGATGCTTTTGGAAAGGTGGATGTGGTGGCTCCTTCCGCCCGTCTTACCGGCGCCGTGAATCTGGTGCTTCGCACGAAGGAGGGTCTGCAGGGAAACAACACCGACGTGGACGGGGTGGCCGGCGCTGTCCGTGAAACCGGTCTTTCTGTTTCCGATGCCCTGGTAGTGGGCGCCGGCGGGGCTGCGAGGGCCGCGGTGGCCGCTGCGCTGGAGCTGGGCTGCAGGGTAAGCGTGACCAACCGCACGCTTTCCAAGGCCGAGGCCCTTGCCCGGCAGTTTTCCTGCCAGGCGGTTCCGCTGGAAGAAGCCGGAGCCCTCGCTCCGGACCTGGTCCTGTACACCCTGCCCGGAAGTGCCCCTGTCCCTGCGGGACTGCCGCTGCGCCAAGCCCTGGTGCTGGAGGCGGAGTACAAGCATCCTGTCCTGGCAGATGTCCCCTGCAGGCAGTATATCAGCGGCCGGCGCTGGCTGCTTTGGCAGGCCGTGACAGGATACAGTCTCTTCACGGGCGAAAACCCGGACGTGGAAAAAATGGCAGCTGTCCTGTAGTTTTTTTCCAAAATAATTCCGTAACTTGCAACGTCGTACTACAGGATGCGGCGTTTAAAATTTTATTGTATTATGTCACTGAACAAAGTCATGCTGATCGGTAACGTTGGAAAAGACCCGGATGTACGTTACCTTGAATCCAATCCCAACAACCCCGGCGGAAACGCCAAAGTGGCTTCCTTCCCGCTGGCCACCACCGAACGTTTCAGAGACCGTAACGGAGAACTCCGCGAGAATACGGAGTGGCACAATATCGTTGCCTGGCGCAATTCGGCCGACGTGGCCGAGAAATTCATCCGCAAGGGAACCCAGATCTTCGTAGAGGGCCGCCTGCGCACCCGCCAGTGGACGGACCAGACCGGCAACAAACGGTATACCACGGAAGTGGTGGTGGACAACCTGCAGCTGCTGGGCAAGCGCCCGGACGGCCAAGAAAACGGTTTCCAGGGCCAGGGCGGCGGTTACCAGAACCAGAATCAGGGCAGCTATCAAGGCGGATACCGGCCTGCGCAGCCTGCTCAGCAGCCATACGTTCCCCAGCCGCAAGCTGCGGCCCCTTCGCAGCCCGTCCAGCCCCAGCAGCCTGTGAATCCGGCCTACAACGGGCCCCTGCCTGCCGCCGAACCTACGGACGACCTCCCGTTCTAGTTCGCGCGCGGGGTTATACTGCGCCCTGGCGCTGGCGGACGGCTTCGAAGAGCAGGATGGCGGCGCTGACGGAGACGTTCAGGCTGTCCAGGTTGCCCAGCATGGGGATGCGGATGTGGGCATCGGCCGCTTCGCGCCAGGCGGGAGAGAGGCCTACGGATTCGGTCCCCATCACGATGGCGGTTCCTTCCCGCATGTCCGTATCATAGTAGAGCGAGGAGTCCTGCAGCTGGGCCGTGAGGATGCGGATGCCCTGCTCCTTGAGCCAGGCAATGGTATCCCGGGTCGATGCAAGCACGGTGGGAACTGTGAATACCGCGCCGATGGAGGCCCGGATGAGGTTCGGGTTGTACAGGTCCGTGAGCGGGTCGCAGAAAATGACGGCATCGGCCCCGGCGGCATCGGCACTGCGGAGGACGGCTCCCAGGTTGCCGGGCTTCTCGACAGATTCCAGCACCACGATGAGCGGGTTTTTCTTCAGGGGCAGATCCCCCAGCCCCAGCGTGCGGTATTCCACTTCGGCGATGATGCCTTCGGTGCTTTCCCGGTAAGCGGCCTTGCGGTAGAGGTTTTCCGGAATCTCGAAGACGGAAGGCCGGCCGGCAGCTGTAGCCAGGTCCTTGCCGGCCAGACCGGCAATCTCCGGGCACACGAACACCGTCCGGACCGTGAAGCCGGCTTCCAGGCAGTGCTCCAGTTCCCGTCGGCCTTCTACCACAAAAAGGCCTTGCTCCCGCCGCACCTTGGATTTTTCCTGCAGCAGAAGCAAGTTCCTGAATTTCGGGTTCTGGGCCGATGTGATTTCCATGGGTGCTAGAACTTCTCCGGACGCATTGTGGGGAAGAAGAGGACATCCTGAATGGTCTCGGCGCCCGTCATGAACATGGTGAGGCGGTCGATGCCGATGCCGATGCCGGAGGTCGGCGGCATGCCGTATTCCAGTGCGCGGACAAAGTCGTAGTCGATGTACATGGCCTCGTCGTCTCCTTTGCTCTTGAGGGCGGCCTGCTCTTCGAAGCGTTCAAGCTGGTCTACCGGGTCGTTAAGCTCCGAGTAGGCGTTGGCCAGTTCTTTCCCGTTCACGAACAGCTCGAAGCGTTCCGTGAGGGTGTCGTCGTAGCGGCAGCGCTTGGTAAGCGGAGACATCTCTACCGGGTAGTCGATCAGGAAGGTGGGCTGCACCAGGTTCTTCTCTACATATTCTCCCACGATGGCGTCGATGAGCTTGCCCACGCCCATTTCCGGCGTGACTTCCACGTTCAGTTTCTTGCAAACCTCGCGGAGCCCGGCCTCGTCCATGCCCTTCACGTCTACGCCGGCGTACTCCTTGATGGCGTCCAGGATGCGCAGGCGGCGGAAAGGACCTTCGAAAGAAATCTCATTGCCGCCGATGGTCTTCACCACGCCCCCGGTAGCCTCGGCCACCCGCTGCAGCATCTTCTCCGTGAATTCCATCATCCACAGATAGTCCTTGTAGGCGATGTACATTTCCACGCAGGTGAATTCCGGGTTGTGGGTCTTGTCCATGCCCTCGTTGCGGAAATTCTTGGCAAACTCGTATACACCGGCGAAACCGCCCACGATCAGGCGCTTCAGATAGAGTTCATTGGCGATTCTCATGTACATGTCCACGTCCAGCGCATTGTGGTGGGTGATGAACGGACGGGCCGTTGCACCGCCAGGAATGGGCTGCAGGATAGGGGTTTCCACCTCCAGGCAGCCGGCCTCGTTGAAGCATTGGCGCATGGTGTTGATGATGAGCGTGCGCTTTACGAAAGTATCCTTCACGGAAGGATTCACCACCAGGTCTACATAGCGCTGGCGGTAGCGGAGTTCAGGGTCTTCAAAACTGTCGTGTACGGTGCCGTCGGCGTCGGTCTTGACGATGGGAAGCACACGCAGCGACTTGCTCAGCACGGTGAGTTCCTTGGCATGGACAGACAGCTGGCCCGTCTGGGTAAAGAAGGCGAAGCCCTTGATTCCCACGATGTCGCCGATGTCCAGCAGCTTCTTGAATACGGTGTTGTACAGGGTCTTGTCTTCGCCGGGGCAGATCTCGTCCCTCTTGACATAGACCTGGATGCGGCCGGCGTGGTCCTGCAGCTCCATGAAGGAGGCGGCTCCCATGATGCGGCGGCTCATGATGCGGCCGGCGATGCATACGTCCTGGAAATTGCCCTCTTCCGGTTTGAAGCCTTGGGCAATCTCTTCCGTGGTAGTGTTTACCGGATACAACGGCGCCGGATAAGGATTGATTCCCAGTTCACGCAGTTTGTTCAAAGATTCCCTTCTTCCGAGCTCCTGCTCGTTCAATTCGTAGTATGCCATATCTCTCTGATTTCTGTAAAGCGCAAAGATAGCAAAAATCTGTGAAATATCGTATAGAGAAGCTTGAGAGGGTGTATTGTGAATGTTTTAGGATTAAAAAATCCTAATTTTGGCGATACATGTCCTTAGATTAATGCCGGAAAAGGTGCATCTTTGCAGCGCCTATGCTATTGGAATTGTTTATATCGGCCTTGGTGGCTGTCCCGGATACCCTATTGGTGCCGGCTGTTGCGGTGGCGGCCAAGCAGGATGTCCGCTTGGACAAACTGCCCGCTCCCGTCACGGTTATCGGTCGTGATCAGTTGGTGGAGATGGGGATAGATAATCCTAAAATGGTAGCCATGCTGGTTCCAGGACTCCTGCTCCCGGACTATGGCGCTTCCCTGACATCCACCATTTACATGCGTGGTCTGGGCTCCCGGATGGATAATCCCGTCCTGGGGCTATATATCGACGATTTCCCCATCCTGGATAAAAATGCTTATGATTTCGACTACCTGGATATTGCGTCCGTAAACCTGCTTCGGGGTCCGCAGGGCACTCTGTATGGCCGGAATGCCATGTGCGGGCTGCTGTCGCTGCACACGCCGGGGCCATTGGATGCAAAGGGCTTCAGGGCCTTGTTGGAGTGGGGGAGCGCCAATACGCTGAAAACGCAGCTGTCATGGTACGGAGGGCAACATGCCCTGAGCCTGGGCTTCCGTCATACGGACGGATTTTTCCGGAATTCCTATAAGGACGCACTCTGCGACCCTTTCAACGGCGGGCAGCTGCGCTGGAAATGGGAAAAGGCGGCAGGGGAGCGGGTGTTTCTGAGCAACATCCTTCAGGCCAATTTCTCCGACGAGGGCGGTTTCGCTTACGGACTTTACAAAGACGGTGTACTGCAGCCTCCTTCCTACAATGATGAGGCCGGGTACCGGCGATTGTGGGTGCTGGAGGGGTTCAAGGCGCGTGTAAACAAGCGTCGGGTTGCGGTGGATGCCTTGCTGTCTGCCCAGCTGCTTTGGGACCGGATGCGCATGGACCAAGATTATCTGCCCTCGTCCATCTTTACCCTGGAGCAAGAGCAGCGGAGCGCCGCCCTCACGGCCGAAGTGATTCTGCGGCCGGTGAGAAAAATGGACTGGTGGAAGCCTGTGACGGGTTTCTTCGGCTTTTTCAAGGGAAACCGGCTGGATGCCCCTGTCACGTTCAAGGAGGATGGTATCCGGACGCTGATCCTGGATAATGCCAACCGGAATATCCCAGGGGACATCGGCTTTCTGGATATCCCGGACCAAAGTTTTCCAGTAAACAGCCTTTTCGGTATCCTCTCCTGGAATGCCGCCTTGTATCATGAGTCGGTGTTCCTGCTGGGTCCCTGGCAACTTACAGCCGGGCTCCGCCTGGATTACGAGGGCGCCTGGATGGATTACGACTGTGTGTCTTCCCTCCATTACCAGTTCTTTCCCACCATGAAGGTTCCCAAGGCCTATGAAGACAGCTATCGGGGCAGTCTGGACCATCATTATCTCCAGCTGCTTCCCAAGCTGGCGGTCTTTTATGACGGCTGGGCACATCTGAAGCCTTACGCTTCGGTGGCCAAGGGCTACCGGGCGGGTGGATTCAATACCCAGATTTTCTCCGACATCCTGCAAAACCGGATGATGAACGGACTCATGGCCGACTTGGGCGTTTATCTGGACCGACCCTCCGTGTCGGTGGGGGCAGGCCATACCGAGTATAGGCCGGAAGAGGCGTGGAATGTGGAACTGGGATTCCGTTACACGCGGGGAACCGTTTTTCACGCGTCCGTGTCGGCCTTTTTGATTGATGCCGTGAACCAGCAGCTGACCGTGTTTCCGCCTGGGATGTCTACGGGCCGGATGATGGCCAACGCAGGACGCAGCCTCAGCTGCGGAGTGGAGGCGGAGGCAGACTGGACCCCCGGTTTTTTCCACGCCCATCTGTCCTATGGCTGGAACCGGGCACGATTTACCGCATTTTCGGACGGAAACAATGATTATGCAGGGAAACGCATCCCGTACAGTCCGGAGCATACGCTTTTTGCATCGGCCGCCTATACTTTGGGGAATTGGAAACTGGGTCTGAACCTGCGGGGTGCTGGTCCGCTTGCCTGGAACGAGGAAAACTCCCTGGAAGATCCCCTGTACTTGTGCCTGGGCGCCCAGCTGCGCTTCTCCCTGGAACGCCTTTCCCTCTATCTGAAAGGGGAGAACCTGGCAGGCAGCCGCTACCATGCCTTCTATTTCAAGTCCATGGGGAACGAATTCTTCGCCCTGGGCAAGCCCCGCCGCATCAGTTTGGGTATTAACGTTAAATTCTAGAAGATATGAACGCTTTTCGCATCGGAATCATGGCCGCGCTGCTTGTTGCCGCCGCATCCTGTCACAAAGATCCCAAGGCCGACGCCATCCCGGGCCAGTCCCTGTATGTGGGAACGGTATCTGTGGATTACAACGGAGGGACGTACGACAATCAGGACATCTATGTGGCCTTCCGCCCGTCTGACGACGGCCGCACGGCGGAACTGGTCATCTACCGGATCAAGTTTGTCCCGGCCATGCCGGTAACCATTGATGTCAGCATTCCGGGCATCACCGTGGAAGGCGACGCGTTTTTCTGTGACAATGTGGTCCCCTGGGCGCTCGGCGGGGAATATCCCAAGTATACGGTGCACGGGTTGGAAGGCAGCATTTCCGGGGAAACGCTCCGTTTCAGCCTCCAGTTCGGGGACTATCCCACTCATTTTACGGGTGTGGAGGCTGATGACTGAGCCCAAGGCAGCGGAACGAAGGTGTGGCTGGTCCGTTTTGTAGCAGGTTATTTTGATGCAAAAATGGCATTTTTCGTGTTTTTTTGCTATTATTGTAACCTAAGACAATTGGCGAAGTATGATAGATATCTTTTGCATAAACGACGGCCGGCATTATCCGGTGGAAGAAGGATATATGGTTGCCGCCCTGGCCCCCGAGAGAATCTCAGACCCCAAAACCGGGAAAGAGTATCCTGTCCTGGCTGCACTGGTAGACCACAAACTGAAGTCGCTGGACAGCCGTTTGTATGAGCCGCATCAGGTAGAATTTGTGGGGTACAACCATCCGGACGGACGCCGGACATACTTGCGTTCCCTGAGTTTTCTGGCCCAGCGGGCCGCGCGGAACCTGTTCCCGGACAAGGTCTTCAAGATCAACCATTCCCTGCCCAGCGGGCTGTACTGCAAGTTCCGCGCATGCCGCATCACGGACGAGCAGATCATGCAGCTCCGGGAAGAGATGCGCCGCCTGGTGCAGCTGGACCTGCCCTTTACCCGGGAAAAGATGCTCGCCACCGATGCCGAGGCCATCTATTCGGCCCAGAACCAGCCCTTGAAAGCAGGGCTGCAGCACTCTCTGGGGCGGTATTCCTGCAGCGTTTACTTCCTGGACGGAGTGGCCGATACCTTTTACGGCCCGCTGGTCCCCTCTACGGGATACCTCAAGGTCTTCGACCTCATGCCCTTCCACCACGGGTTCTGCCTGCAGTATCCCTCCGGCGAAGACATTACCCGTCCCATCCCGCGCCAGAAGCAGATCAAGCTCACCATTACCTTGAAAGACTACGGTTATTGGTGCAAGACCACCGGCGTAGTGAGTGTAGGCGCGTTGAACCATCTGCTCATGGACGGAAAAGCTGTGGAGCTGATCAACCTGTGCGAAGCCCGTCAGGAGCGGAAATATGCAGAGGTGGCCGACAAGATCTTCGCCGAGCGTGACCGCCTGAAGATCGTCTTCCTGGCCGGTCCGTCCTCCAGTGGAAAGACATCGTCTTCCCTGCGGGTGGCCCAGCAGCTGAAGGTGCTGGGAATGAACCCCAAAGTGATCGAACTAGACAATTACTTCGTGGAGCGGGAGCGTACGCCCAAGGACGAGGACGGCAATTACGATTTCGAGGCGTTGGAAGCCATGGACCTCCAGCTTCTGGGCGATCAGCTGAACGCCCTGCTCCGGGGAGAGGAAATAGAACTTCCGCGCTACGACTTCAAGCAGGGTCGGCCTTTCTTCGAGGGCAGGCGGAT
The DNA here is from genome assembly GCA_017471085.1 of Bacteroidales bacterium. The sequence goes on along the minus strand of JAFUWW010000009.1, from coordinate 29,641 downwards.
GCACCTGGAAGAGAACGACATCCTGGTGATGGAGGGCATCCACGCCTTGGATCCGGACATGGTTCCCTCGGTAGATCAGAGCCGCATCTACCGGGTGTATGCATCGGCCCTGACTTCCCTGAAACTGGACGAGAACTGCTGCATCTCCACTACGGACAACCGCCTGCTGCGCCGTATGGTGCGGGATAACCGGGTCCGGGGGATTATCCCGGAAGACACCATCCTTCGCTGGCCTTCCGTGCGCCGCGGGGAGAATCGCTACATCTTCCCCTTCCAGGAGAATGCCGATGCCCAGTTCAACAGCGCGCTGCTGTACGAACTGCCCCTGCTGAAATATTATGCGGAACCGCTCCTGCGCCGTATCCGTCCGGATTCTCCGGCCTATGCGGAGGCCACCCGCCTGCTCACTTTCCTGGAATACATCGTGGCGCTGCAGCCCTCGGAGATAGCCGCCATCCCGCCCACCTCCATCCTCCGCGAGTTCATCGGCGGCCAGACGCTGTAAGAGCGGCGGGCCGCCCCCGACTTTGCCATGTTGCCGCCGGAACCGGCCCTGCAGTGCGTTTTGCGCTGCAACATGGCTGGTAATTTGGGCTGGGGTACCGTTTTCCTTGCCATGTTGCCGCCGGAACCGGCCCTGCAGTGCGTTTTGCGCTGCAACATGGCGGATATTTTGTATCTTTGCAGGCCTATGGCAGCAAAACTCATCATTTTCGACTACGACGGTACCCTGGGAGACACCCAGGGGTATATCGTCTCCACCATGCACAGCACCATGCAGGAACTGGGGCTGGAGTTCCGGGACGCCCAGGCTTGCGCGTCCAGCATCGGCCTGCCGCTGAAAGGATGTTTCCGGCAGTTGTACCCTGATTTTGACGATGCCCGTCTGGAAGCGTGCATGGCCACCTACCGGCGCATTTTCCAGGAAAAACGCTCCCTCATGCACGTAGAGCTGTTCCCGGGAGTGAAGGAAACCATCCTGAAGCTATGGCACGAAGGCCGAACCCTGAGCGTCGCATCGTCCCGATCTTCCCGTTCTCTGAAGGAGTTCCTTGCGGAGGCGGGCATTCTGGACTGCTTCTCCCTGATCATCGGCGCGGACAATGTGACCAACGCCAAGCCGGACCCGGAGCCGGTGCTCATTACGCTGGAGACGCTGGGCGTGACGGCCGATGACGCCTGGGTGGTAGGAGACATGCCGGTCGATATCCTGATGGGCCTTCGTGCCGGCTGCCGTACCTGCGGCGTCTCTTACGGAAACAGCAACCGGGAAGACCTGCTTTCCGCCGGTGCCAGCGCCGTCATAGACCGCTTTGCCGACCTTCCCCGTATCTTGCTGTAATAGACTGCTTTGCCGACCTTCCCCGTATCCTGTTGTAAGCCATGTTGCAGTGCAGAAGACACTGCAAGGCCGATTTCTGTTGCAACATGGTAAGTTTTTCTGTCCATAATGCCATTTTTGCTGCCATGTTGCAGCGTAGAATGCCCTACCAGGCCGATTTCTTTTGCAACATGGCCCGGGTATCTGGACCGGTAACCAGACAGCGCCGGATCTGGTGCTCCGGCAAGTGGAATTCAAAACAGAGCTGCCGGGCGATCCGTGTTTTCTGGGAGTCCGTGAGCTGATAGACAGAGGTGGCTCCGAAAGGGATGATCAAGTTTTTGTCTATCAAAGCACATACTGCCGGATCTTGCATCCGGTGCCGGTCGAAGTTCCTGCCGGATTCGTTGATGAGCATCTGCGCAACCGACTTTTCATCGGCTTTCTCTATTTCAGCCAATGTCAACGGGGATCCCGTATGGTCTTCCAGCTGGTCCTTGATCCACCTGTCGTCAGTGAGCCGGTTCATCTGATACAGGTAGTTTCTGGGGGTGGCATATACTTGCTCGGCTCGGCGCAGTTCCATGAAACTGTCTCTGACAAAGATTCCGGAAGCATTCATCCGGTATTCGTCCGGAAACTCCGCGTGGCACGGAAGAATTGATGCTATTTCCGGCCGGGACATCGGCACAGCCTTTTCTGCCGACATGCCGATATCCTGCGCAAACAGTTCACGGACCGTGCAATGGGGATATCCGAAAGCCGTAGCGGCGGCTCCATGATGCAGCCCGTTCCGCAACACGTAGTTCTGCAAGGTCAGCTGGTGGTAAAAGCCTTCCACCTTTAAAACGAAGGTGTATTTTTCTCCGAACCTGCCTTCCCTCCCATACTTGTGGTTGAAGTATTTCGTATACGACATGCGGGAGCTTCGGGCATAGGGCACCGGAGCAGCTGAAAACACATTCAAATGGACGTGGGTGGACATCTCTGCATCTACCAGCAATTCGGTATCCTTGGAATGACACTGAAGGGCCAGCAGGTTCAGAATGGTTCCGTAGTCTTCCTGGTTCCGGAACATAACCTCATCGTGCGAGGTGAAACAGATGTGATACGACTCTTTCATATCGCGCAAGATAAGCTGTCTGGAGCAATAATCCAGCGCTCATTAAGAATTCCGGCGCACATTTTTCTGTTTTAACCGATTATTTACTTTTTTTATTAAATTTGTAATATTAAACTTGTAATATTCGAGCCATGAAACTCTCCAAGGACCAGAAGCTTTTTGCCAGAATGGCTATCATATATCCCGTCGGATATACGATTTGCTGGGCTTTATTTGCATACCTCAAAGAACCGGCGGAGTTTGTCTGGTCCGATGTCCTTATCATGTTCGGGATTTCGCTCGTCGTTTCTGCCGCGATTTCCCTGTTGTACATCCTCGGTTCCCATATCCCCAAGAAATGAAAGGCATCACCAAAAACCAGTTCAAGGCCCAGATGGTCAATTACAGCTTCCAGACGCTCATGTGCGTATTCTGGATGGTAACGGGCATCGTTGACCTTATCGGAGGAGATACAGGCAAATCGACCTGGATCATCACCATTCTGGGCGGCTTCCTGTTCGTCCTCAACTTGTCAGCCATTATCTACACCTGGTGGCAGCGGAAGCACTATCCGCTGGACGATCCGGCGGTGGACGAAGCCGTCGGCAGGAACCTGAAAGACGGCCTCAAAGGGATGGGCATTTTCTCCGTCATCGTGGGAGCGGCTTTCCTTTTAGCTATCGTCCTGGCCCTGCTGCTCCAATAGCCCGGAGCAGTCCGGCCTGGCCATGTTGCAGCGCAAACTGCACTGCAGGGCCGATTCCGGAAGCAACATGGCAAGGAAGACGGCCTCCCGGGCCAAAACACCGACCATGTTGCAGCGCAAAATGCACTGCAGGGCCGATTCCGGCGGCAACACGGCAAGCATCTACAATACTTCTTTCAGATACGGCCCGGTGACCGAGTGCGGATCCAGCGCCAGCTCTTCCGGCGTGCCCTGGGCGACGATGAGACCGCCCCGGCGCCCGCCTTCCGGGCCCATGTCAAACAAGTAGTCCACGCTTTTGAGCACATCCAGGTTGTGCTCGATGATAATTACGGTGTTCCCGGCATCTACCAGGCGCTGGAGAACCCCAAGAAGCACTTTGATGTCTTCGAAATGCAAACCGGTGGTGGGCTCGTCCAGGATGTACAGCGTAGACCCCGTGGAGGGGCGGGAGAGTTCTGCTGCCAGCTTCATGCGCTGGCTTTCACCGCCGGACAAGGTGACGGCGCTCTGCCCCAGGTGAACATATCCCAGGCCTACGTCCACCAGTGCCTTGAGTTTGGCGGCAATTTTGGGAACGGGCTTGAAGAACTCGTACGCTTCGCTGATGGGCATTTCCAGCACGTCGTTGATGTTCTTGCCTTTGTAGCGGACGGCCAGGGTGTCCTCTTTGTAGCGGCGGCCGCGGCAGGCTTCGCAGGGTACATGCACGGAAGGCAGGAAATTCATCTCGATTACCTTGATGCCGGCGCCTTTGCACTCCTCGCATCGGCCTCCGGGCACGTTGAAGGAGAACCGGCCGCTCTTGAAACCGCGCACCTTGGCATCCGGGGTTTCCTCGAAGAGGGCGCGGATGTCGTTGAAAACAGCGGTGAAGGTGGCGGGATTGGACCGGGGCGTACGGCCGATGGGGGACTGGTCGATTTCGATGAGCTTGTCGATATATTCCAACCCTTTCAGCTGGTCGAAGGGAAGCGGTTTCTCCTTCGACCGGTAGAACTGCTGCTTGATGGCCGGCATCAGCGTCTCGTTTACCAGGGTCGATTTTCCGCTGCCGGAAAGCCCCGCAACGCCGATCAGACAGCCCAGCGGGAAGTCTACATTTACGTTCTTGAGGTTATTGCCCCTGGCGCCCCGAAGCGACAGGAATTCCCCGCTCCCCCTTCTGCGGCTTCCCGGTACGGGGATGGTTTTTTCTCCCCGGAGGTAATCCAACGTCACGGAAGGGCCCAGGACGATATGGGAGGCGGTATCGGCATCCGGTTTCTCCCCTTTCAGCAGGGTGGACAGCGGGGCGCTCAGGCAGATTTTTCCGCCCTGCTCGCCGGCGCCGGGACCGACGTCCACCAGCCAGTCGGCACTCAGCATGGTCTCTGCATCATGCTCCACCACCATCACGGAGTTGCCCTCGTCCCGGAGCGTCTTGAGCGAGGCGATGAGCTTCCGGTTGTCTTTCTGGTGCAGGCCGATGGAAGGCTCGTCCAGGATATAGAGCACGTTCACCAGTTTGGAGCCGATCTGGGTGGCCAGGCGGATTCGCTGGCTCTCGCCGCCGGAGAGGGATGCCGTGGGACGGTCCAGCGACAGGTAGTCGAGGCCGACGTCCAGCATGAACTGCACCCTTTCGCGGAGTTCTTTCAGGATGTCCCGGGCCACATTCTGCTCCCTTTTGTTGAATCCTTCCGGAATCTTGTCCAGCCAGGTGCGGAGTTCCGACATTTCCATGGCGGCCACTTCGGGGATGGTTTTTCCGTCGACCCGGAAACACAGGGCTTCCTGGTTCAGGCGCGTCCCCCTGCAGACGGGACAGGTGACGGTGTCTTCGATGTTGTCGAGCACACCGCCCCAGGTGGCCATTTCCGACAGGTTGCCTTCACCCACGCGGAAAAGGTCTTCCGAGCCGAATACCAGGAGGCTCACTGCATCGTCCGGGAGGGCGGCGATGGGGTCGTACAGGCTGAAATTGTATTTACGGGCGATGGAGCGGATGATGTCGAACTTGCGGTTTTCACGGACTTTTCCCAGCGGGACGATGGCTCCGTCGGCCACCGACTTGCTCCTGTCCGGGATGATGGTGTCCATGTTCACGTCCAGGATGGTGCCCAGGCCCTTGCAGTGCGGACAGTACCCCTGGGGCGAGTTGAAGGAGAAGCTGTGCGGCTGCGGTTCCTGGAGGGAAAGGCCGCTGTCCGGGTCTACCAGATGCTTGGAGAAGTGCGAGAGCACCTGCGTCTGGATGTCCAGAATGGCCACCGACCCTTTGCCGATGTTGAGCGCCCGGGCTACGGAATCCCGGATGCGCCTGTCGTCGCCGGCTTCGGGCAGGAGGCGGTCTACCACCAGTTCGATGAAGTGGGGCTTGTACCGGTCCAGCGCCGTGACATCCTGCAGCTCAAATATTTCTCCGTCAATGCGCACCTCCGTATAGCCGCGCTTGCGCATCTGGTCGAAGAGTTCCCTGTAGTGGCCCTTTCGGCCGCGAACCAGCGGGGCAAGCAGATAGCATTTTCGTCCGCTGTAACGGGTCATGATGAGGTCTACGATCTGCTCGTCCGTGTAGCGGACCATCTCCTTGCCGGTTTCCGGCGAGAAAGCCCGGGAGCCTTTGGCGTACAGAAGACGGAGGAAGTCGTAGATTTCCGTGATGGTGCCCACTGTGGATCGGGGGTTGTTGCCGGTAGTCTTCTGCTCGATGGCAATGATGGGGCTGAGGCCTTTGATCTCTTCCACTTCCGGTTTTTCCAGGATGCCCATGAAGTGTTTGGCGTAAGTGGACAGGGTGTCCATGTACCGCCGCTGGCCTTCCGCATAGATGGTGTCGAACGCCAGCGAACTCTTGCCGCTGCCGCTCAGGCCGGTAACCACAACAAATTCTCCCCGCGGGATATCTGCATTGATGTCTTGCAGATTATTGGCCCGCGCACCGCGCACTTGTATATACTCTTTCTTAACCATAGATTACAAAGATACGGAAAAAAGTAGTATCTTTGCAGTGTTATGATTTAATCTGCGCCATATCCTTTTTTACACAACTCCGGCCGAAGGCCGTCCTTTGACAGAGCGTATCGTGCCCTGACGGGACCTCCGGGGAGCCGGCAAAGTTCTTTGAAAACTGTTGTGTAAAAATGGAAAACAAAGCTTATTCCCTCGTAGCCTGGACCGACAACGGAAACCTCCGGATGGTCCCTTCCCTGGTCAGTGAACTCTCCGCTCCGTATCAGAAAAAGGTCGACGACCTGGAAGCCCGGTGGGGGCAGGAAGAGAACGAAGTGGGCTTCCTGATCGCCCTGAGCCGGGCCTGGGAAGAATTCGCCAGGTTCTTTGTCAGTGTCGATTACCGGAAGCAGGCCTGGCAGTGCTACTCCAAAGCCGCCATGGTCTGCGCCTATTGCTCGGACAATCTTTGGCTGCAGGGGACCCGGGGTGATTTCCCGGTGCTGCCGTTGTTATACCGTTTCCTGGCGATGCATGCCCGCTGCATGCGCCTGATGAAAGAGGACCGGACGCTCCAGTACATGTACCGGGACAGCGACCTGGAGTCCCATTACTGCTGGTTCACCCTCGACGACCGGGATACGGAAGAAGAAATCCGGGCCGGCTTCGAGTACATGCGCGCCTGGCGTTTCGGCCGGAACGGTTGAAGAAAAAGGCCCGTCTCCGCACAGGAGACGGGCCTTTCTGTTTATTTCAGGGCTTCCAGGTTGCGGGCATTGTGGATGTCCTTGCCTTCCGCCGAATACAGGTAGTCCAGCAGGGCGGCATAGTGTTCTTCCACCTTGCCGCGGACAATCTTCATGGTGGAGTTCATCATCTTGTTGGCGATGGTGAATTCCTCGTCGCAGATGCCGATGGCGGAAGGAAGCCAGCGCTCCGGGAACATGCCTTCATGCACGCCGCCCTTCTTGTAGGTGTCTACATCGGCCTGGATGAGGTCCAGCATGGCCCGGCGGCCTTCTTCGGAGGCAGGGTCCAGGCCGCGTTTCTGGATGGCTTCCGTCAGGGCAGCCTTGTCCGGCACTACCAGCGCCACGCAGTACGGCTTCTGGTTGTTGTGCAGCACGCAGGCGTTCACCCATTTGGAAGTTTCGGTGAAGTTGTCTTCAAAGCCTTCCGGTGAGTATTTCTCGCCGTCGGAGGAGATGAGGAGGCTCTTGAACCGGCCTACCACATACAGGAAGTCCGGGTCTTCCGGGCAGATGTAGCCCATGTCGCCGGTGTGGAGCCAGCCGTCCACCACCGTGTCGGCCGTGGCCTTGGGGTTCTTCCAGTAGCCGGCCATCACGTTCTCGCCGCGGATGACGATCTCTCCGCGGGTGCCGTGCGGAACTTCCTTGCCCTCTGCGTCCAGGATGACGCAGTCCATGGGCTTCACGATACGGCCGGAGGACCCGAACCGGGCGTGGCCTTCCGAGTTGGCGCAGATGATAGGTGTGGCTTCCGTGAGGCCGTAGCCCTGGAACATGGGCATGCCCACTGCGCAGAAGAAGCGCTGCAGCTCGATGTCCAGCAGGGCACCGCCGCCTACGAAGAAACGCATGCGGCCGCCGAAGTTTTCCCGTACCTGCTTGAACAGGATCTTGTCGAACAGGGAGACGAGGGGTTTTCTCCAGAAGGTGCCGCCGGTGCCCCGGTTGTAGTATTCCTTGTTGTATTTGATGGCATTGTTGAGGGCGAAGTTGAAGAGTTTCTCCACCTTGGGACCCTTCTTCTTGATGCCGCTCTCGATGTTCTTCTTGAAGTTGCGGGCGAGGGCGGGAACGGAAAGCATCACGTGCGGACGGACCTCCGAAATGGCGGTAGGCACGTTGCGCAGGGTGGCCAGGGCGTTCTTGCCGATGGGCACGAAAGCGATGGAACCGCCGTAGTACATCATGGTGTACATGCCGGCCACGTGGGCGAAGCAGTGGTCCAGGGGCAGGATGATGAGCATCACCTCTCCCTCGTTGATGGAGATGACGGAGTTGCCCTGGGCTACGTTGGCCGTGTAGTTGCGGTGGGTGAGGAGGATTCCCTTGGGATCGGCCGTGGTGCCGGAAGTGTAGGAGATGTTGGCGTAATCGTCCGGGCCGATGCTGTGGAAGCGGGCCTCGAATTCTGCCCGGTGGGCCTTGAGGAATTCGTCGCCCATCTTCTGGATTTCCGACATGCGGATTTCCTTGGCCTCCAGTTTGTCGTAGTCGAAGGCGGTATCGTCAAAGACGATGACCTTTTCCACGTCCGGGCATTCCGGGAGGATGGCGCGGATCTTGGGCAGGTGGTTGCCGGACACCAGGATCCATTTGGATTCCGAATGGTTGATGCGGAAGACAAGATCCTTGCCTTCGCCCAGGTTCACGGAGAGGGGAACGTCGGTGGCACCGGCGTACATGGCGCCCAGTTCGGACAGGATCCACATGGCGCGGCTTTCCGACAGGAGGGCGATTTTGTCCCCTTTCCTGAGGCCGAGCGACATGAGGCCGGCGCCGATGCGGTAGGCCTCCAGGCGGGTCTGTTCCTGGGTGATCTCCTTCCAGGTCCCGTTGACCTTTTCACGGAGATAGGTGTGGTCGGCGAACTGCCGGGTATACTTTTCGACAAAGTCGATGATGGTGGGTCTTTCGTTCATAATCGGTTCTATTGTTGTTCGGAAGGGAAGAGGCCGAAGAGTTCGGCGTCGATTCTATCCGTAATATACTGGAAATCTTCGGGTTTGTTCTCGAATTTGATGTTGTCCACGTCTACGATGAGGAGGCGGGCCTTGTAATTCCGGATCCAGTCTTCGTAGCGCTGGTTGAGGCCGGTGATGTAGTCGATGCGGATGGAGCGTTCGTATTCGCGGCCGCGTTTCTGGATCTGGGCGATGAGGTTGGGGATGGAGCTTCTCAGGTAGATGAGCAGGTCCGGCGGATTCACCAGCGACATCATCAGGTCGAACAGGTCGCTGTAGTTCTCGAAGTCACGGGTGGACATCAGGCCCATGGCGTGGAGGTTGGGGGCGAAGATGCGGGCATCTTCGTAGATGGTGCGGTCCTGGATGATCACTTCCTTATGCTTGGAGATTTCCACCACATCCTGGAAACGCTTGTTCAGGAAATAAATCTGGAGGTTGAACGACCAGCGTTCCATGTCTTCGTAGAAATCGGCCAGATAGGGGTTGAAGTCTACGGACTCGAACTTGGGAGTCCATCCGTAATGGGTGGCGAGCATTTTGGTCAGCGTGGTCTTTCCGCTGCCGATATTACCGGCGATTGCTATATGCATAATTCAATAGATTAAATCTTTCCGTCAAACCGTTTTTTCCGTCATGTCCGGCAGTGGCCGGGCGTCTAATCTCACAAATATAATCATTTAAAACAAACCGTACAACTCGGCGTCGATGCGGTCCGTGATGGAGGCGAAGTCTTCCGGCCTGTTCAGGAAATCCAGGTTGTCGGCCTCTATCACGATCAGGCGGCCTTTGTAACCGGCGATCCAGTCTTCGTAGCGCTGGTTGAGGCCGGAGAGGTAGTCGATGGAGATGGTCTGTTCGTAATCCCGGCCGCGTTTCTGGATCTGGGCCACCAGGTGGGGGATGCTGCTTTTGAGGTAGATCATCAGGTCCGGCTCCTTCACCACCGACATCATCACGTTGAAGGTGTCCATATAAGTATTGTAGTCCCTCTCCGAGAGGTTTCCCTGCGCATAGTTGTTGGCTACGAAAATGTGGACGCCTTCGAACAGGGTGCGGTCCTGGATGATGACGTCCTTTGACTTGGCGATATCCAGCACATCGTGCAGGCGCTGCTGCAGGAAGTACATCTCCAGCGCGAACGACCAGCGTTTGATGTCTTTGTAATAATCGGCCAGATAGGGATTGTACGTGACGGATTCGAATTTCGGGGTCCAGCCGTAGTGGCGGGCGAGTAGGGTGGTGAGAGTGGTCTTGCCGCTGCCGATATTTCCTGCGATTCCGATGTGCATACAATGGTGGTTGATTCTACAAAGTTGGCAAAATAATCGTAAATTTGCAATCTAAATCGACCATGACTATGCTGCATACCCGAATTTTTGAATTCAATCCGCTGGGGACCAATTGTGTGGTCCTCTGGACGGACGAAGGCCCTTCCTGTACGATCGTGGATCCCGGCATGTCCTCGCCGGAAGGCACGGACAGCCTGCTGGATTTCCTGAAGGAACACTCCCTGGTGCCGGATGCCATCTTCCTCACCCACGGCCACTTCGACCATGTGTGGGGCGTGGAAAAACTCCTGGCCCGCTTCAGCGTCCCCGTATATCTGAATCCCGCCGACAAGCATATCATGGATCAGATTACCGGAGGTTTCCGCCAGTCTTTCACCTTCCTGAAACACGATTTCCCCACGGTGGACATCGCCGACGGGGATACCCTGGAAAGCGGCGGATGCAGCTGGAAGGTCATCGGTACGCCCGGCCATACGCCCGGCGGCGTCTGCTACTGGTCGGAGGAGAATTCCCTCCTGCTCAGCGGGGATACCCTGTTCGCAGGCAGCATCGGCCGGACAGACCTTGCCGGCGGCGACTACGACGTCCTCATGGATTCTCTCCTGAAGAAGGTGCTCACCCTCCCGGGCGACACGGACGTGATTCCCGGCCACGGACAGCCCACCACCATCGGCCGTGAAATCTCCACCAATCCCTTCCTGCAGCCCTTCAACGAAGCCGACGGCGACTGGTGGAACCAGGACGGCATTCCGATCCGGGGGCCTGAAATCTGACAAAAATCGGTTTGGAATTATGCCCGATAATTGCTAAATTTGTACGATTATGGGCTTTTCAGACAGACAATGGACGGTAAAAGCACCGGCCGATCCCGAAAAAGCGGGGCGGCTGGCGGCGGAACTCGGTATCGACCGGGTTCTTGCCAATCTGTTGGTTCAGCGCGGAGTAGAGACGTTTGACGAGGCCCGCAGTTTCTTCCGTCCCCGCCTGGAAGACTTGCACGACCCTTTCCTCATGGCCGATATGGACAAAGCCGTGGACCGGGTGCATGAAGCCATCGTCAAGGGACAGAAAATATTGGTTTACGGCGATTACGATGTAGACGGTACCACGGCTGTGGCGCTGGTCTATTCCTTTATCCGCCGTTTTACCCAGAAGGTGGATTTCTACATTCCGGACCGCTATGATGAGGGTTACGGCCTGTCGTACAAGGGTCTGGACTGGGCCTCGGACAACGGTGTGCAGCTGGTGATCACGCTGGACTGCGGCATCAAGGCCATCGACAAGGTGGAATATGCCCGCGGCAAGGGGATCGAGGTGATCATCTGCGACCATCACCTGCCGGAGAATGAACTGCCGGGGGCGGTGGCCGTGCTGGATCCCAAGCGGGAAGACTGCCACTACCCGTTCGACGACCTCTGCGGCTGTGGCGTGGGGTTCAAACTGGCCCAGGGATATGTGCAGAAATACGATCTGGATCCGGACCTGCTGACCCCCCTTCTGGACCTGCAGGTGGTTTCCATCGCCTCGGACCTGGTGTCCATGACGGGAGAGAACCGCATCCTGGCCCATTTCGGTCTCAAGCGGCTGAACGAAAATCCCCGGAAAGGTCTGCTGGCCATGATCAACCTGGCCAAACTGGAGCCCGGCCACATCAATATCGACGATATCGTTTTCAAGATCGGCCCGCGTATCAATGCGGCGGGGCGTATGGAAAGCGGCCGCCTGGCCGTGGAACTGCTCACGGCGACGGACGACCAGACCGCCGTGCGCATCGGCGAACAGATCAACGACAGCAACAACGAGCGCAAGTCCATCGACCGGGAAATCACCCAGGAGGCGCTGGAAATGGTCCGGGACGGGAAGGCCCTGGAAACGGAGAATGTGACCATCGTCTACAATCCGACTTGGAACAAGGGTGTCGTGGGCATCGTCGCCTCCCGCCTGGTGGAGGCTTACTACAAGCCTACCGTAGTGCTTACAAAGAGCAACGGATTCGTGACGGGCAGTGCCCGGAGCGTCCAGGGTTTCGACCTTTACGCCTCCATCGAGAGCTGCGCCGACCTGCTGGAGAACTTCGGCGGCCATGTCTATGCCGCCGGCCTCACCATGAAAGAGGAGCATCTGGAAGAGTTCTGCCGCAGGATGAACCAGTTTGTCTCGGGCAACATCACCCGGGAGGAACTTACCCCGGTGGTGGAAATCGACGCCCGCCTGGATTTTTCCCAGATCACGCCCAAATTCACCCGTATCCTCAAGCAGTTCCAGCCTTTCGGTCCGGGCAACAGCAATCCGGTTTTCCTCACGGAAGATGTCTATGACGCCGGAAACGGCCGCAAGGTAGGTGCCGGCGGCGTACACCTCAAACTGGACCTGATGCAGGAAAGCCAGCCTTACAGGCAGATAGCCGCCATCGGCTTCAACATGGCCGATTACTACGAATATATCAAGTCCGGCAACCCGATTGACATCTGCTATTCCATCGTGGAGAACTTCTACCGCGGGTCTTCCACCATCCAATTGCGGCTCAAGGACATCCGCGAGCGGGAAGACCTGATCTAAAGGCAGTCGACAATGATCTCGTCGGCAATTTCAGCGGCCGGCAGCCCGTCTGTGTCCAGCGTGACGTGGGCGGCTTTTTCGTATAAGGGGAGTCGTTGGAACAGGCGTTCCATCCAGTTTTCATCGGCCAGTGGACGGCTTTCCCGCTGCCCTTCCAGACGCTGCCGCAAGGTCTCCGGCGAAGCCTGCAGATAGATGCAGGTGGTTTTTTCCTGCAAAAGGCCGATGCTGCCGGGCACGGTCACCGTTCCTCCGCCCAGCGCCAGGACCGCCGTATTTTCCGCGTATTTACCCACGGTCTCTTCCAGCGCCTTTTTCTCCAGGCGGCGGAATTCCTTTTCGCCCTTTCCGGCAAAAATCTCCGGAATGGACATCCCCGCTTTCTTTACGATGACATCGTCCAGGTCGATGAAAGGGCATCCGAGGGCATCGGCCACGATTTGTCCCACCGTGGTCTTTCCGCTTCCCATAAATCCTGTCAGTGCGATCAGCATGGGGGTCCAGCGTCAGAACAAGGTGGGTTCCCAGTCGGAGAAGTCCACGGGGCCGCCATCGTCCTGGTTCTTCAGGAGTTCGGACGACTGGCCGGTTTGCTCGATGGGCGCTCCGGCATCGGCGGCGTCTGCATCGTCCGGGAAGTCTTCGTCGATTTCCACGTCCATCGGTTCAGGCTCCGCGGCGGGTTCGACATCGTCTTCGGGTTTATGCAGGGGTTCAGTGAATTCGACGGACTTCAAATCGTACTGCGAGCATTTCTTTCCCTTTGCCGTAAGGCCTTTCTTGGCGATGAATTCCTCTGCGTCAAGCACTTCTGCCTCGCGGTGTTCGAATTTTCCTCCAAAGGTGAGGAGTACCTGCGGATGCAGGTCGAAGGAAATGTCCACCAGTTTGGATCCCCGGGCGTCGGAGATGAAGAGCAGGGGCGTGTTGTTGCTCTCGGTGAAGGAGAAACGCTTCACGTAGTAGGCCTTGGCGGCATTGTCCCAATAGAGGACCGTGAAGACGCGGCCGGGATCGAACTTCTGGATCAGGACCACGTCGCCCTGATACTTGTTCACCAGGTCGTAGGTGGTGGTGTAGTAGGTGCCGTCCGCGAAGATGGCCAGCACACGGTCTTCTCCGGAGAATTTGCCCAGATGGTCGCCTCTGCCGTCTTCGTTCAGGCGCTGGATGTCCGGGTCGTACCAGATGTCCTTGCCTTTCAGCGTAGTGACGCCCTTGGACTTGAGCTGGATGCGGGCGATGGGATTCTTGGTGACCAGATTGCCCCTGGAGGCGCGTCCCTTGATGGCAAGGGAGGCGAAATCCCATTCCAGCGAAGACTTCTTGAGCCCCTTCTTGGGCCTGAGGCTGATCCGGACCGTCTCCGCTTCTCCGTTGTGGTTCACGCTGAACCAGAGAATCTTGGAGCCCTCGGCCCCGGTGGTGATGTCGTATTCCTTGTCGCGGGTGATGGAGGTGATGGCAAAACGCTTGGCGTAGTGTGCCGGACCCTTTCCTTCCCGGTAGATCACATTATAGATGGTACGCTCGTCGCCTCTGTTGAAGACGCCTGCGTAAAGGAGGTCTTTCCCGAAGAAAGCCTTGTCGGAGACCTTCGTGACGCGGAATTTGCCGTCCCGGCCGATGACGATGATCTCGCTCAGGTCCGAGCATTCGCTGACGAATTCGCCGCCGTCGTCCCGCTTGAGGCCGATGCCCACGAAACCCTCGGCCAGGTTGGCGTACAGCTTGGCATTGTTGGACACGACCTTGGTCACGGTGATGGTTTCCAGGGAAGAGATTTCCGTCAGGCGCGGCCAGGCCTTTCCATATTTCTTCTTGAGCCCCTTGAACCACTCGATGGTGTATTCCGTCATGTGGGCCAGTTTGTCCTGGATGTCCTTCATCTGGTCCTCGATGGCGTAGATCTTCTCGTCAAGGGCCTTGGTGTCGAACTTGGAAATCTTGCGCACCGGCTTCTCCACCAGTTTCAGGATGTCATCCATGGTGATGGGCCGATGGAGGAGGTCCTGATACTGCAGCATCTGGTTCAGCACGTCGTCCAGCTGTTCCTCCCAGGAGAGCTGGTTCTGTTCCAGCACCTTGTAGATGCGGTTTTCGAAGAAGATGCGCTCCAGGGAACTGTAGTGCCAGTCGTTCTCCAGTTCGCCCAGTTTCACCTGCAGTTCGGCTTCCAGGATGTCCCGGGTGTGCCAGGTGTCGTATTCCAGGATTTCGTCCACGGTGAGGAACACAGGCTTGTTCTCCCTGATCACGCAGGCATTGGGGCTGATCTTGGTTTCGCACTCCGTGAAGGCGTACAGCGCGTCGATGGTCTTGTCCGGGGAGACATCGGCCGGAAGATGGATCACGATTTCCACCTTGTCCGTGGTCATGTCCTCTATCTTCTTGATGTTGATCTTCTTCTTGTCCTTGGCCTTGAGGATGCTGTCAATGATGGCGTGCGAGGTTTTTCCGTAGGGGATCTCGGTGATGGTGATGGTGGACTTGTCCACCTTGTTGATCCGGGCCCTCACCTTGACGATGCCGCCCCGCTTGCCCTTGTTGTACTTGGAGCAGTCGGCGATGCCGCCGGTGGGGAAGTCCGGGAGGATCTCGAACGGCTCGCCTTTGAGGATGGCGATGGACGCGTCGATGAGTTCGTTGAAGTTGTGCGGGAGGATCTTGGAGCTGAGACCGGCGGCGATGCCTTCGGTACCCTGCGCCAGCAGCAGCGGGAACCGCACCGGAAGTTCCGTGGGCTCCTGGTTGCGGCCGTCATAGGAAGTCATCCAAGGGGTCACCTTCGGGTCGAAGACCACTTCTTTGGCAAATTTGGAAAGACGGGCTTCGATGTAACGGGGGGCGGCGTTGGAGTCGCCGGTGAGGATGTTGCCCCAGTTCCCCTGACAGTCGATGAGCAGGCCTTTCTGCCCCAGCGTCACCAGGGCGCCCAGAATGGAGGCGTCACCGTGCGGGTGATACTGCATCGCCTGTCCGACGATGTTGGCCACCTTGGTGTACCGGCCGTCGTCCATGGTGAACATGGTATGCAGCACGCGGCGCTGTACCGGTTTGAATCCGTCTACGATATGCGGGACGGCCCGGTCCAGGATGGTATAGGACGCATAATCCAGATACCAGTCCTTGAACATGCCGGAAAGCTTGTATTTCCGGCTGTCGCTGCCCAGCAGGCGGTCGAATTTCCCCGACGCAACCGCGTCTTCTCCCAGTTCTTCTTCGTCCTGGTTTTCAATGTCTTCCCAATCCTCTGCCATAAATAGAATCGTTTTTCACAGCCGGCCGTACCGCTGTCTAATATTCATAACCGAAGCGGCGCAGCTCCTTGCGGCTCTCGCGCCAGTCCGGGTCCACTTTTACAAAAGTAGACAGGAACACTTTCTTCTGGAAGAAGTCTTCCATGTCGATGCGGGCCTGGGTGCCCACCTTCTTGAGCATCTGGCCGCCTTTGCCGATGATGATGCCTTTCTGGGAATCGCGCATCACGTAGATGACGGCGCTGATCTCGTAGCGGTCTTCTCCTTCGTGGAAGGCCTCTATCTCCACCTGGCAACTGTAGGGAATCTCCTCGCTGTAGTTGAGGAAAATCTTCTCACGGAGAATCTCCGATGCGAAGAAACGGAGATTCTTGTCCGTGAACTGGTCTTTGTCGAACCAGGCCGGGGCCTCCGGAAGCCGGGAAGAAACCGCCTCCAGAATGCTCTCCAGGTTGAATTTCTCCTGGGCCGATGCGGGGATGATCACCGCCTGGGGCAGCTGCTCCTTCCACCATTCCATCAGTTCCACCACTTTTTCCTGCGTGGAGATGTCGATCTTGTTGATGACCAGGATCACGGGGCATTCCACCTTGCGGAGCTTGGCGACATAGGCTTCGTTCTTGTCGCCTTTTTCCACCGTGTCGGTCACGTACAGGATGATGTCGGCGTCGCCGATGGCCGTGTCTACGAAGTTGAGCATGCTCTGCTGCAGCCGGTAGTTGGGCTTGAGGATGCCGGGCGTGTCGGAATAGACAATCTGGTAGTCCTCGCCGCTCACGATGCCCATGATGCGGTGCCGCGTGGTCTGGGCCTTGGCGGTGACGATGGAGAGTTTTTCACCCACCAGCGCGTTCATCAGGGTGGACTTCCCTACGTTGGGGTTGCCGATGATGTTTACGAAACCTGCCCTGTGTGCCATTATACGTATGCTCCCATTTTGAGGATGTTCACTTCGCCCTCGGTGAGGTAGCGCCAGTCGCTCTTTTTGAGGCCCTTCTTGGTGAGGCCTGCGAAATAGACGCGGTCCAAGGCGCGGACTTCGTAGCCCAGGGTTTCGAAGATGCGGCGGACGATGCGGTTCTTGCCGGAGTGGATCTCGATGCCCAGCTGGCGGTGGTCGTGTGCGTCGACGTATTCCAGTTCATCGGCCGCCACTACTCCGTCCGTCAGTTCGATGCCGGCGAGGATCTTCTCCTTGTCTTCCTCCGCGAGGGGGGCGTCCAGCACCACCTGGTAGATTTTCTTCTTGTTGTAGGAGGGGTGGGTGAGGTGTTCGGCCATCTCTCCGTCATTGGTGAACATGAGTACGCCGGTGGTGTTTTTGTCCAGGCGGCCCACCGGGAAAACGCGGGTGGGGCAGCCTTTCAGCAGGTCCATCACGGTCTTTTCCGCATGCGGGTCGCTGGCGGTGGTCACATAGCCCTTGGGCTTGTTCATCACGATATAGACTTTGTCTTCCCCCTTGAGGCGCTGCCCGTTGAAACGGACATCGTCCATGAGGATATTGATCTTGGTGCCCAGTTCGGTGACCACTTCTCCGTTTACGGTGACTACACCGCTCTGGATCAGGGTGTCGGCCTCGCGGCGGGAACAGACGCCGGAATTGGCGATGAATTTGTTCAGGCGCACCACTTCCTGGATCTCGGTCTTGGCGGTGTCGTCGTCGCTGAAACGGCCGCCGGAAACCTGGGGTTTGCGGCGCAGCATGGCGTTCATGCCTTCGTCGGCCTGGTTGAATTTGGGTGTCTTCTTGAAAGAGGGACGGCCGTAGCCGCTGCGTCCCTCCGGCTTGGCGCCATAAGTTTTTCTGGCGCCGGAATAGGGCTTTTTGGCACCGTAATTCCCTTCGGAACGGCGGCTGCCTTCCTGACGGTTTCCACCTTCCTGGCGATAACCGCCTTCCTGACGGTATCCACCTTCCTGACGGCGGCCTTCGGAGCGGTATCCGCCCTCCTGGCGCCGGTTGTCGTAATGTCCGCGGCGCTCTCCGTAAGCGGGCTTGCCGCCGGAGAAAGTGCGGCGCGCCGGCCTGTCTTCGGAATCGAAGCTGCGGCTGGTGCTGTAATCAACTTTTTCTGCGTGGCCTTCGGAGGCCGTTCTTACGATACGTTTTCTCGTACCTTTTTTCTTTTCTTCCATAAGAATTACTTTGCGACTCACGTCGTTATTTGAGCTTGAAGATATAGGTGATGGTCCCCAGCTGCACGGCGGGGGCATCGGCCTTCTGGTTAAAGTGGGCCTTGAGCGCGGCGTTGCGGGCTGCGGTCCACAGGTTCTTGTCTGTTACGGTGGTGCCTTCCGCGCCGGCGATGGCGTCGATCACCTCTCCGTATTGGTTCACTTTGATCTGTACCACCACCTTGCCTTCCAATTGGGCGGAGTAGGAGGGTTTGGGCAGGGTGCCCAGTACGGCGCGGCCTTCCACGTGGGCGTTGGCGGAGCCTTCCGTCCGTCCTTCCTTGGTGTTTCCGTCCGGCTGGCCGGCCTTGAAGCCTTCCGTGGCCTCTGAGGCGCTGTGCGGCGTGGTGGAGGTATTGTCCTTGTTGCCCATGCCCGGGAAAGAAGCTCTCGGATCCAATTTGGGCTCTTCCTGTTTGGGCGTGGGGACTTCAACGTCTCCGTGGGGGTCCGGTTTGGTGGCCGGGGTGGTGTTCGGCCTGTCGCTCACCTGGGGCGATTCGGCCTTCTGCACCAGTTCCACGGGTTTGGTAAGGTCTGTTTCCTGGGCTTCCGGTTCCCGGCCTGCCTGGGCGGGAACGGGCTTTTCCACCACGGCTTCCTCTTCGAATTCGATGACGAGGGAAGTCCTTTCCGGCGGGGGCGGATCCAGGTACCTGAGCCCGGTGGTCAGGCAGATGACCAGCGCGGCGGCATGCACTGCCGCCGTGACGAGGAGGCCCGTCACGTTCGCGGTCTTGTCCCGCTGCTCCCGTGTGCGCTGGTATGGCTGCATCTTATTCCGGTTGGGTTGCCAGGATCACTTTGTAGTGATTCCGCTTGGCAATATTCATAATCTGTACCACTTCGCCCACCGGGACGCTCTCGTCCGAGAAAATGGAGAAAGTGGGGTCTTCTTCCGCGGAGAGCAGGCCGATGAGTTCGTCTTCCACCGCCTCGTAGGCGAGGGGCTCCTGCGCTCCGTTGACGTGATAGGTATAGGTGTCGTCGCCCCAGTCCTTGATGCTCACGCTCACCGTGGCCTTCGCGTTCACCTGGCCCGTGCTCTTGGGAAGGAGGAGCTTGAGGGCGTTGGGGTTGATGAGCGTGGAGGTCACTAGGAAGAAGATGAGCAGCAGGAACACGATGTCCGTCATGCTGGACACCGAGAACGTCGCATCTACCTTGGTGTTTCTCTTGAGTGCCATACGCTATTCTTCGCCGGGTTCGTGGAGGACAATGTCGATGAACTCCATGGTGGAACTCTCCATCTTGTAGACCAGGTTGGAGACCTTGGAGGTGAGCCAGTTGTAGCCGAAGTAGGCGATGATGCCCACGATGAGGCCGCCCACGGTGGTGAGCATGGCGGTGTAGATACCGTCGCTCAGGAGGGTGATGTCGATGTTGTTGCCGGCCTTGGACATGTTGAAGAAGGCCTGCACCATGCCCATCACGGTGCCCAGGAAACCGATCATCGGGGCTCCGCCGGCGATGGTGGCCAGGATGGGAAGTCCCTTCTCCAGACGGGCCACCTCTACGTTGCCGATGTTCTCGATGGCGCTCTGGATATCGGCCATCGGGCGTCCCATGCGGTGGATGCCGGTTTCTACCATGCGGGCCACAGGGTTGTCAAACTTGCGGCACAGGGCCACGGCGCTCTTGGTTTTCCCGCTGTTCATGTAGTCGCGGATGTCGTTCATGAAGTTGGGGTCTATCTTGGAGGCGTGGTCGATTACCCACCACTTGCGGCCGATGATGTAGATGGCGAGGATGCTGAGGGCCAGGAGCACCCACATGAGGGGGCCGCCCATGGTGAACATGGAGAAGAGGCTCTCGCTCATCTGAGCGGGCTGCTGGACAGGGGCTGCCGCGGCCTGGGGAGTCAGGGTTTCGGTCAGGGCCTGTACCGTGTCTGTCTGGAGAAGCTGGAAAATCATATCTATTTTTTATTATAAATCTTATCAATCTGCAAAGATACAAAAAAACTGCCAATATTTAATACTGCACGCCGTTCAGAAACAGGGCGTGGCCGGGAACCGACTCGCCGGCGTCGCCGCGGGTGCCCGTGGCGATCAGCTCCGCAATCCATTCCGGGCTGTGTTTTCCCCGGCCCACCTCGATCAGGGACCCCACGGTGGCCCGGACCATGTTCCTCAGGAAACGGTCTGCCGCTATCCTGAAATACCAGTACGTTCCGTCGGGGGACGGCCGGAGTCCCATGACCTGTACATGCGAGGGAACATAGGGTTTCCAAAAGGCTTCCATTACGGTGCAGACGGAGGTTTTGTTGTCGCCTCCCGTCTTTTCGAAACAGGAGAAATCGTGGGTGCCGGGAAGGAACTGACAGGCCTCGTTCATGGCATCGAAGTCCAGTTGCGGAAATCCGCACTGCCAGGAGTACGCAGCCACGAAAGGGTCTTTCTTCCTATGGATGAAGTAGGTATACTCGCGGCGTGTGGCGCTGAACCGGGCGTGAAGGTCTTCGGGGACGGCCGAGACCCCCAGGACGGCCACTGTACGGGGTAGCATGGCATTTAATTTGTAGCAAAAATCCTCTTGCCCGAAGGGCAGTTCCCCCTCCACATCAAAGTGGGCCACGTAGTTTACGGCGTTCACGGCGGTGTCTGTCCGGCCGGCTCCGGTCACGGCGACCGGGCGGTTCAGCAGGCGGGAAAGGGTGCCTTCCAGGCAGGCTTGTACTGACGGGGCGTTTGGCTGGATCTGCCAGCCGCAGAAGGCGGACCCGTCGTATGAGAGGCAGAGGAAATAACGCATATGCAAAAATAACAAAATATTTTATGGAAAGTGTAAATATCCGAGAACTCAACGAGCGAATCCAGAAAGAAAGCTCTTTCGTAGACCTGCTCAATCTGGAAATGGGGAAAGTGATCGTAGGGCAGAAACACCTGGTGGACAATCTCCTCATCGGCCTGCTTTCCGGCGGCCATATTCTGCTGGAGGGTGTCCCGGGCCTGGCCAAGACCCTGGCCATCAATACGCTGGCGCAGGCGGTGGACGCCAAGTTCAGCCGCATCCAGTTCACGCCGGACCTGCTTCCGGCCGACGTAGTGGGTACCCTGGTGTACTCCCAGAAGAAAGAGGAATTCGAAGTGCACAAAGGTCCCGTCTTCGCCAATTTCGTGCTGGCCGATGAAATCAACCGCTCTCCTGCGAAGGTACAGAGCGCCCTGCTGGAAGCCATGCAGGAGAAGCAGGTCACCATCGGCGAGAACACCTATAAGCTGCCGCAGCCGTTCCTGGTGATGGCGACCCAGAACCCCATCGAGCAGGAAGGTACTTATCCGCTTCCGGAAGCCCAGGTAGACCGTTTCATGCTGAAGGTGGTGGTCTCCTACCCCAAAAAGGAAGAAGAGCGCCTGATCATCCGCATGAACAATGCCGGGGAATTCCCCCGCGCCCAGGCGGTGGTGAAGCCGGAGGACATCCTGCGCGCCCGTGAGGTGGTCCGCGACGTTTATATGGACGAAAAGATCGAGCGGTACATCGTAGACATCGTCTACGCCACCCGTACCCCGGAGGATTACGGGCTGCAGGATCTGAAGAACTTCATTTCCTACGGCGCCTCCCCGCGTGCCAGCATCTCCCTGTCGCTGGCCTCCAAGGCCTATGCCTTCATCAAGCGCCGCGGCTATGTGATTCCGGAAGACGTCCGCGCCGTATGCAACGAGGTGCTCCGTCACCGGATCGGCCTCACCTACGAGGCGGAAGCGGAGAATGTGACCCCCGAGCAGATCATTGAAAAGGTAATTAATGCGGTGATTGTCCCGTAATGACACCGGAAGAGCTCATAAAGAAAGTCCGCAAGATAGAGATCAAGACCAAGGCCCTGAGTCATCAGATCTTTGCCGGAGAGTACCATTCCGCGTTCAAGGGGCGCGGCATGGCTTTCAGCGAAGTGCGGGAGTATCAGTGGGGGGACGATGTGCGCAACATGGACTGGAACGTGACCGCCCGCATGAATGCGCCCTACGTAAAAGTGTTCGAGGAAGAGCGTGAACTGACGGTGGTGCTGCTGGTGGACATCTCCCGATCGGGGCTTTTCGGGACGCAGGTGAGGACCAAACGCGAGCAGATTGCGGAAATCGCCGCCACGCTCGCCTTCTCGGCCATCCTGAACAACGACAAGGTGGGCTGCATCCTGTTCAGCGACACGGTGGAGAAGTTCATTCCGCCGGCCAAGGGCCGCACCCATTTCCTGCACATTGTCCGGGAAATCCTGGAGTACGAACCCCGTCATAACGGAACGGACATCGGCGAGGCGCTGCGGTTCCTGACGAACGCCATCAAGAAGAAATGCACAGCCTTCATCCTGTCCGACATGCTGGACGTGGCCGCGGACGGCAGCCCCAGGTACGAGGATGCCCTGAAAGTGGCCGTGAACCGGCACGATGTGTCCGTGATCCGGGTGAGCGACCCGCGCGAAAAACGCCTCCCGAACGTGGGCCTGGTACATGCTAAAGATGCGGAAACCGGCGCCTCCGCATGGGTGAACACGGCTTCCCGGAGCGTAAGAAATGCCTACGAAGGTTGGTTCCGCTCGGCGACTTCCCAGGCCGACCGGCTCCTTCTCCGTTACCAGGTGGACTGGGTAGATATTTCCACGGACGAGGACTATGTCCGCGCCCTGATGGCTTTATTCCACAGAAAATGAGATTGAAACTGATTATACCGGCCTTGTTGGCGTGCACGCTGATGCATGCCGAAGGCCGTCGTACGGAGGCGGGAGATGCATTCCTGGAGCCCTTGCAGAAGCGGGATTCCGTGCTGGTGGCAGACCAGCTGCGGTACGGGGCCGTGCTGCCAGGCATCCCGGAAGGAACCCTGCTGGCCCTGCCGGATTTCAAGCCGGAGAAAGAGAACCCGCTGGAAATCGTCGGCGGATGGCAGCTGGATTCCACCCGGGTGAGCGGCCGCAAGGAAACCCCCGCCCGTTATGATATCAAGGTGTCCATGGTGCTCACCGCCTTCATGGGGGGGACCTATGAACTGCCCGACATCCCCGTGCTCGTAGGGACCGATACGCTGGTGTTCCGCGCTCCGGATCCGCTGGTGGTGACGGAGCCTCAGGTGGATATGGAAAACTTCGAACCCAACGACATCAAGCCGCAGGTGAAGTTCCCTTACACCTTCGGCGAAATCTTCCCCTGGGTGCTCGGCGCCCTGGCGCTGGCGGCCCTTGTGTGGCTGCTGGTACGCTGGATCCGCCGCCGTCACAAGGCTGTCATCGACAAGGAAAATGCCGAACCTGCCCATATCCGCGCCCTCCGCAAGCTGGACGCCTTCCGTTCCGACAAATTCTGGGCTCCGGAAAAGCAGAAAGCCTTCTATTCCGGCGTTACGGATGCCTTGCGCGAGTACATCGCCGCCCGGTTCGGAATCGGCGCCATGGAAATGACGACGGCCGAAATCTTCGATGGCCTCAAGGATGCCGATGACCTCCCGGAAGACCTTTATGCCGAAATGAAAGACCTCTTCGAGCGGGCCGATTTCGTGAAGTTCGCCAAATTCGCCGCCTCCGACGAGGAGAACGCCAAGGTGCTTCCCGGCGCCGTCAGGTTTGTCACGACCACGTACCAGCAGGAGCTGGCCGCCCAGGCCGGCAATGACGATGCAAAGGTTGGCAGGGATGTAGTGCCCGGCAGCGACCGGGCGTCTCAAAAACAGGAGGAGTAGGCCATGTTCTTCGAGTATCCTCATCTTCTGTGGCTCCTTGCCGTTCCGCTGCTGCTGGTGCTGCGCTATCTCTGGATCGAACTTCGGGACCGCCGGCCGCACATGCGGGTATCGGCCCTGGACGGATGGAAGGCAGGGGGAACCTCTGTCTTTTCCTGGCTCCGCCACCTGCCTTTCCTGCTGCGCATTGCGGCCCTCAGCCTTCTTGTCGTGGCCATCGCGCGTCCCCGTTCCTCCACCCAGATGGAAAGGGTGGACACGGAGGGCATCGACATTGTGTTCGCGATGGACGTCTCCACCAGTATGCTGGCGCGCGACTTTGAGCCGGACCGCCTGAGCGCGGCCAAGGACATCGCCATCGAGTTCATCGCCCAGCGGCCTACGGACCGGATGGGCATCGTGGTGTTCGCCGGCGAAAGTTACACCCAGTGCCCGCTTACCACGGACAGGGCCACCCTCATCAACCTGATGAAGGAAGTGCAGACCGACCTGATCGAGGACGGCACCGCCATCGGCAACGGCCTGGCCACCGCGGTGGCGCGCATGAAAGACTCCGACGCCAAGAGCCGGGTGGTGATCCTGCTCACGGACGGTGTGAACAACATGGGCGAGATCGACCCCGGCATGGCTTCCGAGATTGCAAAGACCTACGGGATCAGGGTTTACACCATCGGCGTGGGGGCTAATGGAGAGGCTCCGTATCCGGTGCAGACCCCCTGGGGCATCGAACTCAGGAACATCCCCGTGGAAATTGACGAGCCGCTCCTGAAGAGCATTGCCGACAATACCGGCGGCCGTTATTTCCGGGCGACGGACAACACCAAGCTGTCGGAAATTTACTCGGAAATCGGCCAGATGGAGAAGACCCGTACCACCGTGGATTCGTTCCCGGTGTACAAGGATTTGTATAAAAACTATGCACTGGCGGCATTGCTCTGCCTTTTGTTGGAACTGCTGCTGCGCGCTTTGATGAGGAGGATGCCGTGATGTTGATGTTTGCCGATTACAAATTCCTTTATCTGCTGCTGCTCATCCCGGTGTTCCTGGTGGGATACGGGCTGCTGCGGTATTTCAGGAGCCGCCGCGTGAAGGCGTTCGGCGATCCCGCCCTGGTGGAGGCCCTGATGCCTTCCCGCTCCCGTTCCAAGGGCTGGGTGCGGATGGTGCTTTTCTGCCTGGGATTCCTGTTCTTCGTACTGGGCCTGGCCCGGCCGCAGACCGGAGCCAAACTCTCGGAGCACAAGACCAGGGGTGCGGAAATCATCGTGGCGCTGGACGTCTCCAATTCCATGCTCGCGGAGGACTATTCCCCCAACCGGCTGGAACGGGCCAAGCTGGCCATCTCCCGCCTGACGGACCTGCTGCAGGACGACCGCATCGGCCTGGTCATCTTCGCCGGAACTTCGTTTGTCCAGCTGCCGGTCACAACGGACTATGTGAGCGCCAAGATGTTCCTCGGAAGCATCGACACGGGGTCCATCCCGGTGCAGGGTACGGCCATCGGTGATGCGATCAGGCTCAGCATCAAGAGCTTCAGCGCGCAGAGCGAGAAAAGCCGCGTGATCATCGTCATCTCCGACGGTGAAAACCACGAGGACGATCCGGTGGAAGCCGCCAGGCAGGCCGCCGAGTTCGGCATCAAGGTGTACACCATCGGCGTGGGTTCCGCGGAGGGGCAGCCTATCCCTGTGGACGGCAGCCTGCTGCGCGACAAGGACGGCGGCATTGTGGTGACGAGGCTGGACGAGAAGACGCTCCGTGACATCGCCCGTGCCGGCAACGGCGCCTATATCCACGCCGGGAACGAGGAATTCGGCCTCAATCCCATCGTCCAGGACATCCGCCGGATGGAAGACGAAGAGTTCGGCAGCATCGTCTTTGAGGAGTACGACGAGCAGTACATGTATTTCTTTGCCGTCGCGCTCGCACTGTTTGTCATTGAAATGCTGATCGGTGAGCGCAAGCCCCGCCGGAAACTGTTTGAGATATGAGAAAGTTGATGGTAATACTGCTCTCCTGCTGCTGTACGGCGGCCTTTGCCCAGAAGGGGGACCTTCGCCGGGGAAACCGCCAGTTCAGGAAAGGAGAGTTTGCCAAGGCCGATATCAGCTACCGCAAGGCCCTGATGCAGGATTCCACCTCCGTGGCCGGCACTTACAATCTGGCCAATACCCTGTACAAGGAAAAGGACATGGAGAATGCCCGCAAGCTGCTGGACGGCGCGAAGGAAGCGGCGATGGAGGCCCCGTTTGCGGCCGACTATTATTTCAATCTGGGCGACGTGGCGATAGCCCAGGAAGACTGGCAGGCGGCCGTTGACGCCTTGAAGCAGAGCCTGCGGCTGCGTCCCGACGACCTGAAGGCGAAGGAGAACTACATTTACGCCCGGAACAAACTGATGGAACAGCAGAACCAGGATCAGCAGGGCGATGGCGACAACAACCAGGACCAAAACCAGGACCAGCAGAATCAGGATCAGAACCAGCAGGACCAGAATCAGGATCAGCAGGATCAGGATCAGAACCAGAACCGGCAGGATCAGAACCAGGGCGGCGGCGAGGCTGAAATCTCGCCTCAGCAGGCCCAGCAGATGCTGCAGGCCATCCAGCAGAAAGAGAAGGAAACCCAGGAGAAAGTGGACCAGAAGAAGGCGGCAGCCCTCAAGTCCCGTCAAAAGGAAAAGAATTGGTAAGTATGAAAAGGATTGTCACGCTATTGATATCGCTCTGTATGATGCTTCCGCTGTGGGCCCAGTCGTCCATCCGCGTGGAGGTCCACAACATCGTGGAACTGTCGGAGCGCTTCAATGTAGTGTTTATCGTGGAAGGAGAGCACGCTCCGTCGGATTTTGACTGGAGCGCCGGGGACGATTTCTCCGTGGTCTGGGGGCCGCAGAAGGGTTCATCGACCAGTATTCAGATGGTGAACGGGAAGACCACCCGGAGTTCCCAGACTTCGTATACCTATATTCTGCAGGCCAGGAAAACCGGCACTTTCACCATTCCCGCCGCTACGGCCAAAGTGCGGGGAAACCAGATCCAGTCGCGCCCGGTGAGCATCCAGGTGGTGGACAATGGCTCCAGGGACAGCGCCCAGGCCGATGATGACGATGCCCCTGCAGGCAGCCGCTCCTCCTCTTCTTCGCAAAGTTCCGAAGCCGATATCTTCATGCGCCTGACCCTGAGCCGCTCTTCCGTGGTGGTGGGCGAACCGGTCACGGCCACGCTCAAGATCTATCACAGAACCAACCTGGTAGGCTTCGAGAATGCCCGCTTCCCTTCTTTCAACGGCTTCTGGAGCCAGGAAGTGGAATCCCCTTCCAATATCGACTTCCAGCGTGAACAGTTCAACGGAAAGATGTACAATGCCGCCGTGCTGCGCCGGTGGGTGATCATTCCGCAGAAGGCGGGGGACCAGTCCATCGACCCGGCCGAAGTGGTGTGTCTGGTGAACCAGCAGCGCCGCAGGAGCACGGGATCCATCTTCGACGATTTCTTCGAGAACGACTATGTGACAACCCGGCAGCGGGTCTATACTTCGTCTCCCACCCTGCATGTGTCGGCCCTTCCCGCCGGGGCGCCGGCCTCCTTCGGCGGCGGTGTGGGTGAGTTCAGCGTCCAGGCCAGGCTCAGCAAGGATTCCCTCAAGACGCACGATGCGGCCTCGCTCCTGGTAACAGTGTCCGGCAAGGGCAATATCGCCCTTCTGGAGGCTCCCAAGGTCAATTTCCCGCCGGACTTCGAGGTTTACGACGTGCGCACCACCGTGAATGCCGACAAGAGCGGCACTTCCGGTTCCAAGACCTTCGAATATCCCTTTATCCCGCGCAGTCCCGGTGACTTTACCATCGACCCGGTGAAGTATGGATATTACGATGTGTCGGCCCGGCGCTATCAGACGGCTTCTACGGATTCGCTCCGGCTCAAGGTAGCCCGCAGTGCCTCTTCCGGCGCTTCCGTGGCCGATTCCGGCTCCCAGCTCACAGTAGACCGCAAGGGCGTGAAGAACCTGGGGGACGACATCCGTTTCATCCGCACCCGCACTTCCCTGGGGGCAGGCAAGGGTTTCTTTGTGTATTCTCCGCTCTGGTGGGGCCTGGCAGCCCTTCTGCTGCTTGCCGGCCTGGGGTTCTGGCTGGGTTTCCGCAAGATGGCCGCCAGAAGGGCCGATGTGGCCGGTACCCGCGGCCGCAAGGCAACCCGCATGGCACTGAAGCGGCTTTCACAGGCGCATGAATTCCTCCAGAAGAACCTCTACACGGCCTTCTACGAGGAGCTTCACCGCTCGCTGCTGGGCTTTGTCGGAGACAAACTCTCCATGGACATGGCCGACCAGAACAAGGAAAACATCGCCGCCGCCCTTACGGAGCGGGGGGTGTCCGAGTCCCTGTCGGCGGACTTTACCGCCCTCCTGGATGCCTGCGAATTCGCCCGCTATGCTCCCGATGCGGGGCACGATGCCATGAACGCCCATTACGAGCAGGCCGTCTCGCTCATCACGGCCATCGATTCTTCCATGAAAAAATCACCTTCACATACCGGCGGCGCCACGGCTGTTGTGGCATTGCTGCTCCTGGTCTCTCCCTTCGCCGCCCAGGCGACGGAATCCTATCCCGACTCGCTCTGGAAAGCGGGCGTTGAGGCGTATACGGCCGGCGATTATGCATCGGCCCTGCGGGATTGGGAAGAAGTCCGGTCGGCCGGGCTCATGTCGCGGGAACTGTATTACAACCTGGGCAACGCGTATTTCAAGACCGGCGAAGTGGCCCCGGCCATCCTCTGGTACGAGCGGGCGCTCCGGCTGGACCCGTCCGACAGTGATGTCCGCTACAATCTGGAATATGCCCGTTCCCAGACGCAGGACCGCATTGACGAAGTGCCGGAGATCTTCTTCGAGGCCTGGGGGCACAAGATGTGCTATCTGCTGCCTTCCAATACCTGGGCCGTGTTATCGCTGGTTTTCCTGGCGCTCACCGTAGCACTGGCGCTGTTGTTCTTGCTGGGCTCCACCAGCGGGCGACGTCGTCTCGGTTTCTTTGCCGGCATCGTCACCCTCCTTCTCGCCTTCCTGGGCTGGGATTTCGCCCAGTGGCAGAAGATGGAGGCCGAGCGGCAGGACATGGCCATCGTCATGCGCCCCGTATCGTCCGTGAAGAGTTCCCCTTCGGCCGATTCGGCCAAGGACCTGTTCATCCTGCACGAAGGCACCCGCGTGAAACTGCTGGATACCGTTTCCGGCTACACCAACGTAGAACTTTCCGACGGCCGCCAGGGTTGGATCCCCACCAAGGATATCGAAGTGATCTGAGCGTATCCCGGAAACAACACGCTCCCGGTTACAAGAATTTCCCGGGCCGATATGGAAGTGATCCGTGCGTATCCCGGAAACAACTGACAATCTGCAAGAGGCTGACTCCAAATGAGTTGACCTCTGTTTTTTATGAGGAGGGGTGTGGCGTGCCGGGGACTCCGTTCCGCTTCGTTCTGTTCCGGCCCCTCTTGTCTCCAGCATCCCCGCTATCGCCCGTCCATGCTCGCACACGCACACACACTTTCTCTCTCACCTACCATTGCCACATGCGTTTGCGGAACAAACTAATTGTCAACAACTTACAGCGGCCCCCGGCGGCAATCACACGGTTTCGATTGCACCTTTGCCATCGGCCTTCTCACAACCAACTCATTTCCAGCCACATGCAACAAGCCCGGTGGCAATCACACGGTTTCGATTGCACCTTTGCCATCGGCCTTCTCACAACCAGCTCATTTTCAGCCACATGCAACAAGCCCAGTGGCAATCACACGGTTTTGGGTGCACCTTTGCCATCGGCCTTCTCACAACCAACTCATTTCCAGCAACATGCAACAAACCCGGTGGCAATCACACGGTTTTGGGTGCACCTT
>JAFUWW010000008.1 GCA_017471085.1 Bacteroidales bacterium | reverse complement strand
CTGCCAGTTCAACGGTAGCGGAGGATACTTCAAACTCCTGTACACGGTCTTCCAGACCGAGGCTGCGGAAATAGGCCCGCCCTTTTTCAATAGACATTCTCGTTCTCCATTCTTTATTTGTATTGGTTTATCTGCGGCCTCCGCCGCCACCGGAAACCCCCCCGCCGCCATGGCCGCTGCCGCCGCCAAA
Source organism: Bacteroidales bacterium (assembly GCA_017471085.1). The sequence goes on along the minus strand of JAFUWW010000008.1, from coordinate 28,997 downwards.
GCCGCCTCCGAATCCACCGCCGAAGCCGCCTCCACCGAAGCCGCCTCCGCCGCCGAAACCACCGCCGGGGCCGCCCATGCCGCCCTGCATCTGCTGCTGACGGCGCTGACGCTCACGCTCTTCTTTCTTGCGGTCTTTGTTATAGGCCTTGTACTGCTCTTTGGTAAGGATCTCTTTCATGGCTTTGTCAAAGTCCTTCTGGGCCTTTTCGCGCTCCTGCTGCATTTCCTGCATCTCGGCCATCCGCTCCTGCATCTGGGCGAAGAACTCCTGCCGTTCCTGGTCGGTCATGGAGCGGGGGTCTTTCCTTTCGCCCTGTTCACCGAAGTCCGGCATCCGCATCTGCAGCTTGGGGGCATACTCCAGGTTCAAAGCGAAGACCTTCGGTTCCTGTTCGGCTGTAAGTTCGTATTTCTCAACCATTTCTGCCGTACGGGTGGCGGCATAGACACTGTCCGTCATCGGCTCCGGCATGGCCGGACGCTCCGGACGGGCGGGGCGGTTCTGATCCTGCGCCCACAGGGGTGCAGCGCACAGCATCATGGCTGCCGCTACAAATAATACAGTCTTTTTCATCATGTTCTATTAGACACGAAAACCATCGTCTAGTTTAAAAAGCCGGCAAAAAAAGCGTCCCGCTCCCTGCTCCACGAATCTTCCATCCACATGGCATGGCCGCAGGTAGGGACGCAGAAAAACTGCCTGTCGGATGTGCCCAGGTTGTTGTAAATGGAGAAATTGGTGTGCGGCGGGCAGGTGGGGTCCTGGAGGCCGAAGGCCATTCGCACCGGGCAAGTCACCCCCGGGGCGAAATTCTTCACGTCGAAGTAGGAAAGCATCGTGAAGAGGGTTTCACGGTCGATGCCTTCCACATCGGCCTGCTGGAACACTTCGTGAACGGGCCACCAGACAATGCGAGCATAGTCGCGGAAATCGCCCATGAACGGGACTGCAAGGGCCAGCGCCCGCACTCTGGAATCGCTGGAAGCGGCCACCGTCGCCAGCGCACCGCCCTGGCTTTCACCCGAAATCACTACGCGGGAAGCATCGGCCTTGGGATACGAGAAGATGAATTCCAGGGCTTGTTTGGCATCGGCGTAAGCGCCTCTGTAATAGAAGGTTTCCTTGGATGAAAGGCCCCTGTCTATCCAGCGGTCCTGGCCGGCTTTGAAGATGCCCTGGTCGCGGACGCTCACCAGAAAATCAATCCTCTCCGGCGCAGAGGAAGGGTCGAAATAGAATGGTTCGGCCCCGTAGCCCATGTACTGGATCCAGACGGGGTAGGTGCCATCGGCAGTGGGAACGGAGAGGATGCCGCCCGCAACGCCGCCGCCCCAGGAGGGGAAACGGACCTCGTAGCAGGTGCGGAGGTCGTTGGAATACTCCGGGACAACGGTGAATTCCGCCTCCGGAGGCACCTGGGCCAGCTCCGAGAACGTCGCCTGCCAGAAGGAGCCGAAATCCGGCCGGGCATCCGGCCCGGAAACCACCCTGTCCGGCTTTACGCCGATATTGAACCGTACGGAATCCCGCAGCCGCACCTGATAAAAACCGGGTTCCAACATACCCAGGCCGATGGAAACCGTGCTATCGGCCTCCACCGTCACGTCCTGCTGCAGCACCACTTCCGGGGTGTCGGCCATCAGCGAAAGGTCCGTCACAAGGGAAAACGTGGCGGGGCCGGGCGCAGCCTGGACCTTGGTCTGCAGCGTATAAGGCCCTTCTTCCAGGAACAGCCAGCCAAGGTCCGGAACAGAACGGCCCGTGGCCGCTTCGGGGGCGGGATGGGAACAGGCGGCCGCCAGAGCGAGGCCGAACAGCATAAGGATACTTTTTTTCATGGAACAATCTTTTTCTCAAAGTTACGCTTTTCGAACAAAATGACAAATCTTTGACCATCAGGACATAGGGCTTTGACCGGAAATATGTAACTTTGTTTCAACAAAATACTACCAACCATGAAAACCATCCTGAAACTCTTCGTTCCCGCCCTGCTGGCTGTGGCCAGCTGCGGCAATCCCGGTGGCCAGGCCGCCCGGGAAGACGGTCAGCGCCTGTTTATCGGCGACGACATCGCCATCACCCAGACCCAGTACGGCAAAGTCCAGGGCTATATCCTGGACGGCGTCTACACCTACCTGGGCATTCCTTACGGAGCCTCCACGGCCGGCGAAAACCGCTTCATGCCTCCGAAAGAGCCCGCCAAATGGGACGGCGTGCGCCCTGCCCTGTTCTACGGCAACGACGCGCCCCAGCCGCACGACAACAAGTGGGTCAACAATGCCGGTACCTTCACCGACCACTGGAACTACTTCGACTACAGCGAAGACTGCCTCAACCTGAACGTATGGACGCCCGCTCCCGACGGTAAGAAGCGCCCGGTACTGGTCTGGATGCACGGCGGCGGCTTCGCAGCCGGCAACAGCATCGAGCAGGACGGCTATCATGGCGCCAACCTCGCCCGCGGCGGGGACATCGTCTTTGTTTCCGTGAACCACCGGCTTAACGTGTTCGGCTTCTCCGACCTGTCCGCTTCCGGCGACCCTGCCCTGGCAGCTTCCGGCAACGTGGGCGTCCTGGACCTGGTGGCCGCCCTCAAGTGGGTCCACAACAACATCGCAGCCTTCGGCGGCGACCCGGGCAACGTGACCATCATGGGACAGTCCGGCGGCGGTGCCAAGGTGTGCGACGTGATTGCCATGCCTTCATCGGCCGGTCTCGTGCATAAGGGCGTGGCCCTCAGCGGCAATGCCACCACGGCCGCCGACCAGGCCGGTTCCGCGGCCATCGGCGCCGAAATCCTCCGTCGTGTGAAAGGTGACGTGAAGAAACTCCAGCAGATGCCTTGGGAAGAGTACTATGCCCTGGCCAATGACGCGGCCGCCAAAGTAGGCGCCGGCGGCATGATGGGCGGCTTCTCCCCCGTAGCCGACGGCACCATCCTCCCCAAGGGTGACTTCTATGCCGATGCCAACGCCGCATCGGCCCAAGTGCCTCTCCTGCTGTGCTCCACGTCTTCTGAGTTCTCCCTCAGCAAGGAAAACGCGCAGATGGAAGCCATGACTTTTGAGCAGGCGGTGGCGATGGTGCGCGACAGCTTCGGCCAGCCCAACGCCGAAGAGGCCCTGAAAGCCTTCCAGGAGGCCTTCCCGGAGAAAAAGCCCATCGAACTGGTGAACCTGATCGTGGCCCAGCGTACCAATGTCCTGGCTACGGCCGATTCCAAATACAGGCAGGGAGCCCCCGTCTACCTGGCCTGGTTCGACTACAACGCCCCGCTGTTCGACGGCCGCATCCGCGCCTTCCACTGCTCCGACATCTGCTACTGGTTCAAGAATACCGACCTGATGGTCACCCATACCGGCGGCGGCAAGGAGCCCCGCGGTGTCAGCGACCAGATGTCGGCCGCCCTGCTGGCCTTCATGCGCACCGGCGACCCCAACTGCGCCGCCCTCCCCACCTGGCCCGCCTACACTCCGGAGGAAGCCCCTACCATGATCTTCAATGTGAAGAGCGAGGTGCGGAACGCCCCCGACCGCAAGGCTTTGAGCCTGCTCCAGCCCTTCAATCCCTGGCGGATGATGATGGCGCCCGCCTCCGACGAATAGACTGTTTTCCTGTTCGATATTTGCTTTTTCAAAAAAGAATACCTACTTTTACAAAAATTTAAAGCAAGAGTAAGGTATTTTCAAGCATTTTAATTTCTTGATTCTGAAAGAAATCATTAATATTATAGTGTACAAAAATCAACTTTAACTAACGCAATTATGAAAAAAATCATTGCTATTCTCGCAGTTGCCGTTATCGGCATGAGCGTTGCCGCCACCAAGGCAAATGCTATTGAAGATCAGTGGTCCAAGGGCACCATGGTTGTCGGCGGTATGGTCGGCTTCTATCCCGGTATCGGCGGCGCCCTCGTCGGTGACTATGTGCTGGTCGACAGCTGGTGGAAAGGTCATTTCACCGTTGGTGCACAGGTGAACTTCCGTCACTGGGCCTATACCAGCTATCTTTCCTACAACGACCTCGCCGTGGCTCCCCGTGCCACCTATGGTCTCAACATCACCGACAAATTCGAGGTTCACGCCGGTGTAATCGCCGGTCTCGGTGTCCACTTCTATCACTGGAACGACACCCTCTATGATGACGGTACCACCCGTTATCTCGGCTTCTGCTACGGCGGTGTCGCCGGTGTCCGTTTCTTCTTCACCGAGAACTTCGGCGCAACCGCAGAGTTCAACTACTCCGGTTACGGCCCCTACATCAACGCCGGTATCGCCTACAAGTTCTAGTCGTATAGCGGAAACGCATTACAACCAACCACTTACAAGGAGGTTGACTCAAAGAGTTAACCTCCTATTTTTGTAGTGTGCTGTGGGGTGCAGAGTGCAGGGTGCCAGGTGCAGAGTGCAGGGGTGCCGGGGTGCCGGGCGCCGGGTGCCGGGGAGACTCCGTTCCGCCTCGCTCGCTCTCGCTTGCCCACCATTGCCACCTGATTTCGCAGAACAAACTCATTTTCAACCACATACGGCGCACCCGGTGGCAATCATACGGCTTCGATTGCACCATCGCCATCGGCCCTTCCGCAAACAACTCTTTTCCAACCACTTACAGCGCACCCGGTGGCAATCATACGGCTTCGATTGCACCATCGCCATCGACCCTTCCGCAACCAACTCTTTTTCAACCACATACAGCGAACCCGGTGGCAATCATACGGCTTCGATTGCACCATCGCCATCGACCCTTCCGCAACCAACTCTTTTTCAACCACATACAGCGAACCCGGTGGCAATCATACCACTTCAACTGAACCTTTGCCATCGGCCTGTGCAAGGCATTAACCGGTCTTGTTGCAGATGTCCCTGACAAGGACGGTATACCCGCCAGAGGGACTCCCTTCCTCCGACCTCTCATTGACACATAAAAAAAGAGAGCGACCAGTCACTCTCTTTTTCTTATATTGCTATGAGTGAAGCGTTTCCACTTCACGCGGATCCGCTAAAGCTGGTTGTCGTTCAGGGAGAAGGTGTCGCCCTGGCTGATATCGCCGGTAGACATGCCCTTTTTGAGCCAGCGCATGCGCTGGGCGGCGGTTCCGTGGGTAAAAGATTCTTCCACGGCATAGCCCTGAGACTTCTTCTGAAGGTAGTCGTCGCCGATAACGGAGGCGCAGTTGATGGCCTCCATCAGGTCGCTGTCGTCCAGGGATTTGAAGACTTGGTCTTCGTAGTGGGCCCAGACACCTGCCAGGAAATCGGCCTGGAGCTCGATGCGGACGCTCATGCGGTTGCTGTCCTTGGAGTTCATGCGGGCCATCTGGCTGTGGGCCTGGTTCAGGGTGCCCAGCAGGTGCTGCACGTGGTGGCCTACTTCGTGGGCGATCACATAGGCATAGGCGAAGTCACCGTCGGCCCCCAGCTGCTGCTTCATGGTGGAGAAGAAGCTCAGGTCGATGTAGAGCTTTTCGTCACCGGAACAGTAGAACGGGCCCATGGCGGCCTGACCGGTGCCGCAAGCTGTAGCGGTGGCGCCGGAATATAGCACCAGGGTAGGGTTGCGGTATGTGCCGATGCCCGCCTGCTTGAAATATGCGCTCCAGATATCCTCGGTGGAGGCGAGCACCTGCTTGGAGAAGGTGGCCAGGGCCTCGTTCTCCGCGGTGGGCTCATAGGAACTTTCGGTTGTGAAGGAGCCGATTCCGCCGGCGTTCTGGACATTCTGCACAACGTCACCCAGATTTCCGCCCATCAGCAGGGTGATAATGGCCACGATGGCGATGCCGCCCAGGCCGATGCCGGCAGCTTTCCTGCCGGTGCTCATTCCGCGGCGGTCTTCTACATTGGTGCTTTCGCGTCTTCCGTCAAGTTTCATAATGATAGGGAGTTTATTATTTTAAAATCTTTTGGATGCGTTCCAGTTTGCCGTCTACCGGCGCGGGCTGGATTCCCAGCAGCTTGCAAAGCATGGGATACAGGTCGATGTTGCGGAAAGCGGACTGCTCCCCTTCCGTGAAAGGAGCCTCATACCCTTTCTTGAAGTCCGGACCCACAGCGCGGAAGGCGACCATCATGTCCGTTTCCTTGGGGTTGAAGCCATGGGTACCCTTGTTGCTGGAAGGGGCGAAATTGAACTGCCAGCCCAAGTCCGGGGCGACGATCAGCTCGCCCAGGCGGTTGGAGGTGCCGTAATTCAGTTCCTCCGGGACCTGGCCGTGGCGCCAGACGCTCAGGTGCTCCACCTTGCTCAGGCGGTTGTAGAGGCTGTCGGCATAACCCTCTTTGGGCCAGATGCTTGTGGGGATGGAGCCGGACATGCGCTCTACCCATTCCTGAGGGACGATATCGTACCAGGCGACGAAGCGGTCCGGAGAGATGTCCGTCATGCCGTGGTCGCCGGCCAGGATGAAATTGATCTGTTTGCCGTGCGGCAGCGCTTTCAGACGCAGATACAGTTTGTGCATCCGGGCGTCCATTTCCTCGGCCATGGCCTTGCACTCCGGCGAGAAGGGGCCGTAGACGTGGCCCTGATGATCCGGTTCGTCAAAATAACCCATCACCAGGCGCGGGCGCTCCTCTTTGGGGAGGCTCATCAGGCGCACGATCTCGTCACAGCGCTGGTCGAAATCCCAGTGGGGCTGCTCGTCCCATTTGCGGTAATAGGTGGGGTACATGCCGTTGATGTCGATGTCGGAGCCCACCCAGTAGATGACACCGGCTTTCACGCCCTGTTTCTGGGCGGTCTGCCAGATGGGTTCACCCAAGTAGTAACGCGGGTCGTAGCGGGACTCCGGGTCGTTCAAGGCGTATCCGTGGTTGGTGTCCGGATTCCAGAAGTTATTGTTCACAAGGCCGTTGTGGTCCGGAACCAGGCCGGTTGCCATGGTGTAGTGGTTGGGAAAGGTGGAGGAAGGATAGGAAGCCTCCATCCGGGCCTTCACACCGACCGTGGCCAGGGAGTCGAAAAAGGGCATGTCGAAGTAATCGGCATAGTCCCAGCGGCTGCCGTCCAGCGAGATGATCACGGTATATGTTTCTTTCTTACAGGAGGTGGCCAGCAGGCCGGCCGCCAGCACCACCAACAGGAATTTGAAAAGCTTCTGCATACGGAGTTAGAGTTATTAACTCACAAATTTACAAAATAGTTTTGATCAAAGGTAAAAAAAATGCCTGCGGCATGACGGCCGCAGGCATGGACCCGCTTTCTGCTTTAACCTTCCGGACTCAGCTTGCCGATCAGGTCGTCCAGCATGGCGTAGAGCTGCGGAGCTGTTTCCGCCGTAATGCTGCGGCACATGACCGCACCTCCTATTTCAAAAGGAATACAGGAGGCTTTTTCTTCCAGGGCCCTGCCCTTGGATGTCAGGCTCACGATCACCTGGCGGGCATCGGCCTTTCCCTTCTTCCGGACAATCAGGCCTTCCGTCTCCATCCTTTTCAGGAGGGGAGTTACGGTATTGGTTTCCAGATAAAGCCGCCTGGCGATGTCGTTCACAGGCAGGGCGTCCTGTTCCCAGAGCACCATCATCACCAGATACCGCGGATACGTCAGGCCTATCGCGCTTAGCAGCGGATGATAGGCCTGCGTTATTAACCGCGAGGCGGTGTACAGCCTGAAACAGAGCTGGTTGTCCAGTTTTAACTGCTCCTGCATGGCCGGATATTAAAGCATGGATTCTACGTCCTTGGCAAAGTCTTTGGGCTCGGCCGTGGGAGCGAAGCGCTTGACGACGGAGCCGTCGCGGGATACCAGGAACTTGGTGAAATTCCACAGGATGTCGCTGTCTTTCTCCACGCTCTTGCTCAGTCCTTTGAGCAGTTTCTGGGTGGCTTTGGCTTTCAGTCCGTTGTACTCCTCGGCGGGAGCCTGGGCCTTCAGGAACTCGAAGATGGGCTCGGCGTTGCTTCCGTTCACATCCACTTTGGCCATCAGCGGGAAGGTGACGCCGTGGTTGATGCGGCAGAATTCGGCAATTTCCTCGTTGCTGCCGGGCTCCTGGTGGGCGAACTGGTCGCACGGGAAGCCAATCACCACCAAACCTTTGTCCTTGTACTTCTGATAGAGGGCCTCCAGGCCGTCGTACTGCGGGGTGAAGCCGCACTTGGATGCGGTGTTCACAATCAGGAGCACCTTGCCTTCATAATCCTTGAAGTCTACTTCCGCGCCCTTGTTGTTCAAGGCCTTGAAATCGTAAATCGTTGCCATGATGCTGTTCGTTTTATGGTTTTACCCTTGGGGATTAGAGCTGTTTGATGAGCCAGTTCTGCTTGCCGATGAGTTCCACGAGCTTGAGCTGCTGGTCCATCCAGTACATGTCTTCTTCTTCGTCCTGATAGTAGCCCTTCATGAGGTCGTAGGTGGTCATGTCTTCGGCCAGGGTAAGCGTGGCTTTGCCCAGGTTGGGAACTTCGCGGACGGAAACCTCCAGGTCGGCCTTCAGGAATTCCACGGGATCGGAATATACCTTCTGCTCGGGGGCGGCCTCTACCTTGGCTTCTCCGCCGAGATCGATGATGCGGTCGATGAATTTGTCGACCCAGCCCATTTCTTCGGTGGCGTGACCGGCGTACTTGTCGGCCAGTTTGGTGAGACCCTGAGCCTTGAAAACCTTGCTCTGGACTTTGTGCTGCATGCTCTGGGCGGCGAGGCCGGTGGCATAGGCCTGCAGAATCTGAATGGAAAGTTGTGCGTTCATAATATCAGTGTTTTAAAGTTTATATCGTTCACGATGCAAAGGTAGTGATTATTTTTTATATCGCAAGCGATATTTTAATTTTTTTCACTTTTTTTATAAACGAGCAGCCGTGGCGGAGAGTTGTCCGCCCAGACCGATGGTGTAGCCTTCGGAGCAGAAAAAGACGCGGTTGAAGGTATCGGCCAGGATTACCAGCGGCAGGCGGCCGGGGGCTTTCAGCTGCATGTTCCGGACGATGGCTGCGGCAATTCCCTCGGTGTCCAGACCCAGCTGAACGGCCTCCGGCAGGGTTCCGTATCGTCCCTCGCCGATTTCCTTCTTCAGCCGTTCCAGCGCTGCCGCATCCTGGCACAGCAGCAAGACGGGCCGGCCCCACGCATCCAGCTTGTCTTTCGCCGCCGCCAGATCCCGTAGCACGTGGTTGGTGGGCTCCTTGCCGGGATCCAGCACCGCCAGGGCATAGAAACCGCGGCCTGTCTGCGAGAGCAGGGTCGATTTTTCCGCGGCTCCATCGGCCTGGAAGAGAGATTCCGAATCGAACGAGCCGATCACGGGAACGGCATCGGCAGGTTCTTCTATCAGAAGGTCCAACTCAACGGTTTTCCCTTCGGGGAGGGTAAAGAATTGGATGGAAACGGGCACAGAGCCGTCCGAGAGACGGTTTCCGGACACCAGGAGGTAGTCACCGGCATCCAGCGGGGCGCCGCCCTTGAACACATGCTCCCAGTCAACGCCGCCGCCCATGTCCACTTCGCCCTCGTCGAAGGAAAGCAGCCGGGGGCGGCCGTCCACCATGCGGGAAAGGGTGAAATGGCTGTAATATTTCGGATTGTCGACGCTGCCGCCAGGGGTGTAACGGAGCTTGAGAATCCCCTGCGGAGCCGCCTGGGCGGGACCTTCCCCGTCGAAGGAGACGTCCAGCCAGCCTCCATCGGCCCGGTACTGCACCTTCCCGGTCACAGGGTCTTTGCGGGCCTCAAAACCCAGCGCACGGCACAGGGAAACGAAGAAAATGTCCCTTGACCGGGCGTCCGCCGCACGGCTTCCAAAAACGCCGGCCGGTGACATGGGAATGTTCCAGGCCTTCGGGTCGAAATTCAGCGCAATATGCTCCCGGACCCATTCCACCACTTCCTGAGGACCGTCGAAGGCCAGCTCCCTGGAAGAGAACTCGCCGTAAAAAGGAGTCAGAAACTCATTCTCTACACGCGCGCCCAGATATGGGCCGGGGGTGGAATAATAATCCTGCAGAATCTCCGGGGTGACATCCTGCAAATCTTTGCTGCTGAGCGACTTCAACACGGCCGAGACCCTTTCGTAGTTTCCGTTGAGCAGCATGAAATCCTCAATGGTGCGCCAGTTGCCGCGGGAACGGACTAGCAGGCCTGCCAGTTCCTCATCATACCCCTGTTCCCGGACAAAGGCCGTGGCCTGCTCCGGGGAAAGGAAGGTGGCCTCGTACGCATGGCGGAGGAAATCCTCATGGGCGAACCGGCGGTCGTTGTCGGCCCGCTGCTCCGGTGTAACCGGCGGAGTATTAGCCGTTTCCAAAGGCGGAACAAGGGTGAGGGATTCTTTGCTGCGCCCGGAATGACCGTCTAGCGTGATACATACCTCGGCGTCCTGGCCGAAGGAGGCTTTCGCATAGCCGAAAGCACCGTCCTTCGACGCCCAAACCAGCATATCTCCCAGGCCGGCGCTCAGGAAGGTCCGGCCCCGGGCATCGGCGTATTTGGTTACGGCGGGGTAGAATTCGGCGTAATTGTAGATGCAGAAGTCTACGCGGGCTCCGTCGGCCGGTTTTCCAGCCAATCCGTCCGGTGCATCGGCCCCCCAGCGGATTTCGAAGTCGATGCTGCCGGTCCTGGCGTAGTTGTCTATCAGGTTCACTTCGGTGAAATTGGGGCCTTGCAGCACCACTTCTTCCGGGCCGTCGTACTTGCCGAAGACCTTGGTGTGCATGAGCAGGGCGCGGGAGGCGGGGGCGTTGAACCAGCCCAGGTCCAGCACCGGTTCCGGCTCGCAGGCGCCCATGAAATGCCACTTCCCATCGGCCCAGGCCTCCACCCAGGCGTGGTTGTCGTCGGTATGGGCCCAGCGCGGGGTATATACCTGCCGGGCGGGAATGCCTACGCTGCGGAGCGCCGTCACCGTGAAGGTCGATTCCTCGCCGCATCGGCCCAAGGTGTTTTTGAGAAGGCTCAGGGGGGAGAAGGTGCGGGCGTCCGACGGCTGGTAGGTGGCCTTTTCGTGGCACCAGTGGTTCACCTCCAGGATGGCTTCCTGCATGGAAAGCCCCTGTACGCGGGGTTTCAGCTCACGGTAGAACACGGTACGGGCGCTGTCCAGGCTCTCGTTGTTCACCCGAAGGGGCAGCACGAAATGGCGGAATTCCCGCTCCGGCACGTCCCAGCCCAGTTCTTCCCGGGCCTTGAAAGACTGGCGCACGCTCTGCAGGTAGAACTCCGGCGCATAGTCGGTGACATCGGCCGCCGGCATATAGGCATAGAGGAACTCCAGCGCCTCTTTCTCCCGGGCCGATACCCCCTCCGGCAAGTTGATATACGGCTGCAGGGCCGATTGCCGCCGCTGCAGGAAGTCCTGCTCCACGGTGGTACGGAAAGAGTTGTCGGAGATAAAATGACCGCCGCTGCAGGAAAGCAGCAGCGCAACCTGTATGGATAAAAGGAACCTTTTCATCTTGCTTTCGTTTGGCCGGATACAAAGATAATCATTTTATGCAAACTGCTTCCAGCCTTCCGGCCAGAAGCAGTTCGTGTATTCAATTGATTATAAGCGTATTCTGTTTTACGCCTATTTGTCAACCTCGTAATAGACGCGTTCTACTGTTCCGTCGTAATAGGTGAGACGGGCCATGTAGACGTGGGATCCGGAGGCCAGGGCGCTGATGGCGGTAGGAGTGGCAACCGAAGCGCCGTCCACCGTCCATTCTGTCGTCTTCAGCGACTTGCCCGCCGCCACCTTCACCGTGGGGATGTCACTCTCCACCTTGATATAGCTGACACCGTAAGTGGAAAACTCAATGTCGGCGGTGGTGGACAGCGTGGCGGAAACGGCAAAATTATAATAGGTATCTGTTCCAAAAACTACCTTGGAGGAACCCGCAGACGTCATGAAGTCCCAATTGGCATAGCAACCGCCATTATCCGTGCTGGTAGGACCAAATCCCCTGAAGGGATGACCCGATACAAAGTCTTTCACACCGACGCCGATAAAGACATCCTGGTCGTCCGGAAGTATAATATTTGCAGAGGAAACATCAATGGTGGTAAAGCCGCCCGGCGTATAGACTCCTGTAACGTCTTGCCGGAGCGTCATCGTACTGCCCACATCAACGACGACATACACCGATTCGCTGTTTTCCGGCGAGACAAGGAAGGTGACCGTCTTGAGTTTCGAGCCGGCCAGTCCCAGGGAAGTCAATTCGGCTGCGGTATACCGCATGCCGGCCGCAACAGAACTGCCTGATCCTAAGCCCAAAAACATCAGAGACAACGATGAATCGTATTTGCAAAGATCGGCCGGGACTCCCTCTCCCGTACGGAGGAGAACCATATCACGGGCTGTAAACAGGGAGGAAATGGAGAGGTTGAAGGAAGAGGCTGTGTACCCGTCTTTTTCGGCCCGTAGAATCTGGTTTTCCGTAGCGGAATCATCCAGTTCCAGCGAATACTTGCCGTCAGCGTCCGTCATGCAGAAGATGCTGCCCGAGAGCAGGGACGGAGCCGGAGTAAAAGGTCCCGTACTGGGCGTCAGGCTCACCTGGACATCCTTCAAAGGATTTCCGTCCGTATCCGTTACGACACCCACCACTGTCCTGTGGCTGGAAACAAGAACAGAGAATGTACTGTTTGTTCCATTGTCCGCGATGCCGGTCAATGACAGGCCGGCAGAATTTCCGTTCCAATCCTCCGGAAGATAAGTGGTAACGGTATCATACCCCGGGAACACATACTGATTCCAAGAAGAGGCACTGACGGAAGTAGGCACCACATAATAACAAGGATGGCCATAAAAATTGTTGATGGCATTGGTGTTCTCCCACAGATATCCGGCAGAATAGCCGTTGCCTGTGTCAACAATTCTGTCCGACTTGTCAATATGATATACAACCGTACCGCTTGGAAGGGTACTGTCCCACTTGTTCCCGTTTCGATACTCCACAACAAAGTACTCGCCGGAAACAGCGGAATTGATTTGATAGGCTTTATTGTTCTGAACCGGCTCCAGCGTGTAATCGCCTGAGGATATAATTACCGGAGGGGCAGGCATCCAGCCCAGCATATTCCGCTCAACGGCACTAAGATAAGGAGGACGGCGCCCACCGTCATTATAGTTGCCGCTGGCCATCAGGTCAAACGGTCCTGTCGTTGTATTTTGTCCACCGCTATTTGCATAATCCACGTCGTAAAAATCCGGAAGACCCAGCGAGTGAGAAAATTCGTGGCAAGTGGTTCCGATGGAGGCGGGTGTAGTGCCAGAAGCTCCACTCAATTCAGAAGTGCAGAAATATCTGATAAAATTCTTGCCTCCCATCGTCCCGAAACCACCCGTTGACTGATGAGGCCAGATTGTGGTATTCTCTCCACCTTCCGCTTCATTGTGTCCGGGGAAATAGAACAAAACCATATCAATATTTCCATCCCCGTCTGTATCGTAATCACCTATGCTGATTTCGGATTTCAACAGGTCGTAGGCTTCCAGGATGGCCAGATGGACGCCATTATCATCATAATACTGCTCATTGTTGGAAAGGGGTACAGGGCCATACACGTCGAACTGGGGACGGTACTGGTTCATGGAGTTTTCGATAAAGTAATCCCGGACCGAACCGATGGCGCCATTCCCGCTATAGCCGGACATGTTGAGCATGTCTGTGAAATGCTGTTTGGGATCGGCTACCGAATAGTCGACATCCGAGAAACTAGCCAGGATACACAGGACCTTGCGGTCTCCGAAATTAGTTGCAGGCGGATTATCGTAAGAAGACCATGCACCATAGAGTTTTTCCGCACGCAACTTTTGGGCTTTTGCCGCCTCTGCCGTAAGATTTTTATTTACGGGACGATAGAATCCATCGGCCATCTTTGCAACTACCTGGCCGGTAGAATAGTTTGTCAGCCAGTGGAAATATTCATCACCATGGTTCTGGAGGATGATGACACTGCCGTCCGGCTGGACGTACTTGAAGGGGGTGGGATCGGCCTGGACCGCCCGGAGGAAAGGAGCTGCAAAGAACAGGACCAGCAAAGAGAGTAATATCTTTTTCATAAGGCAATCTAACTAAAAACGAAATACATAACGGACACCTTCATCGGAAACCATGTTCATGATTCCCGCAGAAATGGACTGTACGGTCAGTTTGCAGTTTTCCTGGCTTTCGGTCTTGACTCCGTCGACATAAGTGGAAACTGTGGTCGTAACCGTAGTGCCGGCCGCCACGCCCGAAGGGATGGGGCCGATTTCGTACATAGTAAGCGTCGGGACCAGCAGGAAGCGGACCCATGTTTTGCCTTCCGCCTCATAGATATTGACCTGGTCGGTGGCCTTATTGAAAGTATATTCAGGTCCTTCGATGGGATGGATACCCTGGGCGGCAGGAGCCAGCGCTTCCGCCTGCAGTTCGAATGCCTTCATGGTGATCTGCTTGTTACGCTCGAAGGTAACGCTCTTGGTGGTTTTCTTTTCATGGATGCCGCCCGCACTGTCGATGACGGTGATGGTAAAGCCGCCGGACAGGGTTGCAGGAGGGACAACCATCCAGAACGTGACAGCCTCAGCCTCCGTCGCACCGAGGGCTACCAGAGAGTCAGCCTTGAGGACGATGGTCTTTTTCAGCTGTTCGGGCGTAGACGTATCGAATACCATGGAAGGTACGTTGCCGGCTCCGAAAGAAACTTTGACGGGACCGGAGAGGGTTTCATCACTGTTGCCCTTCAGGATGATGGAGCGGACCGAGTATCCGGATCCGTAGAGCTTGAAACAGACATAGCTGCCTACATTCTTGAAGGACAGGTCGGTATTGTCGCTCTTGGCCACCATCAGGTTGGCGCCCCGGCCGAAGGAACCGGCCCGATAAGTCTGATTCTGGGGGAAGAAGGTCCGGATCATATCGTCAAATACATATCCGGTATTCTCGTTATGGGGATATACGCCATAGTTGCTGGATATGTCCGTCCCGGTCCCGAATCCGGAACTCACGTCTTCGAAATCTCCGCCCGTGGCACCGTCGATTCCTTTGAACTTGTGTTCTTTGTTTCTGGTTGTCTTGGCAAAGATGGACACACGGTCATCGGCATTCCACAATACATGCAGGGCTCCGTCGACATAGACCTTTGTGTCCGTATCGTACGCATCCTCTATGGTAGCATGGAAAACAGGAGATGCAGCCACTGTCTCCTCCCCGGTGGTTATCTGCTCGTCCTCGGACATTTTGCACGAAGAAAGGCCCACCGTCAGCACAAGCGAGAGTACGGCGCCTCCGGCAATCTGAATTATAGTCTTTTTCATAACGCAGTGTTTTTTCATCGGTTTAAAAGATGGAGTCCATGTCGAAAAGACCCGGGAATTCTGGAGCCCAGTCCTTTTCTCCTCCAGATTCTATATCCTCATTGGAGCCACAGATAATCTGTGACGGAGAAATTTCAACAGCCTCTGTCCATGGTGACTGGTAAGGCTCTCTGTCTTTCAAACAAATTTTGATTTTCATAGGGCTGTATTTATTAAAAAATTTTCAGTAAACGCGAAAAAAAAGCGCTCAAATACTATTCAAGCCTGGTTAATTATGTGGTTTTGTGTGCATATCACAAATATAGGAAAAAAAATAATAGTCTTTCCTTTTTTTACTAGTCTCCGTATATGCACAGAACCCGCCCTTGCCATCCACGAAAATGGCCCAAAACGTGGATGGCGATGGGAAATACGCAATGCCGTCCACGAAAATGGCCCAAAACATGGATGGCGATGGGAAATACGCAATGCCATCCACGAAAATGGCCCAAAACATGGATGGCGATGGGAAATACGCAATGCCATCCACGAAAATGCAGATATTCATGGACGGCAGGGAGGGGCGGGGGAAAACGTTACCGGCGCCGGGCGGGCGTTTCTTCTCCGAAGAGGAACTGCGGTGTGTAGCCGCCGTAGTCGACAACAATTTTTTCGAATACGATGCCCGGGTCCAGCGGCCTCAGGACCAGGTTGTTCCATCCTTCCTCCGCGGGCATCCCGATGACGGTCTCCACCACTCGTCTGGCCACGGTGGGATAGTAGATGGAATAGATATTTGCAGGATCCTCGTTCAGGCGGTCGTTGAAGCAGACCTCGGTCCGTTGTCCGCCAAGCGACACTTCGTACCGGTGGCCGGTGTTGTTGAACGCCAGGGTAGATTTGGTAACTACATGCACCTTCACCGACCTGACCCCGGACGGGAGTTCAAACCGATAAAGCAGTTCCGCCCCCGAGACCGGTTCCGTATAGGGCATCAACGCCACGCCGCTCAGGGTTCTTCCCATGTAAGGAATTATCGTCCAGGTTGTTCCGGAAGGTGCGACGGCATCCGAATAATGTTCCGCCTCCATGGCCGTAAAACCCTTGCCTGCAGGGAAGGAAAAACCGCCCGGGGGGACTGGTCCAACCCGGAAAACCTCCGGGCAGACATCGGCCTCAAAATCGTCGTTCCAGGAAGTGTAGCCGATATGCTTCTGGGTCATCATACCGTCCCACTTGCCGCCTGCGAGTTCCTTGTTGTACTGCCGCATCAGGTAAGCATCCCGGTCGAAGCACGCCTCCACTTTGTCGGCCCAGAAGTCGGCCGCGGGATCTCCGCGGGAATAGAGTTCGTGGTTCATCGCCTGGGCATAGTACATCTCGTAAAGGTTGGAAAGGGCCTGGACCGGGAAAAGGATGATCTCGAAATAAGCGTCGCAGGCTGCCGGATCCAGCGACAGGTATTGACGGAGCGCTTCCGCCTCCAGGCGGACAAAATCGTCGCAAACCTTCCGGAACTCGCCGGAAGCCAGGTCGAAGGTATTCCGGTCCATCATTTCGGCCGTGGTCCGGCCGCTGTATTTGCTGTAGAGGTTCAGGATCCGGGCGGCCTCGTCGGCCTGGGCCTCTCCGAACGCCTGCGCACAGAAGGCCCGTGTATGGTCCGGCAGATTCTCCACGGTGAAAGCCTCCGGCCGGCGGGCCATGGAAAGGAACAGGTCGATGGGATATTCCATCGGCTTGAGATCTCCGACATTGAGCACCCACAGACGGTCCACCCCATAGGAATAGGTGAGCTGCAGCTGTTCCCACATGTTCTGGATGGGAGTGACATTCAACCATTTGGAGTTACGGGGCGCCCCTACGTAATCCACATGGTAATAGATGCCCCAGCCGCCCTTGCGCGACCGCTCGGCCGCCGTGGGGAGCTTCCGCACATCGCCCCAGTTGTCGTCGCTCAGGAGGATGGTCACATCGTCAGGAACCCGGAGGCCCAGGTCATAGTACTGCTGCACCTCCTTGTACAACGCCCACACCTGGGGCCGCTCTGTAGCCGGACGCCCCGTCTCCCGGCGGATGATCTTCCGCTGGTTGTCGATAATCTTTTCAAGCAGGGAGATATACCGGGCCTCTTCCCCTTCCTTTCCCATCGCTTCGTCGCCATCGCCCCGCATGCCTATCGTAATCAGATCCTCCGTTCCTGCCGCGCGGCGAACGCCTTCCGTGAAGAATCTGTCCAGATTCTTTTTGTTGGTCCGATAGTCCCAGGGGCCGTCTGCCCCGTTTTTCCGCACCCATTCCTGATGGTTCCTGGCCATGGGCTCATGGTGGGAAGTGCCCATGATGATGCCCATCTCACTGGCAGTGACGCTGTTCAGGGGATCGTCGGCATAGAAGGACCAGCCCCACATGGCCGGCCAGAGGAAATTGGCCCTGAGGCGGAGGAGCAGTTCAAACACGCTCGCATAGAACCGGTGGTCTCCGTAGTCTGTCCCAAACCTGTTCTTTACCCAGCCGGTGAGGCAGGGAGCTTCATCGTTCAGGAAAATACCCCTGTAGCGCACTGCAGGCGGGTTAACGGTATAGACTCCGGGCGCCATGGAAAGCGTTTCCCGGTGAAGGACGGGGACATCGGCCCAGAAATACCAGGGCGAAACGCCGATCTGCTCGGAGATTTCATAGATGCCGTAGATGGTTCCGCGCATGTCCGCACCGGCTATCACCAGCGCATCTTCATACCCGGGAACGCGTTTTCCCACCGTGGCGATCACATAGGTTTCGTACTGCCCTTCCAGGGAGGAAATGTCGATGATTCCTTTTCCCGCCAGATCCTGGATCAGAGGACTGTCTGCGGTACCGGCAAGGATGGCGCGCGGTCCTCCGCTGGCGGCCGGCACGCCACAGACACGGGCGAAATCGGCCCGGAGCGTCTCGGCGGCCAACAGGACGCCCTTTGCATCGGAAGGGTCGGTCACGACGGCCACGGGGACACCGTTATCGATCAGGGTAAACCGGCCAGGAGCCTTTTCCGGCCGCGTAATGCCGGGATGGTCGATGGCGACGGCCGGATACATAGCCTGGAAAAGAAGCAGGCAGAAGGTGAGAACACGGATCTTACGGTTTTTCATGACAGGGTGGAACTAACAGATTCTGGACAAAGATATACTGGTTCTTGCAGAATGCCTCTTGTTTTGGATTCAATCTCTTTAAATCCTGTACCAGACAGCTTACCGGAACAGTTTGTTTAAATTCTCGTCCGCAGGGTTCTGGGCGTATTGCTGGACAAATTCGCGCGGTGTCATTCCAAAGAAATCCCGGAAAGAGCTGGAAAAATAGGAGTGGGAAGAAAAACCGACCCGATAGGCCACCTCGGACACGTTTACCTTGTTGTTGGCCAGCAGGTATGCAGCCTGCTTCATCCGGAAAGACTTTATCAGGACGCTCGGCGGCACATTCCCCTTCTCCTTGAGCTTGCGGTTCAGGTGCACCCGGCTGATTCCCACGTCGGCGCACAGGGCCGCCACATCAAAAGCGGGATCTTCCAGATGGGCCTGGATGCTTTCTACAATACGACGGACCAGCTTGTCATCGGCCGAATACATCTTGATGTCGTTGTAATCGAAGTCCATGGCCTGGGTAAACTTCCCCTTTACCGTTTCCCGGGCCGATATCACCTGGGCAATCTGGCTCCGGAGCAGTTCCACGGAAATAGGCTTGGAGAGGAATTTGTCGGCGCCGCTGTCACTGGCGGTCTGCTGCTCTTCGTCGCTGTCCTGCCCGGTGAGGATGATGACCGGGATGTGGTTGGTGGCCTGGTTGTGACGGATTCTGGCGCAGAGCTCGCTGCCGCTCATGCCCGGCATCACCAGGTCGGTCACAACGGCATCCGGCAGGGAGAGTGTAATTTTGGGCCAGGCCTCATCGGCATTGGGGCAACTGATCACATTGTACTGGGACTGCAGCATGTTCCGCAGGTATTCCCGCGTTTCCTCGTCATCTTCGACCACCAGAACTGTCTTTCGGGACGATACCATCCGGCCTTCAGGATTGGTTTCCCGCGCAAAAGTCTCGTCTTCGTGGCTATCCGGGAGCCCCTGGGCATTTTTGATATACAGGTCTTTGTGATGGGTCGTGGACGACAACTCTTTGTCGGAAAGATGGGCCCTTCCGACAGGAACCAGCACCCGGAACAGGACGCCGTCTTCTTGATTTTCCGCCGAAATCCGGCCATGGTGCAGGCCCACCAGCAGCTTGGTAAGGTTCAGCCCCACCCCGGAGCCCACACTGGCATCGTACGGATTCACCTGTACAAAACGGTCGAAAATCCGGTTCTTGTCCGCTTCTTTTATCGAACTGCCCGAATTAAAGATGCCGATTTCCACATATTCCATAATATCATGGGACAGTTCCGAATGGTTGGGCTGCGGAGAAGACACCTTCACCAGAACCGTTCCCCCTTTGGGCGTATGTTTGAACGCGTTGGACAGGATGTTATAGATCACTTTGTCAAAATTGCCCTGGTCGATCCAGATCATCAGTTCTTTCCGGGCCGACTGGAAACTGAAATCCACCTGCTTGGTATCGGCCAGATTCTGGAAAGACTGCATGATGTCACGGATAAAGAAGACCAGGTCGGTCTCCCGGAAATGCATGGACATCTGCCCGGCATCCACTTTCCGGAGATCCATCACCTGGTTCACCAGTCGGTTGATTCTCAAGCAGTTCCGGTACATAAGATTATAGGTATCCTTCTTCTCGGGATCCTGCTCGGCTTCCCGCATGGAACTCAGCGGCCCCATCACCAGGTTGAGCGGGGTGCGGATCTCGTGCGTCAGATTGGTAAAGAGGCCCAGCCTCAATTCCCTGAGTTCTGCTTTTTTCTGTTCTTCTTTCTGTTTTTGCAAACGTTTGAAAGACCGGAACAAAAGGAACGACAACAGAACGAAGAGGGTCAGATACAGAGCATACGCCCAGCGCGTCCTGTACCAGGGAGCTTCGACCCGGAGAGAAACCGAGCAAGTCGAATAATCTTCAGGAAAACCTTCGAAATAGGCCCGGACATCGAATTCATATTGTCCCTGGGGCACTTTGGTGTAGGTGGCCATGCGCAGGTTCCCCGTAACGGTTTTCCATTCGGAATCAAAACCGCGAAGCCGGTAAGCATAGGCAATCCGCTGGGGATTGGTATATTCCGGCACGCAGAATTCCAGGGAAAAGAGCCCGGTTTCCGGGGGAACCGTTATCCTGGTTGCCTCGGAAATTTGCTTGTCGATCAGATTCCCGTCTCCTTTCTGGGGATCGTACTCCACCTGGTTGTCCAGAAGCGTAAAACGGGACAGGGACACCTGCGGGATACGATGAATCCTGCCTTCTACCAGATTGGGTGAAAAATAAGTAATCCCGGAAGTCCCGCCAAAATACATTTTTCCCGAATTGGAAAGCAAGGCGGCTCCTGAACGGAATTCGTTGCCCTGCAGTCCGTCATAGGCGTGGAAACTCACGATGTCGCCGCTTTGGGGCGAGAGCCTGGACAGGCCGTTCGCCGTAGAGACCCAGAGGTCTCCGGAGGGCGCAATCAGAATATCCCTGACCACATTGTTCGCCAGCCCGTCCCGGACGGTGAACTGCCGGACTTCGTGTCCTTTGTTGTCGCTGGCGAAAAGCCCTTCCCCGGTCCCGAACCAGACCGTCCCGTCCGGACTGCTGCCGATGGAATAAATCCGGATGCGCTCGTCATGGGAAAACAACTTGAAGGGATGCAGCTGCCAGGAATCCGGATCCATGCGGAACGGGCCGTTGTAGGAGCCGATCCACAAGGTGCCTTCCGCATCCAGGTGAAGCGCACTTACCCAAAGGACGTCATCACCGGTAATCCGGCCGATAATCTTCCTCTGTGCAGCGTCGATAACCACCAGGCCGGCACCGTAGGTCCCCACATACATATAGTCCCGTGCCGGATCGTACCGCAGGATGCGGATGCGTTCCGTCCCCACTCCTCCAGATTCGGGGAAACGGCTGATTCCATGGTCTTTATCCAGGCAGAAAAGGCCGTCAAGATAGGTTCCTGCCCAAATGGTCCCCCGCTTGTCCCTGCTGACGGTCATGACCGCATTGTTGGTGAGGCCCGAATTGCTTCTACTGTAATTGACCTCCTTTCCGTCCGCATCCCTGTAGAACAGACCGGCACCGTCCGTACCCACCCAGAGTCCTCCGGCATCGTCCTCACAGACAGACATGATGCAGGCGCTGTTCTGATCCGGGAAGCCAGGGCTTCCGAATCCCATATAGCTGAAACCGAACATGGAACGCGGCACCACCACAATTCCGGACTGATATACGCCAATCCAGAGATTGCCCTGATTGTCTTCAAAAAGGACATCGGCCTTCTTGGTGGAAAACCCTTTTGGGACACCCGTGAGGGGTGAAAGGATGAAGGTCTCTGTTTCCGCATCATAGAACAGCAGCCCTCCGTTCTCGTCGCTGACAAGGATTCCGCGCTCGTCGGGGGATCCCAGCCTGGGATTGAAAAGGCTGGTGGAAATCCCTGTCCGACGTGCCTGCTCCGATCCTGCGCGCCTGAGCACACCTTTTTCGAGGTCGAACACCAGGGTCCCGTGAGAGGTGGTCCCCACCAGAAGCGTCTGATTCACGGGAACGTCACAGATGGTCGTTATCCGGATGTTTCCAGCCTCTTTTTCCAAATCCGGCGAGCACGCCCAGTCTGTGGCCGGCTCCAGCGTATCGGCGTCCAGGACAAAGAAGCCCGCATTGTTGCCGCTTACAATCCAAAGGTGGCGGGAAGCGTCCAAAAACATATAATTGATATACTCCGAAGAGACCGACCGATACAGTTTTTCCCTGCTCTCATCGTCCAGCTCACCGGTGGACAGGTCTATGACATATATTCCGGAACCACCCGTCCCGACATACAGTTTGCTTCCGGACACCCGGCCCGGCACTTCCAGCAAATAACTGACGAACTGGTCGGAAGAGGGGCTCCGGCTGTCGTGGAAATCATAGTGGGTGAAACGGTTGTAACTCAAATCGTACAATTCCAGCCCGGAGGAGGTCCCCACCCACATGCGTCCTTGTGCGTCTTCGTAAAAATCATTCACGGAATCGCTTACGATGGAAAAGGGGTTTTCCCTGTCGTGACCGTAAGTCACGAACCCCACTCCGTCAAACCGGACAAGCCCGCCTTCCGTGCAAATCCAGATGTAACCGGACGAATCCTGATAGATTCTGTTTATCTGGGTATTCCGAAGCCCGTTCTCCGGTGTATACAGGCGGGCGTTCTGCGCAGGGGACAGCGCCGTCAGCAGTAAAAAAAGCAGGCAAACTACTATCTTTTTCATTTTTGTTCCTTTCTGGATACAAAAATAATAATTATCCACCAGCAAGAAAGAACAAAAACACCAATTGCCGGCACAATGGAACAATATCTACAATCCTTGTAACATGAAAAACCAAAAATCTAAAGCCAATCCGATAATTTTGCCACAGACAACTAAAGCTGACAACTCAATTATCATTCATTAACTCAACCATTATGCTCTTCAACCTAAAGAAAACGCTGCTCTCCGCAGTCATAGTCCTGACAGGGACCTTTTGCGCGTACGCGCAGAGAATTACTGTCAGCGGTACTATTACGGACCAGAGCGGGGAGACTGTCAGCGGCGCAGCCGTGATGGTCCAGAACACTACCGTCGGCGTCGTCACCGGCCTTGACGGAACCTATTCTCTATCTGTAAGCCCCTCTGCCACCCTGGAAGTGAGTTGCATGGGATACACCACCCAGCGCATCCCGGTACAGGGGCGCACCGCTATCGACATCGTCCTCAGTGACGACACCCAGGCGCTGGATGCCATCGTGGTCATCGGTTATGGCTCGGCCAGAAAGGCCGACGTGACGGGGTCTATCGCTTCCGTCGGCGGTGACAACCTGCGCGAAATCGCCGCCGGAGACTTCACCCGCTCCCTGAACGGCCGCGTGGCCGGCGTTCAGATGACCCAGACCAGCTCCCGACCGGGCGCCAGCATGGAAATCCGCATCCGCGGCGACCGCTCCCTGTCGGCCTCCAACGACCCGCTCATCGTCCTGGACGGCGTTCCGTTCATGGGCTCGCTTTCCGACATCGCCACGGGTGACATCAAAAGCATGGACATCCTCAAGGACGCATCCTCCACGGCCATCTACGGTTCCCGGGGTGCCAACGGTGTCATCCTCATCACCACTTATAAAGGGGTGTCCGGGCAGGAACCCAAAGTGACCTTCAACAATTATGTCAGTTTCAAAAAGGCCATCAAGTACCCGATGATGAACGGTTCCGACTATGTGACCATGAGGAAACTGGCCGGAAAGTTCACCAACAAGGACGGTTTTGAGGATGAAAGCCAGAACACGGACTGGCAGGACCTCTTCTACCGGACAGGACTGGTGCAAAACCATGAACTCAGCGTCGTGGGCGGCACCATGAAGGGAAGCTACCGTTTCGGTGTCTCTTATTACAAGGACATGGCGGTTGTCCCGACCCAGGATTACGACCGCATCGCCATCTCCGGCAGCCTGGACCAGAATATCCGGGACTGGCTCAAGATCGGGTTCTCCACCAACACCAACTACAATACCAGCCATGGCAACCAGATCGGCCTCTACGGCATCCTGCAGCTGACCCCCATCCTCAAGCCGACAGGAGCTGACGGCAACAATCTGGTGCGAGCCAGCATGCCGCTGGACGATGTGTGGATTCTCACCCGCAAGAACATCGAAGAACACGCCGACCGCTGGGTGAACGAAAACGCCGGCTTCGGTTCGTACAATACGGGATATGTCGAACTGAAAGCTCCTTTCCTCGAAGGCCTCTCCTTCAAGCAGACGGTTGGCATGAATTACCGGAGCAACAAGAGCGGATCCTTTACCGGAAAGGGCGTCAACAGTTCCAACGTAGCCAACCCCAACAGTGCCAGCATCAGCCAGAACGAGACCAGGAACTGGACCACCGAAAGCCTCCTTACCTTCGACCGCACTTTCGCCGGGAAGCATCACGTAAACGCTGTGGCCATGTTCTCCGCCGAGCAGACCACCTACATTCAGAACGGCCTTTCCGCCAGGAATATCCCCAACGAGCAGTTCCTCTATTATAACCTGGGACAGTCCCTGGCCGAAGACATCACCGTCAGTCCCAATGCCTCCAACTACTGGCAGGCCGGACTCATCTCCTACATGGGTCGTCTCATGTACTCCTATGCCGACCGCTACATGCTTTCGGCAGCCGTGCGCTCCGATGCTTCTTCCCGTCTGGCCAAAGGACACCAGTGGCACACCTATCCTGCCGTTTCGCTGGGCTGGAACATCCACAACGAAAGCTTCATGGAAAATACCCGCGGCTGGCTCGACGAACTGAAAATCCGCGTGGGATACGGCGAAACCTCCAACCAGGCCATCAACCCCTACCAGACCCTGGGCTCCCTGGGTACCCGTCCTTACAACTTCGGTGACACGTATGCCACAGGGTACTTTGTCTCTACGCTCCCCAACACGGAGCTGGGATGGGAATACTCCGATACCTGGAACTTCGGTCTGGACTTCGGCCTGTTCCAGGGACGCCTCACCGGCACCGTCGAGTATTATATCCAGCAGACGCATGACATCCTGCTCAACCTGAACCTGCCCTCCACCGCCGGTGTAGGAAGCTATACTGCCAATATCGGCAGCACCGAGAACCGTGGTATCGAAGTCTCGCTGAACGGAACCATCATCGACACTCGTGACTGGAAATGGGATGCCGGCATCAACATCTACGCCAACCGCAACAAGCTGGTGTCCCTGGCCTCCGGACAGACGGAAGACCGTGGCAACCGCTGGTTCGTGGGCATGCCCATCAACTGTCTGTATGACTATGAGTACGACGGTCTGTGGCAGAAGGGGGAAGAAGAACTGATGAACATTCTGGAACCGGGTGCCCAGCCCGGTGACATCAAAGTGAAATACCACGGCGACTATGAGAACGGGAAACCGGTCCGCGCCATTGACAGCAACGACATGGTCCCCATCAATGCCGATCCCAACTTCATGGGCGGTTTCAACACCCGCGTCCAATGGAAGAACCTGGATCTGAGCGTTATCGGCAGTTTCCAGAACGGGGGCATCCTGATTTCTACCCTGCACGGCAGCAGCGGCTACCTGAACATGCTCTCCGGCCGACGGGGCCAGATTGTCGTCGATTACTGGACTGAGTCCAATACCGGTGCGCATTACCCGCGCCCGGGCGGTCTGCAGAGCAACGACAATCCCAAATATGGCTCCACTCTGGCCTACTTCGACGGATCTTACCTGAAAATCGGCACCATCACCCTGGGTTATAACTTTGAGAAACTCGGATTTCTCAAGCGCATGGGCGTTGACAGATGCCGCCTCTATGCCACCGTCCAGAATCCGTTCGTATTCTTCTCTCCGTTCCACAATGAGTCCGGCCTGGATCCGGAACCCAACGCCCGCGGTAACGACGGCAGTTTCCAGGCATCGGCCGGCTACCTCTACCGCCAGAAAGTCGTGGGTACCAACACCCCCAACACCCGGAACTACCTTATCGGCCTTAATCTTACCTTCTAACTGGACATGATCATGAAAAAATTGACCTATCTGTTTGCTGTCGCCGCCATTTGCGCCCTGTCCGCCTGTACCAAGGTGCTGGACGAACAGCCCCGTTCTTTCTTCGAGCCGGGTTACTTCCAGACGGAAGCCGGCGTAGAAGGAGGCCTGACAGCCCTATATGCCTCGCTCCGCTATTTCTACGGCCAGGCCTACTACTACAACAGCCTCACTACCGGCACCGATGAAGCCACTTATGGCCAGTCGGCCGACGCCAACTTCAAGGATGCCGACCATTCCGGCGTAGGCACCATCACCGCCAGTTCGGCCCGTAGCGATGTACTTTGGAACACCGTATTCCCGTACATCAACACGGCCAGCGGCATTATCGAGAACGCAGAGGCGGTCGGCCTGTCCAACGCCCTGATTGCCGAAGCCAAATTCTTCCGCGCCTATTACTACTTCCAGCTGGTGCAGACCTTCGGCGGCGTTCCGCTGGACTTGGGGTCCGGAAAACTGGCTTTCAACAGCGCCCCCACCCGCACTTCCGTCCGCAATACCGTTCCCGAGGTTTACCAGGCGATATTTGCCGACCTGAACAGCGCCGTGAACGATTTGCCGGACAGCCCGCGTGTCACCGGATCGGTCACCAAGAATGCCGCCCGCCTGATCCTGGCCAAATCGTACCTTACTTTCGGCTGGTGGCTGCAGAATCCTGGAGACATCCCCACCTATCCTGCCTGTGACCGCAAAGACCTGGACGGCCACGATGCCGCCTGGTATTTCCAGCAGTCCCTGAATCAGTGCAAAGCCGCCATCGCCAACCCCGGTCCTTATGGCCTGATGGACACCTTCCGCGATGTAAATCTGGCGGCAAACGACCGCAACAAGGAAATCATGCTCTATGCCGACCATACCGAAAAGAGTGCCCAATACAACGGCGCAGACCTGGGCTGGGGCAACGGAAACGCCCCGGAGAACTTTGCCGGATGGATGATGAACTGGAACCACGGCACCGTGAATATCGGCGGCGTAGGCTGCATCCAGCGGGAAGCCTGCCAGGAAATCGGGCGACCCTGGACCCGTATGGCGCCCACCCACGAAGCGATCAAGACCTTCACCAGCCAGGACATCACCAAAGACTCCCGCTTCGAAGGAACCTTCACGAGCGCCTACTACGGCAACTGGGAAAAGAACGGTATCCAGGCCGATAAAGTGACCGGAGCCAACGGAATGGACATCCCCAAAGGCGGCCGCGTCCTCTCCTTCATCCCGGAAGTCCTCCCCGACATCACTTATCCCGACAAACAGACCAATGCCGACGGAGCCAACGTGGGCGCAGGTACGGTTCCCGGACGGGCCGATTATGTATTTGACCTGAACGGAATCAGCCGGATTGCCTATCCTGCCCTCTGGAAACTGGGATGCAACCGGGACGACTACAACAAGGAAACCCAGCTCGGCTCTCCGAATGCCGGAAGCACCCGTCCCTACTCCGTCCTGAAATTCTCCGACTTCTACCTGACCGCCGCCGAGGCCGCCTTCAAGTTGAACGACAACGCCGAAGCCCGGAACAACATTCTGGTTCTTCGCAGACGGGCCGGCAAGTGGACCTACAAAAACAGCGAACGCACGGCCTACAACGCAGACTTCAGCGCGGAGATGGAAGCTTCCACCCCTGAGAGCATCACGCTGGACTACATTCTGGACGAACGGATGCGCGAATTCTACGGAGAAGGCTTCCGCTGGTTCGACCTGGCCCGTACCCAGACCTGGGAGCAGCGTGCCGGTTCCTATACCATCAGCGACCCTTCCTGGGGCGCCCATTCGCCCAAAAAGTACACCCGCACCATTGAGAAATACATGTATTTGTTCCCGATTCCCCAGGGACAGCTCAATGGAATGGAGATGACCGCCGCGGAAAAAGCTGCTTATCAAAACCCCGGCTATCCTACAGAATAAAGCTGTTTTCCAGCACTGATGGTTAATATTGGTTAGTAAGGAAAAAGGCGCCCTGTGAAGGACGCCTTTTTGATTGTGTGGGAAGCAGGATTAGTCTTCTTCCTGTTCCTGGGCGGCGTATTCGGCCAGCAGCTTGGTCTGTACGTCGGCCGGAACCTGCTGATACTCTGCGAACTTCATCTGGAAGGTGGCGGAGCCGCCGGTGAGGGAGCTCAGGATGGTGGAGTAGCGATAGAGCTCTGCGAGCGGCACGCGGGCGTGGAGCACGGTGAAGCCCTTGTCCATATCCTGGTTCATGATCATGCCGCGACGGGTGTTGAGGTCACTCATGCAAGGTCCCACATACTCGTTCGGGGTGATGATGTCCACATTGTAGATAGGTTCCAGGATCTTGGGACCGGCGTTGCGGAAGGCCTCCTTGAAGGCGTTGCGGCCGGCGATGATGAAGGCGATTTCCTTGGAGTCTACCGGGTGCATCTTTCCGTCGTACACATACACGCGGATGTCACGGGCATAGGAGCCGGTGAGCGGGCCTTCCTCCATCTTGGACTTGATACCCTTGAGGATGGCCGGCATGAAGCTGAGGTCGATGGAACCACCCACGACGCAGTTGTAGAATTCCAGCTTGCCGCCCCATTCGAGGTCGGTGATATCCTGGCTCTTGAAGTTGAAGATCACGTCCTTGCCGTCGATCTTGAAGTTCTTGGGAGCTTCCTGACCTTCTACGTAAGGGCATACGAGGAGATGGACCTCACCGAACTGGCCGGCGCCGCCGGACTGCTTCTTGTGACGGTACTGGGCGGTTGCGATCTTGGTGATGGTCTCGCGGTAAGGCACCTTGGGAGCGTAGAGTTCGATGTTCTGCTTGAACTCGCTCGTCACTCTCCACTTCACATAGTTGATGTGCTGTTCGCCCATACCGGAGAGGATGGTCTGGCGGAGTTCCTTGGAGTATTCCACGTTGATGGTGGGATCCTGGGCGGCAATCTTGTTGAGGGCGTCGCCTACCTTGGCCTCGTCGTTCTTGTCCACCGCCTTCACGGCGCAGCGGTACTTGGCGTCCGGGAATACCATGTGCTTGACAGCTTCCACACCGTTCTGGGCCAGGGTGACATCGGTCTTGCCGGCCTTGAGCTTCATGACGCAGCCGATATCGCCGGCGCTGATGGAGGAGACTTTCTCCTTCTTGGCGCCTGCTACGGCGTAGATGGCGCTGAGACGCTCGCTGTTGCCGGTTTC
>JAFUWW010000115.1 GCA_017471085.1 Bacteroidales bacterium | reverse complement strand
TAGGCCGATGTTGGAGAACGAGGGCGCCACTTTGAGCGCCGTGTATTTGGCCAGATAGTAGAGGTGCTTGTCCAGGTCGTACCTGTAGCTGCCGTCTTCGCTGAAGGTAATCCAGCCGTTGTTTTTTCGGTGCTGGACGGCCTGGTTTCCGCCCGCCTGGGGGCCGCCGTTGCCACCGGGCCGAAGCTCACCTCCGGGCCGCATCTGGCCGCGGGGACCGCCCATGCCGGGGCCGCCGAACCCGCGGGTGCGGATTTCCTGTTCCACATCGGCCTTCATCTGCTCCGGGCCTATCTCGGCCAGGGTCTTTTCAATCTCCTCTTTCATCAGGCGGGTAATCTGGTCGCGGAGGTTGCTGTCTGTCACGGGGTTGCCGAACTCGTCCTTGAGCCCCAGGCTGTTCAGGTAAGGGACGTACAGAGCCGCGAGGGCGTCTGAAGCTTCCAGGATGGTGGCCTCCGGCGCATAGCTGTAGTCCATCTCTCCGGCCAGGTACAGCGCCTTGCGCGTATGGCCGAAGAGCCACTCATAGCCATAGCAGGAATGGCCGAGGTCCGTGATGGGGCAATAGGCGATTACGCCCAGCACGTTGTCACCTATGCCGGGGGCGGAAGAGAGGCTTCCGTCTTTGGCCTTGATGATGCCCGCCGCGCCGATCTCGTACAGCTCCTCGAAAAAGTCCGGGCTGTTGCCGCTGGCCGCAATCACGGTGGAGAGGGCGCCGCCGCCGGACGTGCCGGTGACGATAATCTTGTCCGTATCACCCGCCGGGAGGGCCTTCTTGTTGAAGCGGAGGTAGCGGATGACGGCCTTGGTGTCGGCCATAATGGCGGGGGAGTGACCCAGGTACCGGCCGTCCGTGAGCCCGTTGCTGCGGCTGCGGCCGCCATAGGAGACCACCACGTAGCCTTCCTTGAGCGCCACGCCCACTTTGTTGCCGGAGCCGTCGTAATCCTGTCCGTCGGCCAGGGTGTTTTCCGGGTATCCGTTGGCCTGCCAGCCGGCGTTGTTCACATAAAGGACGATGGGCGAGGCCTTGGTGGCCGTTTCCGGCACGTAGATGTTGATCTTCTGGTCTTCCGGCCGATTGGGCCGGGTGAGATAGTTGTCCGCGAACCAAGTCACCTTTACGGGCGCGCCGTCCACTTTTACCTGCAGGACGGTTTTCCGGGCCGATTTCAGGGCGATGCTTTCGCTTTTCGTTTTTCCTGCACTGAGCGCTGCCGAGCAGACGGTGAGGGCCAATAGAAACAGGGCTGTTCTTTTCATAACGAGGCGGGTGTTTCGGCAAAAATACAAAAAAAACAGCCAAGTTGCGCCGGACGCCGTGTTGCAAGGCCGATTGGCCTTGGAGGGCGGCAGATGGTCGATTTGCCTTGCAACATGGCGCCGGTTTCTGGCTCGCCAGCTATTTT
Organism: Bacteroidales bacterium; assembly: GCA_017471085.1. Next base: position 3,679 of record JAFUWW010000115.1, on the reverse strand, counting down.
CCTTGCCATGTTGCGAGCCTAATCGGCCCCTGAGCGCAGTTGCGTGGCGAGTTGCCTTGCAACATGGCTGGGGTTAGTGGCGGCGGTGATGGTCTGTTTACTTTTGGGAGAGGTTTGCCCCCCAAAGAAACTAATACGGTGCCCCCCCGGTACATGGCATTCCGCGAAAAAGGGCAAAAACGTGTAATGCGATGTGCCACGGGAGTTTGGCGGGGAGGGGCAGGGTGTCCGGGAGGCGAGATTCCGCTGCGCTGCGCTTGCGCTATCTCTTTCCTCCCGGAGGGGTCCGGGCAAACAGAGAATGGCATCCGGTAACTTCGTTCCCTCTGTGTTTTTTTCGCTGTCCAGCCCTTACGAAAACAAGTTTTCGACGGGCCGGCCATCAAAAAAGCACCGCAGCTACGCTGCGATGCCATTCTTGGTTTGCGGAGAGGACGAGATTCGAACTCGTGGTACAGAATAACCCGTACGGCAGTTTAGCAAACTGCTGGTTTCAGCCACTCACCCACCTCTCCGGGGATTGTCCTGAAATTCCGTCAACAAAGGACGGGACTGCAAAGATACCAATTTTTTGTCAATTCGCAAACGATATGGAAAAAAGTGGTATCTTTGTCTGGAACAAAAAGGAAAACCATGACCATTAACGAACCCTTTGTCATTACCATCAGCCGGGAAGTGGGCTCCGGCGGCCGCACCGTGGGGCGTATGCTGGCCACCAAACTGAATGTCCGCTATTCCGACAAAGACCTGATCCGGAAACTCCGCACCCAGTTCGGGCTCAGTACGGCCGCCATCGAGAAACTCAAGGCCGAGAAAAAGAACTGGCTCGGCGACTTCCTCCGCCTGGTGTCGCCCGTGCCCACTGCCACTGCGCTCCTGGACAAGGACGCGGATTCGTTAAGGGAATACCGGGACGACGTTACCACCGAAGACGTCTATCGTGCAGAGCTGGAAATCCTGCAGGAACTGGCCTCGGAAGGCTCGCTGGTGGTGGCCGGCCGCAGCGGTTTCTTCGCGCTGAAAAACTTCCCAAACCGCCTGGATGTCATGATCACCGCCCCCAGGGACACTCGGGTACAGCGCATTATGCAAAAGCAGAACCTCACGCGTGAAGAGGCAAAGGCCGTTGTCGGGCAAGTGGACAAAGCGCGGGAAAACTACGTGCACCGTTTTACCGGCACCAGCCGGTACGACCTCCGCAACTATCATCTTGTCCTGAATGCAGAAGGCCACACGGAAGAGGAACTGGCGCAGGTAATCCTCTCCTATATCGGCCTTTAATCGTACTTCAGCAGCACCACTTTCAGATACTCGCCGATGAGGCCGTTCATGCTGCCCTGGGAGTCGGCGATCAGGAGGAGCATCTGCTCTCCGCCGGGCAGGACAGGTCCCAGGCACATGCCTTCGAAATCGGCCAGGTTCAGGGCCGATGTGTCGAAACTGAGCAGGAGCGTTTTCTCCAGCACGGGCTCTTTGCAGCGGACGGGGTCTACGACAAACAGCTTGGTGCGGCTGAACGATTCGGTGAGCATGGCGCCCAGGCCCGTAGACGGGACATACAGCTCGCGCTCCATCACGAGAAGCCGCCCATCGTCCAGCGCCGTAATGGCCGGAACGCCAAACACATAAGCTTTTGCGGACGATGCCGCTCCGGCGGAAACCGAAGGTTCGTCGGCCGCATAGAGGTACTGTTCTCCCGCTTCCAGGGTTTTGTCGGAGAAGCTCTGCAGGCGGAAGAGAGAATCGGCCTGAAGGGGCATTTCCGTGGTGGTCCAGAACAGGCCGGTGACGGCGTTGTAAGCGAGCGATTCAAATCCTCTCCCCGGGACGATCTTTCCTGTCCGGAATTCCTCCGGTATGGCCAGGGATGCGCCCGTAGGCTTGCCTGTGAGGCTGTATTCCCGCACGGTCTGGGTGGTCTCCGAAACCACGAAAAGGGAATGGCGGCCGGGCACATACACCAAGTCTTCGTTGTCCATCCCCTTTTCTCCCGAGGCGTTGGCGGCAAGTTCCGACACAATCACCACCCCCAGGTTGGCCAGGGAGTCCATCTGGACCACAAAAGAGAAAATACCGCTTCCGTCAGCCTTGTCGTGGACAGCCGCAAACTGGTTGCCGCCCACGAAAGTGATGCCGGAGTACTGCCCTACGGGGATGGAAACGCGCACCTGCTGCTTCTCCGTCGCCTTGATGGGGCGTGGTTTGTCCTGACCGGAGGCACAGCCGGCGGTGACAAGCAAGACAAGCAGCGGTAATAGATTCTTCATCGTTTTCTTAGCAGCAGAAGCCCCAGGGCCGTAAAACCTGCATTCAGCAGTAACAGTTCGTAGCTGAAGTGGTAACCGCCCAGCCATCGTTCACTGTTCAAATCCAGTACCAGACAGAGGATGGGGGAGAGCAGGCACACCACCGGCACCCAGCGGTCACGGACCTCCCGTTTGCTCAGGATGCCGAAGAAAAACAGCCCCAGCAGCGGACCATAGGTGTAACTGGCCAGACGGTACACCGCGTCGATGGTGCTGGTGGAATTCAGGAGGCTGAACACCAGGATGCACACGGCCATTCCCACGGCCATGCCCACATGCACCCAGCGGCGCACGCGGTCGGCATCGGCCCGTTTGAGGCCTCCAAGGATATCGACGGTGAAAGAAGTGGTGAGCGCTGTGAGGGCCGATCCTCCGGAGGGAAAGCCCGCAGCGACGAGTCCTACGACAAACAGCACCCCGACCACCGGCGGCAGGAACTTGGAGCAGGCGACGGCAGGGAAAACGGCATCCCCCTTTGCATCTATTCCGTGCAGGGCGGCGAACTGGTACAGGTAGACGCCCAGCACCAGGAACAGGGCGATGACGACGGTCTGCAATACACTGGAAACCACCAGGTTCTTCTGCGAATCCCGTACATTCTTGCAGGCCAGCGTGCGCTGCATCATATCCTGGTCCAGCCCGGTAGTGGCCACTACGGTAAACAGGCCTCCCAGCAACTGCTTGAAGAAGAACTGGGGATGGTTCACGTCGTCAAAGTAGAAGACCCGGGAAAGGGAATGGTCCCAGGTGCCCACTTCCCGGCCGATTAGCACCAGGCACAGCCCGACCGTCACCAGCATGCACAGGGTCTTGACCATATCCACCCAGATGACGGATTTGACGCCGCCCCGGAAAGTGTACAACCACACCAGGAAGACGGAGGCGGAAACGGTCACCCAGAACGGGATGCCCAGCCCTCCGAACACCAGCAGCTGCAGCGTGGAGCATACCAGGAACAGCCGCACGGAAGCTCCCAGCATCTTTGAAATGAAGAAGAACCACGCCCCCGTCTTGTAGGACGACAGGCCGAACCGCTGTTCCAGATACTGGTAGATAGACACCACCCCCAACTTGAAGTACAGGGGAGTGAGTACAAAGGCGATCACCAGGTATCCCAGGAAAAAGCCCATGCACATCTGCAGGTATCCGAATCCGGAGACCGCCACCATGCCGGGAACCGACACAAAGGAAACCCCCGACATGCAGGAGCCGATCATGGCCAGGGCCACCATCCACCAGCTGGTAGACCGGGTGGCAAAATAATCTTGCTTAGCTTTCATCCGCAGCTGTTTGTGTGTCTTCCTGTTTCAAGTTGTCTTTGAAGGCCCGTCCCACAGGCAGCGGTGCCTCCACCCCCATCAAATGTACTTCCG
>JAFUWW010000114.1 GCA_017471085.1 Bacteroidales bacterium | reverse complement strand
GTGAATCTGAAGCCCGGCACCCGGGTGGCCCCCGGGAAGAAGGTGAAGGTAGTGGCGAAATCGGCCTTGAAGGCCTTTGAAATCAGGATTTTTACCAACGACCCGGTGCGGCCGTTCAGAGAACTTCGCTACAAACAATAAATACGCTATATGAAAAAGATTCTATTGACGATGGCCCTCTCGGGGGCGCTGATGGTCTCCTGCAACCAGGGGGCACGGTACGAGTATCCTTTCCAGAACCCGCGACTTTCCACGGACGACAGGGTGGAAAACCTGCTTTCCCTCCTTACCCCGGAAGAGAAGGTGGGTCTGATGATGAACAAGTCGGTCTCCGTGGACCGGCTGGGCATTCCGGCCTATAACTGGTGGAGCGAGGCCTGCCATGGGATTGTGGCATCGGACTACACCGTGTATCCGCAGAACATCGGCCTGGCGGCCTCTTTCAACCCTGTGCAGATGCGGAAGATCTACGAGACGGTGAGCGATGAGGCCCGTGCCAACTGGAACCGCTCCGAGCGCGAGTGGAACGTGGGGGACGACGCCCGCTACTACCCGGCCAATCCGGAGCTCTCCTTCTGGTGCCCCAATGTGAACATCTTCCGGGATCCCCGCTGGGGGCGCGGCCAGGAGACCTGCGGGGAAGACCCGTACCTGACCAGCGTGATGGGCCTGCAGACCGTCCTGGGCATGCAGAGCTTCGACGGCACTTACTACAAGACCCATGCGTGCGCCAAGCACTATGCCGTGCACAGCGGTCCCGAACCGCTCCGCCACAGCATGGACGTATCCGTTTCCATGCGCGACCTCTGGGAAACCTACCTTCCTGCTTTCAAGACCCTGGTGATCGACGGAAAGGTGCGCGAGGTAATGTGCGCCTACCAGCGCTACGAAGGCGATCCCTGCTGCATGAGCGACCGCCTGCTCATGGACATCCTCCGCAACAAGTGGGGTTACGACGGCATCATCCTCACCGACTGCGACGCCATCAACAACTTCTACACCAAGGGACAGCACGAGACCCATCCCGACGCGGTTCACGCTTCCGTAGACGCCGTCCTCAACGGCACCGACCTGGAGTGCGGCCGCAGCTTCCGTTTCCTCAAGGAAGGCCTGGAGCAGGGCCTTATCAGCGAGGCCGACATCGACAATGCCCTCCGCTATGTGCTCAGGGGCCGCTTCGAACTGGGTATGTTCGACCCGGCCGAAAAACTGCCCTGGGCGGGCCTGAAACCCGAAGTTATCAGCAGCCCCGAACATCACGCCCTGGCCGTGCAGGCAGCCCGCGAATCCATGGTGCTCCTCAAGAACAACGGCGTCCTGCCCCTCTCTTCGGGCCTGAAGCGCCTGGCGGTGGTGGGCCCCAATGCCGATGATGCCGCCCTCCTGAACGGCAATTACGGCGGAACCCCTACCAAGGAGCACACCCAGTCCATCCTGGAAGGGATCCGCGCCGCCCTGCCCGGCACCGAGGTACTCTATGACAAAGCCTGCGAGCTGGTGGACGAGTACAATACCGTGAACCACATGGCCGAATTCAACGGCGGAAAGGGTCTCTATGTAGAGTTCTTCAACAACAAGGACCAGAAAGGAACCCCGGCTGCCACAGGTTACTATACCACGGTGAATTTCAGCACCTTCGGCGGCTATGGCTTTGCCGACGGCGTGAACACCACCGATTTCTCCGCCCGTGCTACGGGCAAGTGGACGGCCGGTTTCACGGGCGTGCTCAAATATTACATCTCCGGTGACAACGGCTACAAGCTCACCGTGAACGGCAAGGTGGTGGACGAGTCCAGGGGAATGGCCGCCTTCCGCCGCAGCCGCTTCGCAGAACTGCCGTACAAGGAACTCCAGGTGGTGGCCGGCCGCACCTACGATATCCGCATCGACTATGTGAAGGGACCTTCCCCGTTCGCCATGTTCACCGCCCAGTTCTGCGAGCGCAACCTGGCCGATTTCCAGGCCCTTACCGCCTCCATCGGTGACGTGGACGCTTACGTGATGGTGGGCGGCATCTCCGCCCAGCTTGAAGGGGAAGGCGGCGACAAGGCCGATATCGAACTGCCCGCCGTGCAGCAGCGCCTCCTGAAGGCCCTCCGTGCCACCGGCAAGCCGGTCATCTTCGTGAACTGTTCCGGCTCCGCCATCGGCTTTGCCAGCGTGGATGACACCTATGACGCCCTTCTCCAGGCCTGGTACGGCGGTGAAGGCGGTGCCGAGGCCGTGGCCGATATCCTCCTGGGCAAGTACAATCCTTCAGGCAAACTGCCCGTCACCTTCTACGCCTCCACCGACCAGCTGCCCGACTTTATGGACTACAGCATGGAAGGCCGCACCTATCGTTATTTCCATGGCGAACCGCAGTATCCGTTCGGATACGGCCTCAGCTACACCACTTTCTCCATCGGAGAGGGCAAGCTTTCCAAGGCTTCCGTGAAGGCCGGAAAGGGTGTGAAAGTGACCGTTCCCGTGACCAACACCGGTGCCGTCGCCGGCGACCAGGTGGTACAGGTGTATGTGAAGAGTCTGGACAATCCGGATGCTCCCATCAAGGGACTGAAGGGCTTCCAGCGCGTTTCCCTGGCACCCGGTGCCACGGCCAGCGTAGCCATCGACCTGGCTCCCGAGGCGTTCGAGTACTATGACGGTGCCGACGGCCTGGCTGTCCGTCCCGGCAAGTACCGGATCCTCTATGGAACCTCCTCCGCCGACCGCGACCTCAAATCCCTCGATTTCCAGGTCCTCTGACCTGGGCTTGCAGGGCGGAACATAGCCCGGACAGGAGTATCAGGGCAAACAAGATTCTTTTCATGAAAAAAAGCTAAATTTGCGGAGAAATACCTCCGAAAGCATGAAAAATCAATTCCTTCTCCTGATATTGCCGATGTTGCTGACCCTTTCGTGCTCCCGGAACAGATCCCCGGTCAAGCCGGGGATGACGGGAGGGCCGGTGGATTATGTGAATCCGCTGATGGGATCGGCCTCCACCTACAATCTCTCCACAGGCAACACCTACCCGGCAGTCGCTGTGCCCTGGGGCATGAATTTCTGGACCCCGCAGACCGGTGCCGACGGCGACGGATGGACCTACCGCTACGACGCCACCCATATCCGCGGCCTCAAGCAGACCCACCAGCCATCGCCCTGGATCAACGACTACGGTGCTTTCTCGTTGATGCCCGTGACCACCGGTCCCTACATGGACCAGGAAGCCCGCGGGAGCTGGTTCTCGCACAAGACCGAAACAGCCACGCCCTATTATTACAGCGTGTATCTGGCCGACCATGACGTGCTGGCGGAACTCACCCCCACCTCCCGTGCCGCCGTCTTCCGCTTCACCTATCCGGAGGCGGAAATGAGTTACCTGGTGGTGGACGGCTTCCCCGGCGGCAGCCAGCTGCACCCCGACGGTAACCGGGTCACCGGCTGGAACGCCCACAACCACGGCGGGGTGGCCGAGGGTTTCCGCAATTATCTGGTGCTGGAGTCCGACACCCCTTTCACCGTCATCGACAGGGAGGAAGGCGACCATGCGCAGCTGCTCCTGGGGTTCCCCACCACGAAAGGGCAGGTGGTGGAGGTGCGGGTGGCATCGTCCTTTATTTCTCAGGACCAGGCGCTTACAAACCTGGAGGAGGTGAAGGGAAAGCCTTTCGAGGAGGTGAAGGCCGATGCCCGCAAGGCCTGGAACGAGGCTCTCGGGCGCGTGGAAGTGGAGGATGGAAACCTGGACCATCTCCGCACCTTCTACAGTTGTCTGTACCGGACCCTCCTGTTTCCGCGGGATCTTTCCGAAATCACGGCGGCGGGGGAGCGCGTGCATTACAGTCCTCACAACGGGCAGGTGGAAAAAGGATATTTTTTCACCGACACGGGCTTCTGGGACACCTTCCGGAGCCTTTTTCCCCTGTTGAACCTGCTGTATCCGGAGCAGAGCGCCAAGGTGCAGGAGGGCCTTGTGAACGATTATCTGGAAAGCGGCTTTCTCCCGGAATGGGCCTCTCCCGGCCACCGCGACTGCATGGTGGGCAACAACAGCGCCTCTGTAGTGGCCGATGCCTGGCTCAAAGGTATCCGGGGCTATGACATCGGAGCCCTTTGGGAGGCTGTGACCCATGGCGCCCATGCCGTGCACCCCGGGGTGAGTTCTACCGGCAGGGCGGGCTGGCGGTTTTATGACAGCCTGGGCTATGTGCCCTGCGACGTGGGCGTCAGCGAGAGCGCGGCCAGGACGTTGGAATATGCCTATGACGACTGGTGCATCTGGCAGCTGGGAAAGGTTTTGGGCAAACCGGAGGAAGCGTTGGAACCCTACCGGAAAGCCGCCCTGAACTACCGGAACCTCTATGACCCGGAGTATGGCCTGATGAACGGGAAATCGCTTTCCGGCACCTTCCGCCGGCCGTTTTCCCCGCTCAAGTGGGGCGGCGACTTCACCGAAGGGAACAGCCTGCACTACACCTGGAGTGTTTTCCACGACCCGGCGGGGCTCATCGGCCTGATGGGAGGTCCGGAAGCATTTGCCGCCCAGCTGGATACGGTGTTTGCCATGCCGCCCAGGTACGATGACAGCTACTACGGCTTTCCCATCCACGAGATTGTGGAGATGACGGTGATGAACATGGGCAATTACGCCCATGGCAACCAGCCTGTCCAGCACATGCTCTATCTCTACGACTGGTGCGGCCAGCCCTGGAAAGCCCAGGCGCGCATCCGCGAAGTGATGGAGAAGTTCTATACCCCCTGGGCCGACGGTTACTGCGGCGACGAGGACAACGGCCAGACATCGGCCTGGTATGTGTTCTCCGCGCTGGGCTTTTATCCTGTCTGTCCCGGCTCTGGGGAGTATGCCCTGGGAACGCCCCTTTTCCGGAAAGCCACCCTGCATCTGACGGGCGGCGACGTTGTGATCGAAGCCCCCGGAGCCGAGGGCTGCTATGTGCGGCGGCTTACCCTGAACGGCACAAAATGGACGCGGAATTACCTGCGGCACAGCGATCTGGTGAAGGGTGCCCGCCTCCGTTTTACCTTGTCCTCGGTGCCGGAACTGTCGCGGGGCACCGCTCCGGAAGACAGGCCTTATTCTTTTTCCTCCTTCTGATGCAAGGAAAGGCCGGATGACGGATTTAAACTTTGAAACATGGGCAGCAGGTTGCATATCTGGTTTTTGGCGGCGCTCCTTTCGGC
>JAFUWW010000113.1 GCA_017471085.1 Bacteroidales bacterium | reverse complement strand
AACGGCCGGAAACGTGGATGAAACCCTGAAAACCGACATTCGGTCCACGAAAACGGCCGGAAACGTGGATGAAACCCTGAAAACCGACATTCGGTCCACAAAAACGGCCGGAAACGTGGATGACAAAACGTAATATAGCCATGAATCTATTTGAAGTATACAAACGGTGGGACATCGAACCTGTAAAAGGGCAGGGAACCACCCTCTGGACCGCCGACGGGCAGCAGTACACCGACCTGTACGGCGGCCATGCCGTAATCAGCGTCGGACACTGCCATCCGCATTATGTGAAGGCCCTTACGGAGCAGGCCTCCCGGCTGGGCTTCTACTCCAATGCCGTGAAAAACAGCCTTCAGGATACCCTGGCGGCCAGACTGGGAGAAGCCAGCGGCTACGAAGACTATGCGCTTTTCCTCTGCAACAGCGGCGCCGAGGCCAATGAAAATGCCCTCAAAGTGGCTTCGTTCGCCACCGGACGAGCCCGGGTACTGGCTTTTTCCAAGGCCTTCCATGGCCGCACTTCAGGGGCGGTGGGCGTGACGGACAACCCCAAAATCCGCGCCCCCTTCAATGCGAATCCGCTGGTGACCTTCGTCCACCTGAACGACCTGGATGCCGTAGACCGGGAGCTTTCCCAGGGAGCTTATGCAGCCGTAATCATCGAAGGAATCCAGGGCGTGGCCGGCATCTACGAACCCGGCGACGACTTCTTCCGGGGCCTCAGGGACCTCTGCGACAAGACCGGCACTCTCCTGGTGGCCGATGAAATCCAGTCCGGCTATGGACGTACGGGACAATTCTATGCCCATCAGCATGCAGGCATCAAGGCCGATATCATCACATCGGCCAAGGGCATGGCCAACGGCTTTCCCATCGGCGGAGTGCTGATCAGCCCGGCCGTCAAACCCTCCTACGGCATGCTCGGAACCACTTTCGGCGGAAATCATCTGGCCTGTGCCGCCGCCATCGCCGTGCTGGAAATCATGCAGGCGGAGCACCTGGTGGAAAACGCCGCCAAAGTGGGCGCCTTCTTCCAGGAGGCCTTGCAGGCCGATAAAGCCGTAAAAGAGTACCGCGGCAGGGGCCTTATGATCGGCCTGGAACTGAAAGACGAGTATGTCGGCCTCAGGGACCGCCTCCTCTTTGAAAAGCATTTCTTCACCGGGGCTGCCGGGGAGAAAGTCATCCGTCTGCTGCCTTCCCTCACCATCGACCTGGAGACAGCGCATCGTTTTGTCAATGCCTGGAAAGAACTCACAGCATGAAATCATTTACTTCCCTCAGGCAGCTGGGCGACCTGGAATCGGTTCTGGAAGCTGCCAAATACGTGAAAGAGCATCCCTTCGCCGACCAGGCCCTGGGAAAGAACCGCACGGCGCTGCTGGTGTTCTTCAACAACAGCCTCCGCACCCGTCTCAGCACCCAGAAAGCCGCCCTGAACCTGGGCATGAACGTGATGGTGCTGGACGTGAACCAGGGTGCCTGGAAGCTGGAAACCGAGCGCGGCGTGGTGATGGACGGCGACAAGAGCGAGCACCTGCTGGAAGCCATTCCGGTGATGGGCAGCTACTGCGACATCATCGGCGTGCGCTCCTTCGCCCGTTTCGAAAGCCGGGAGGACGATTACAACGAGGTGATCCTGAATCAGTTCATCCAGTACTCCGGCCGGCCCGTGTTCAGTATGGAAGCCGCCACAAGGCATCCGCTCCAGACCCTGGCCGATATCCTTACCATCGAAGAGCACAAGACCAAGGCCCGTCCCAAGGTGGTGATGACTTGGGCTCCGCATCCCAAGGCGCTGCCCCAGGCCGTACCCAATTCCTTCGCCGAGGGCATCTCCATGATGAACTACGACTTCGTGATCGCCAATCCGGAGGGGTACGACCTGGCCCCTGAATTCACCCGAGGCATCCGTGTCACCCACAACCAGGACGAAGCCCTGGAAGGGGCCGATTTTGTGTATGCCAAGAACTGGGCATCCTATGATCAGTACGGACAAGTGCTTTCCCGCGACCGCAGCTGGACCGTGACGGCGGAGAAGATGGCCCTTACGAACAATGCCCATTTCCTGCACTGCCTGCCTGTCCGCCGCAACATGATCGTGAGCGACGATGTGATCGAAGGTCCCCGTTCCCTGGTGATTCCCGAGGCCGCCAACCGGGTGGTATCGGCCCAGACCGTTTTGAAAATGTTGTTGCAGAGCCTATGATCCGGGTCGTGAAAATAGGGGGGAACGTCATTGACGACGAGGAAGCCCTGAAGCGTTTCTGCCATAACTTTGCTTCCCTGGAAGGCCCCAGGGTGCTGGTCCATGGCGGCGGTGCCCTGGCCTCCCGGATGCAGGAGAAGCTGGGGATGGCTCCAGTCAAGATCCAAGGCCGTCGGGTGACGGACCCTGAAACGCTGCAGATTGTGACCATGGTCTATGCCGGCTGGTGCAACAAGCAGATAGTGAGTCTTTTGCAGGCAGATGGATGCCAGGCGCTGGGCCTTTCCGGATGTGACGCCAATGCCATCTGCGCCTCCAGGCGTCCTCCGCTCGACATCGACGGGGAGAAGGTGGATTTCGGGGCAGTGGGCGATGTGACCCCGGCCTCCGTGAACCGGCCCTTCCTGGAAAGCCTCCTTCAGCAGGGCATCGTTCCTGTGCTCAGCCCCATCAACCATGACGGGGCGGGGAACCTCCTCAATACCAATGCCGATACGGTGGCCGCATCCGTGGCCGCCGCCCTGCGCGGGGAACTCTGGACCTGCTTCGAGAAAGACGGCGTGCTGGCCGACGTCGACCGTCCGGAAAGCCTTCTCCCGCTGGTGACATCGACCGGTTATGAATCCCTGAAAGCGGAAGGCATCATCGCCGGAGGCATGATCCCGAAACTGGAAAACGCCTTCCGGTCCCTGCGGGAGGGTGCCGTGAAGGCGCTGATTCTCAATGCCGATGCCATTGCGACCGGGCGGGGTACCCAGGTTCAGCTATAGCCTTTCCTTGATCTGGTAGTCGTTCCTGGCGGCCGATGAACGGGCCACCATCTCGCCGATGAATCCTGCCAGGAACAGGATGACGCCCAGCAGTACGGTGAGGAGAGCCAGGTAGAACAGCGGCTGGTCGGTGACGGCGCGGAACTTGAGCCCTTGCGCCTGGTTCACCAGCTTGGCCACGATGATCCAGACTGTCATCACGAAACCCACCAGGAACATGAAGATACCGCTGGTCCCGAAGAAATGCATGGGCTTCTTCCCGAAGCGGGACAGGAACCAAAGGCTCATCAGGTCCAGCAGGCCGTTCACGAAGCGGTCCATTCCGAACTTGGATACGCCGTACTTGCGCTTCTGGTGGTGCACGGGCTTTTCGCCGATGTTGCCGAAGCCGGCGTTCTTGGCCAGGTAGGGGATGTAGCGGTGCATCTCTCCATACACTTCGATGTTCTTCACCACTTCTTTCCGGTAGGCCTTGAGGCCGCAGTTCATGTCGTGCAGGCGGATGCCCGTCACTTTCCGGGCCGTCCAGTTGTACAGTTTGGAGGGCAGGTTCTTGGTAAGGGCATTGTCCTGGCGGTGCTGTTTCCAGCCGGAGACCAGGTCATATCCCTCTTCGCGGATCATCCGCACCATTTCCGGAATTTCTTCGGGCGAGTCCTGCAGGTCGGCGTCCATGGTCACCACGATATCGCCCTTCGCGGCGGCGAACCCTTCGTACAGGGCGGCCGATTTGCCGTAATTGCGGCGGAAACGGATGCCGTGGAAATTACTTCCGGCCATCTCTTTGATCACTTCCCAGGAACCGTCCGTGGACCCGTCATCCACGAAGATGACCTCGAAAGTGTAGTCTTTCAGCGACCGGACAATCCAGTCGGCGAGTTCGGGGAGGGATTCGCGTTCGTTGTACAGGGGTACGATAATCGACAGGTCCATAGGCATTTATTGCTGGTCTGGCTGGTTGTTGTCCGAGTCGGGCGGCAGGTTGCCCCCGAACAGGTTCTGCATAAAGATGTAGCGGGACATGATCCGGGCGAGGAGACTGCCGTAGAGGAAGCAGTACAGCCACTGGAAGATGAACGTGAAAAGCGGAAGCCGGTCCATCATGCCCTCCACCTGTTCCCGCTGGGCCGATGTAAGCGTGCCCGAGAGTTCTCCGATGAGGGTGTTCATGGTGTCCTGCGGCATGTTCAGGATAATCAGGGTCTGGGCCGATGCCACCAGGAGTCCGGACAGGAGGGCGGCGCGGCTGCCGAATTTGGCGGTATCGGCCATCTTGAGCCCTCCGTATTTGTTGGAAAGCCTGATCATCAGGTTCTTCATGAGCAGGATGCATCCGAAGAACTCCACCGCCCAGAGGATGATGGCGGCGGCCTGCACCAGGAAGACGGAGCCGGACAAGGCGCTGAGTTCCTTCAGCAGCAGGCATCCGACGGACACCCCGCCGAAAATGGCCCCTGCCTTGGCGGCTTCGTTCCACAAAGTTGTATTGTCAATGCTGTTCACGAGCACAAATATAAGGATTTTTTCTTAACTTTGCAGGCTATAACTTAATAACAAGTACTATTGCATTGATGCAGTGAAAGACTTGGTATGTAATAACTCATCAAAACAAAGGATTATGATCAACATCAAGTTTCCGGACGGAAGTGTCAGACAGTTTGAATCAGGGGTTACCGGCTATGAGGTAGCCATGTCCATCAGCCCCAGGCTTGCCGCCGAAGTGCTGGCAGTATCAGTAAAGCGGCCGGATGAGCCCGAGACTTCCAAAGGAACCACCATCGACGTTACCCGTCCCATCACCGAGGACGTGGAAATCCGTCTCCTCAAATGGGAAGACGACGAGGCCAAGCGTGTCTTCTGGCATTCATCCTCCCACCTGATGGCAGAGGCCCTCGAAGCCCTGTTCCCGGGCGTGAAGTTCGGTATCGGCCCGGCCATCGAAAACGGCTTCTACTACGATGTGGACATGAACGGCCGCACCCTCACGGACGCCGACTTCAAGGCCATCGAGAACAAGATGCTGGAGTTCGCCCGCGAAAAGCAGGATTTCTGCCGCATCGAGGTCTCCAAGGCCGATGCCATGGCCTACTTTACCGAAAAAGGCGACCAGTACAAGCAGGAACTCATCTCCGAACTGGAAGACGGAACCATCACATACTACACCAACGGTCATTTCACGGATCTGTGCCGCGGACCGCACCTCAAGAATACGGACGTGATCAAGGCCGTGAAGGTGCTCTCCCTGGCAGGCGCCTACTGGCGCGGTGACGAAAAGCGCCAGCAGCTCACCCGTATC
>JAFUWW010000112.1 GCA_017471085.1 Bacteroidales bacterium | reverse complement strand
AGATAGACCTGCCGCAGGGCTTCGGGAAACCGCTCGATGGCGTAGCGCAGCATGGTGCGGGGCATCTGCCGGCAGCGGGGGAGAGAAGCCCGGCCGTTGCCGGACATGACGTTGCCCCCGACTTGACCGGGGGGCGCCTGAAGCCACCGCTCCAGGGCCGCCTGGTCGCGTTTTCCGGCCTCGCGGAGGAGCCAGCCCACGGCTTTATGGATGAGGTCGTGGGGATGGTGCAGGAGGATATCGGCAATGGCAAAAGTATCCGTGAGCTGCCCGTGACGGATGAAGGTCATGGTGCTCACCATGCCGATGCGCTGCTCCCAGATGGTGCGGCCGCCGCGGGCCAGGTTGTAAAGGAGGCTTCGGTCCTTCTGCGGAAGGAGCCATTCGCCCAGCAGCGGATAGCAGCTGAGATCCACCAGGTCCCAGTTGTTGATGCGGTCTGTGTGGGAGAGGTAGAAGTCGATGCAGCGCTGCCTGATTTCCGGAGAATCATTCTCTGCGGCCTGCCATTTTCCTGCCTGCTTGAAGATTTCCACAAGCGTCAGCAGGGCCGCCAGGCGCACTTCGTGGTACTCGCTCCCGATGCAGCGTTCCAGCTCGGAAAAGCTGATGGTCCGCCAGCACTCCTTCACGATGCTCCGCGTCACGGGCACCTTGATTCCCAGGAACTTGTCTCCCTCTCCGTACTGCCCGGGGCCGGTCTTGAAGAACCGGCTCAAACCCTCCACTTGCGAGGGATCGGCTGCCGCCAGAATGGTTTCGTAGAGGTTCACTTTTCTCGATGATGCCCTACAGCGATGCTGTCAGAATTTCCAGGATATCTTTCTCCGTGAGCGGCACATAGGCATTCTCAAGTCCCTCGTTCACCGCCACATGATGGGCCATTTCTTCCAGCCTTTCCGGGCCGATGCCCACCTCGCGCAGATGCATCGGGATGCCCATCTCTTGGAAGAAGGCGTAGGTGCGCTCGATGGCCTTTTCCGCGATCTCCATTTCCGGAAGCTGCGGGTCGATGCCGAAGACATTCACCCCGTACTTGACGAAGCGGGGCAGGGTGCGTCCGCTCAGGATGTGGCGCATCCAGCGGGGGGTGATGATGGCCAGGCCTTCGCCGTGGGTGATGTCGTAGTAGCCGCTGAGGGCGTGCTCGATGCCGTGCATCGGCCAGCCGGACGAACTGTTTCCAAGGGACATGATGTCGTTGCACGCGAGGGTGCAGACAAACATCATTTCGGCCCGGGCCTGGTAGTCTTCGGGATTCTCCAGACAGGCTTTTCCGTTCTCCATCAGGCTCTTAAGGCCTGCCTCGCAGAAGCCGTCGTTCATCAGGGTGGCCTCTTCGCAGAAGTACTGCTCCAGGATGTGGTTCATGGCATCGGCACAGCCGGCGGCCGTCTGCTTGCGGGAAACGCTGAAGGTGTAGCACGGGTCCAGAAAGGAGACTTTTGGAAAGAGCAGCGGGTCCATGTAGCCGATTTTGTCGTTGGTTTCGGTGCGCGAAATCACGCCGCCGCAGTCGTATTCGCTGCCGGTGGCCGCCAGCGTGAGGATATCGACAATTGGGAGGGCCGATTTTGCCTTCACCTGGTAGGAGATGAGGTCCCAGGGGTCGCCTTCGTAACAGGCCCCCGCCGCGATGGCTTTGGAGCAGTCCAGCACGCTGCCGCCGCCCACTGCCAGGATTACCTCGATGCCGTTCTCCCGGCACAGCCGCACTCCCTCCAGCACGGAAGGATTGTACTTGGGATTGGGCTGAATCCCAGGCAGTTCCGTGACTTCAAATCCCTTCAGCAGTTCCTTGACCTTATCGTAAAGGCCGATCTTCTTGATGCTTCCGCCTCCGTACGTCAGGAGCACTTTCTTGCCGATTCCGCCCAGCACGCCGGGCAGTTTCTCAATAACGCCCTTCCCGAAGAGGAGGCGGGTAGGGGTACAATATTCAAAATTTCTCATGGGTATGGTGTTTTTGTTTTCTGCAGTGGTTGACCGGCCCTGCTGTCGGGCGGCCTTCGCCCTTTGCAAAGATAATGAAAAAAGACAAAAATATATCCTGCCATTCCGTGTCGGGAGGACCGGTGGAGCGGGGAATTAGCGGGAGGCGAAGAGGCGGCGGTAGTAATCGGCCTTCCGGGCCAGGGGAAGGGGGTATGCACGGGAGGTGGAGGGCATGCGCCAGAACTGCAGGGGGCGGCCGGCAGATGCCGGGCCGTTGCCGGCTTGACCGGCCATCTCCACGTATTCGCCGATGGCGGGTACCGGGCAGGCGAACTGTCCGGCAACCACGCCGGTGGCTTTTTCGCCGGTGGTGATGAGCATGCGGCAGGACGGGATCCGGGCCAGCAGCGCCGGGATATCGGTGGGTGTGACCACTTCCAGGAAAGCGTCGGAGGCGTTGTCGCGGAGGCGGCGCACTTTGCAGGCGGTGTCGTACAAGGCCAGCCCCTCCGAGGTGCAGAACTGCCGGATCAGGGCCTCGTCAAAACGCTTTTCGGCCGGAATGCAGAAATGGTCCTTGTCTCCGAAATGGATCAGGCCCATGATGCGCCAGAAATCGTTGATCCAGTTAGGATAGTAAAACGCAATCGACCAGCGGTGCGGCTGCGGGGGAAAACTGCCCAGAAACAGCATCCTGGCACCCTGGGGCAGGAACGGCTCAAAAGGATGCCGCTCAACAGAAAGTCCGGACGTTTCCATAAGGCTAAATCACCGTCAGGCTGTGCCCGCTTGCGGGCAGGTATTTTTCCAGCAGGTCCTGGGTGCGGAGGCGGACGAAGCAGGTGTCGGTTCCGTCGGTGCAGGCGAACCAGGGGCTTTCCGCGACGGCGCGGTCCATCACCAGATGTACCCCGGCGGCTTCCGGCCATGCGGCGCTGAGGATGGTGGTGGCGCCCACTTCCACGCCGGTGAGCGCCATCAGTTTATCGGCCGATGCAAAAGAAACCCGCGGAATGCCCAGCGCCGCGCAGAATTCACGGGTCACGAAGGGCTTGTCGCCGGTGGTGACATACAGGTAGAATTCCGTCTGCTGGCGGTTGCACACGAAGACCGTCTTCACAATCCGGACGCCGATCTTCTCGTCGATGTGCCGGCAGTCCTCCATGGTGATGCCGGGGTCCGTATCCACGCGGGTGAAAGGGATATTGAGCCGCGCAAACATTCCGTAGACTGTTGTTTGCAGGGGCGTCAGGGGCCCGGCCGGCGGTGTGGGGACAGGATCGCTCACGAAGAAAGGCCGGGCGAAAAGCAGGGTCCGGAGTTCCGTCACGCTGCCGGCAAAGCTGTAATCCTCGGTCGCTTCCATAGGCCGATATCCCCAGCCCACGGCGATGCCCCGGATGCCGCCGTTGAGCGCCGTCTTCATGTCGGTGAGGGAATCGCCCACCAGGACGGCCTCTTCGCGGGGGAAGGGCTTCCCGTCAGGGGAACCGGCGGCCCGCAGCACCTCGCCCACGATTTCCGGGTCCGGTTTCAGCGGAAAGCCTTCCCGGTTGCCCAGGATCGACACGAAGGAAATCTCCGGGAAGAACTCCCGGATGAGTTTCTCCGTCCCGGACTGGAACTTGTTGGAGGTCACGGCCATCTTTACTCCGGCGGCGTCGAGGTCTTTCAGCAGCGCCTGCATGCCGGGGTAGGGGCGGGTGTGCACGTCGATATGGGCGGTGTACCAGGCCTTGAAATCGGCCAGGGCGGCGTCTATGAGGGTTTCATCGGCCCGAAGATTATCCGGCAGGGCCTGGGTCACGAGGTTGCGTACGCCGTGGCCCACCATCCGGCGGTACTCCGCCTGGCTGTGCAGCGGGAATCCCCGGAGCGAAAGGGCGTGGTTCACGGCGTCGCCCAGGTCTTCGATGGTGTCGATGAGGGTCCCGTCCAGGTCGAAGAGGACCAGTCTGTAACTTAGTTCCATGGATGATTCATGCTTTGTGAATGCAAAGGTAGGCATTTTCGGGCTTATTATTCTCCCGGAAAATGATTATATTTGCGAAAACATATCGTTATGTACTACGTTTGCAAGAGACTGGAGATATCATCGGCCCATGCGCTGAACCTCTCGTACGAAAGCAAGTGCGAGGATCTGCACGGGCACAACTGGATAGTCAAGATTTACTGCAAGAGCGAAAAGCTGAATGCCGACGGCATGGTGACGGACTTCACCCACATCAAGCGGCAGATTACGGATGCGTTGGACCACAAGAACCTGAACGAGGTTTTCGACTTCAACCCGACGGCGGAAAACATCGCCCGCTGGATCTGCGACCATGTGGCGAACGCCTACAAGGTGGAAGTGTGGGAATCGGAAATGAACATGGCCGCCTACGAGCGCTGATGTACAGGGTCAACGAAATATTCTGCAGCCTGCAGGGGGAGGGCGCCTGGACGGGAACGCCCATGGTGTTCGTACGCCTGAGCGGCTGCAACCTCCGCTGCCCCTTCTGCGATACGGCCCACGAAACGGGAGAACTGCTTGAGGCTGAGGAGATTCTCGCGCGGGTCCGGGAGGCCGGGGCCGATGTGCGCCGGGTCTGCCTTACCGGCGGGGAGCCGCTGCTGCAGGTGGATGAAAAGTTGATCGGCCTGCTCCATGGGGCGGGCTATGTGCTGCACGTGGAAACCAATGCCACACAGGAAGTTCCGGAAGGGATCGACTGGGTTACGTGCAGCCCCAAAGAGGATGTTCAAGGCCTGAAAGGGGACGGAAGGCTGCGCCTGAAGCGGGCCGATGAACTGAAGCTGGTGCTTTCGCCGGGCGTGGATCCGGCGCGGTGGGCTTCTTTCCCCGCGGCCCGGCACTACCTCCAGCCCTGCAGCCAGGCCGACGGCACCTCCAATGTGGCCGAGACGGTGGCCTATGTGCTGGCCCATCCCCTCTGGCAGCTTTCGCTGCAAACTCATAAACTGCTTGATATAAGATGATTACGCTTCTTGTTATCATAGCTGCCGTGGCGCCTGCGATCGGCCTTCTGTATTTTGTTTATACCAAGGACAAGCTGCAGCAGGAGCCTGTCCCGGAACTCCTGAAGGCTTTCGGGTACGGGGTAGGGTCGGCCTTTCTGGCGATGCTGGTTGCGCTTCCGCTCTCCGGGTTCGGTCTCGTGCCCTCGGCGCCTGTCACGGCGTGGGATCATTTCCGGGTGGCGGTCTTCGGCGCCGGCATTCCGGAAGAGCTGTGCAAGTTCCTGATGCTCATGCTGTTCCTTCGTCGCTGCAAGTTCTTCGACGAGTATATGGACGGCATTGTGTACACCGCCTGCATCGGCCTGGGGTTCGCCGCGCTGGAGAAT
>JAFUWW010000111.1 GCA_017471085.1 Bacteroidales bacterium | reverse complement strand
AGGCCGCCGTAGCGATACCGTCGGCATAGCTGGTACCGGACATGCCGATAAACTGTTCCGCCGAGATGTTGGCGGCAATAAGGGAGGCGCCCACCGCCCACCAGGTGAGGGTGTTGCCCGCAAGGAAGTAATCGTTGGCGCTCTTCTGCTCACCCTTCTTGGTTCGTCCGAGGAACAGGCCCAGGAAGATGAGCACTGCCAGGTAGATCAGCACGATCACCAGGTCGATGGTCCGGAAACCGGACGCCGAGATTTGCTCGAGAATACTCATAAACTATCAGATTTTGAATTTTGGATTTTCGTCGTACCTTTCCGGGTCGAACCGGTACAGGGCCGCCCCCTTCCGCGAAAGGCTCTTGTCCACGCCGCCGGTTTTCTCGATATAGGGCATGGAGGCGATGCGCTTGCGGAAATTGCGCTTGTCCAAGGGCTCGCCGAAAATGGCTTCGTACAGGGCCTGGAGCTGGGGAAGGGTGAATTCTTCCGGGAGCAGGTTCAGGCCTACGGGCTTGACGGAGGCCTGGTAACGCATGAAACGGAGGGCGTCGGCCACCATGGAGTCGTGGTCGAAGATCAGGTGCGGCACTTCCGGGAGCCGGACCCAGAAAGCGTTGTGCTCGCGCACCAGGTCACGGTTGTAGCGGTTGATGTCGACCAGGGCATAATAGGCCGTGGAGAGCACCCGTTCGCCAGGGTCCCGCCCTACCTCGCCGTAAGTTTTCACCTGCCGCATGTAAAGGTCCGTGAGCCCCGTGAGGGAGGCGGCGATGCGACGGGCGGCATCGTCCATGCTCTCCCCTTCCTCCACGAAGCCGCCCATCAGCGACCACTCTCCCAGGGCGGGCTGGAAGTTGCGCTTGAGGAGCAGAAGACTGAGTTCTCCGCCTTCGAAACCGAAGATGATGCAGTCTACCGCCACATGGAATTTGGGATGAATGCTGTAATAGCTGGGGTCGGTCATCCGTTTTGTGTTACAAGTTAGCTCTACAAAGATAATCAATCAAAGTGTAAAAACAACACTTTTAAAGATTTTTTCATGAAAAACCGGTCAATAATCCACGAAAAAAGGTCAGAAAGAAACCTTTTTCCGTGGATGGAAGATGGCCGCGGCAGTGTCTGGCTGCAACGTTGATGCTGATGGTATTACAGGGAAAGGGTGTGGGTGGTGGCGTAATCGTTTAAAAAAAAGACTTTCTGCAGACGCGGCTTGAAAAATCCTGACAAGTAGCTTATCTTTGTGAAAACCATTTCAGGTCATGAAAAGAATCCTCCTTGTTTCCGCCCTTCTGGCAGCCGTCCTGCCCCTTGCAGCCCGGTCAGAAAGCGTTTCCGGCCCGGACGGCCGGCTCACCGTCACCTTGTCCGACAAAGGCGGCGCCCCTGCCTACTCCGTCACCTACGACGGCATCCCCTTCCTGGAGTCCTCTCCGCTGGGCCTCAAGACGGACGTGGGCGACTACACCTCTGGCATGGAACTGTCCGGCTTCACCCTGGAAGGGGTGGAAGACACCTACAGCATCCCCAATATCAAATCGTCCCGGGTGCATTACGTCGCCAACCGGGGCGTCTTCTCGTTCAGCAAGGACGGGAAGCCCGCCATCGACCTGATCTTCCAGGTAAGTGCCAACGACGTCGCCTTCCGCTATAAAGTATACGCCCCCAAGGCCGATACGAGGGTCTGCCGCATCCGGGAGGAAGCCACCGGCTATGTATTCCCGGAGGGAACCACCGCCTTCCTGAGCAACCAGATGCCGCCGATGGCCGGCTTCGCCCGCACCACCCCCAGTTACGAAACCACTTACGAGGGAGACCTTCCCCTGGGCGGCAACGGCGACGGCTTCGGCTATGTGTTCCCCGCCCTGTTCCGCAATGCCGGCCATGGCTGGATCCTGGTAAACGAGACCGGCGTGAGCAGCCATTACTGCGGCTCCCGCCTCACGGGAAAGCCGGACGGCAGTTACGCCCTCACCTTCCCCATGGAGGAGGAATATAACGGAAACGGCACATCGGCCCCGGGCATCGAAGTGCCGGGATTCACCCCCTGGCGCACGCTCACGGTAGGAAGGGACCTCAAGCCCATCGTGGAGACCACCGTCCCCTGGGATGTCGTGGAGCCTCTCTACGAACCGTCCGTCGACTATGAAGGGTCGCGCGGGTCCTGGAGCTGGATCATCAAGATGGACGGCAACACCACCTACCCCGTGCAGCGGCAGTATATCGACTTCAGCGCCGCCATGGGCTGGGAAACCGTGCTGGTGGACGCCCTCTGGGACACCCAGATCGGCCGGGAGAACATGGAGAAGTTGGGCGCCTACGCCAAGGAGAAGGGTGTCCGCCTGTTCGTCTGGTACAATTCCAACGGCTATTGGAACGATGCACCCCAGGGTCCCCGGGGCATCATGAACAACCTCATCGCCCGCCGGAAAGAAATGGCCTGGCTCCGCTCCATCGGCGCCAAGGGCATCAAGGTGGATTTCTTCGGGTCCGACAAGCAGGTGACCCTCCAGCTCTACGAAGAAATCCTGGCCGATGCCAACGATTTCGGCCTGCAGGTGGTCTTCCACGGCTGCACCCTGCCGCGCGGCTGGGAGCGGATGTACCCCAACTTCGCATCGGCCGAGGCCGTGCTGGCCAGCGAAAACCTGCATTTCTCGCAGGTCAGGTGCGACACGGAGGCCCAGCAGGCCTCGATGCATCCCTTCATCCGCAACACCGTGGCATCCATGGACTTCGGCGGCAGCACGCTGAACAAGGTCTATAATGCCGGCAACGATGCCTCCCAGCCCGGCAGCCGGCGCCGTACTTCGGACGTTTTCGCCCTCGCCACCGCCGTCCTGTTCCAAAGCCCCGTGCAGCACTTCGCCCTGTCGCCCGAGAACCTCACCGACGCCCCCGCCTGGGCGCTGGCGTTCATGAAAGAAGTCCCCACCCGGTGGGACGAACTCCGCTTCCTGGACGGCTATCCGGGCAAATACGTGCTCCTGGCCCGCCGCAGCGGAGAAAAATGGTATATCGTGGGCATCAACGCACAGAAAGAGCCCGTCAAGGCCCGACTGGACCTCCCGATGCTCTCCAAGGGCCCCGTCACCGTCTATGCCGATACGCCCTCGCTGGAAGGCAGCTCTCAGGTGCGCACCTTCCAGGGCGGCACCTTCTCCGTGGAGATGCCCTGCAACGGCGGCGTAGTTATCGTTCAGTAGTGCTGCTCTCTTCTTCGGGTTTCTCGCCGCCCTTCAGGTTGCGGATGAACGAGGAAGGGGACACGTTGAACTGCTTCTGGAAGCAGGTGGCAAAGTATGACGGCGACGAGAAGCCGGTCTGATAGGCCACTTCGTTCACCCTATACTTCTGGGAAGACAGCATCTCGGCCGCTTTCTTGAGGCGGCACACGCGGATATACTCGTTGATGTTCAGGCCCATGTTGGCCCGTACCTTCCGGTACAGAGTAGACTTGCTGGTCCCCAGTTCCGAAGTGAGCGTCTCGATATTCAGGTCCGGTTCGCTCAGGTGTTCCATCACGATGCCGCGCAGGCGTTCCATGAAATCGTGGTCCAGTTCACCCGTGACCACGCTGTTGAAGTGGGCCAACGGTGAATGGACGAACTGCTGGTTGGCGATGTCCCGGTTGCGGAACAGATTGTCGATGGTGGCCTGCAGCAGTTCGAAGGCGAAGGGTTTTTCGATGTAGCCGTCGGCGCCGGCCTCCAGGGTCTCGATGCGGGTTTCCATACCCACGGCGGCCGTCAGGAGAATCACCGGGATGTGGCAGAGCTCCGTGTCGGACTTGATGGTATTGCACAGCGTGCATCCGTCCATCACGGGCATCATGATGTCCGACACCACCAGGTCTACCCGCTGGGAACGGACCACCTCCAGGGCCTTTTCGCCGTTGGAGGCCTCCAGCACATTGTATGAGACGGAGAGTTCCTTGGCCAGGTAGGCCCGCATGTCGGGAGCGTCTTCCACGATGAGGACAACGTGCCGGCGGCCATCCGCCGCCACCATCTCCTCCTCCTCCTGCACGGACTCTTCCGGTGCGGGAAGCGCCACGACATCGGCCTGATGGACGGGAAGTTCCAGCACAAAGGAGTTCCACTCCTCCACGGCCGTGTCCAGATACAGGCGGCCGTGGTGGATGGTGGCCAGGGAGCGGGAGAAAGGAAGCCCGAGGCCCGTTCCCTGCTTCCGCTGCTGCTGGGCATCCTGGGTCTGGAAGAAGGTCTCGAAGATTTTCTCGGCGTCCCTCTGCGGGATGCGGGGGCCGTTGCTGTTGACCCGGATCCGGATGTTTTCTCCGTCCGGAAGGACCTCGAGGGACACTTTCACCTTCCCGTTGCCATACTTGCAGGCATTGGACAGCAGGTTGTTCAGGATCTTCTCCACCATGTCCTTCGCGCACTGGACCATCACCGGGGTTTCCGGAAGCTGCTTCTCTATCCGGATGTTCTGGTCTTCGGCCACCTGGAAGAACCAGGAGCATACCTCCTTGACCACAGCGCAGATGTCTTCATTCAAGAAGGCGGGCAGCAGCTCGTCCTTTTCCATTTTCCGCATGTCCAGGAGCTGGTTCGTGAGCGCAAGGAGGCGGTTGGTGTTGGACTGCATGGTGTGCAGGTCTTCCCGCATCTCTTCCGGATACCGGCCCCGCTCCATGATCTTGTCCAGCGGCATCTTGATGAGGGTGAGCGGCGTACGGAACTCATGGGTGATATTGGTGAAGAAGTTGATCTTGGCCCCGTACAGTTCTTTCTGCTTGTCCGACTCCAGCTGGGCCAGTTTCTGCTCCATCTCTTTCTTCCGGCGGCGGTCCAGCAAGATAGGAATCAGGGAAATCAGTCCCAGCAGGGCCAGGGCATAGAGCCAGTAAGCCGTTCTGGAACGGTAGAACGGGGGAATCACCTCTATGGTCAGCGTCTTGGACACGGATGTCCCCGCCAGCAACGCCTCGGCCTTGAACTGATACTTGCCGGCAGGAAGACGGGTGTAGGTGACGACGCCTTCGCTGGAATAATTCCGGACCACGTTGCGGTGGCCGTCCACCAGCTCGGTCCGGAACATCACCAGCCGGGGCGAACTGAAATAAGGGGCGGAGAAGCGGATGGCCAGCGAGGTAAAGTCCCTTTCCCTGAGCGTGATATGCTCGGAACGCAAAGTCGAGCGGCCTTCTTCCGAAATGGACACCGACTGCTCCTGCCTGCGGAGCTGGATATCGGTGATCAGCACGCTGGAGCGGATGCGGACCTGCGGCATCGTGGGCGAAAAGGCGTAGAGACCGTCGCTGGTTCCCAGGAAAACCTGGCCGCCGTCCATCACCCGCACCGAACCGTACCCGTACTGGTTGCCCAGGCTCCCGTCCACTTCCAGATAGATGTCGCGGATTCCGTTCAGGTCCGGGTTCAGTTTCACGATGCCGTGCGACGTGGACACCCAGATCACGCCGTCGGAGTCTTCGCAGACGGCGCTGGTGATATTGGTGGGGAAGCCGTCCTTCCTGCCGAAATTCCGGAACTGGAAAGCCCCGTCCGTCTCCTGCACATCGGCCCAGCAGAGGCCGCCGCCTTCCGTGCAGACCCACAGCCTGCGGGAACGGTCTTCGGTGATATAGGTGATATAATTGGAGGAGAGGGCGCTAGTGCGG
>JAFUWW010000110.1 GCA_017471085.1 Bacteroidales bacterium | reverse complement strand
TCGGCCGTGCAGATTGCCCGCCGTACCCTGCGGATTGCGAAAGAGAACATCTGGTTCGCCATCGGGATTAAAGTGCTGGTGCTGGTGCTTGCCGCCCTGGGCGTCGCCTCCATGTGGATGGCCGTGTTTGCCGATGTGGGCGTGACGGTGCTGGCTGTGCTCAATGCCATGCGTGCCCTGAAGGCTTGACTACTGGGAAGATACCACCGAGAGCGTAGCTACGGAAATCCGCACCTCCGGTCCGAATGCCGCCCTGACAGCCTGGTAACAGGCCGCCAGGGTGGCGCCGGTGGTAAACGTATCGTCGACCAGCAGGAGATGGCTGGAAGGGACGGTGCGGCGGACTTGGAAAACGCCGCTGACATTGCTCAGGCGGGCTTCCGCGTCCAGCCGGGTCTGTGTCCGGGTCCTTCTCCGGCGCACCAGGATGCCTTTCCCCAGCCTGGCGTCCAGCGCCCCGGCCAGTTCCCTGGCAATCACCTCCGCCTGGTTGTATCCCCGCCGCCATTTCCGGCTCCAGTGAAGCGGGACGGGAATCACCAGGTCTATGGATGAAAAGTGCGCTGCCAGTGCCATGTTCCGGCCCAGGATGGCGGAGAAATATCGGCCTGCAGAAAGGTCGTAGCGGTATTTCAGCGCCTGTGGAATCTTTTTGTAGGGATTGCCCCGATGGTAGAAGAGAAGGGCGGCGGCATAGGCATACTGCATGCTGTCCCCGTCGGAGCGGCGGCTCTCCAGCAAGGCGTTGAATTCATCGGCCATGGGGTTGTGCATCCGGTTCCAGTTGTAGGTGAAGGGAAGATCCTCCGCACACCAGATGCAGAGGTGGTCTTCCCTGGCACCCAACTGTTGTCCGCATACCAGGCATTCACGGGGCATCATGAGATCTGTCAGTTCCCGGATCATACCTGCAAGATACGAACGGAAAGGGAAAACCGCCAGGGTGCGGCGGGAAGATATACTGTTTTTTACGATTTTTTATCGGTTTCGAACGATTTTCGCGCTCCAATTGTTTATCTTTGTATCAGTTTAGAACAGAATCTTATGAAAAAAATGATGTTTGCCCTTCTGCTTCCGCTGCTTTTCGCCTGTGCCTCCCGCCCCGCCGTCTCTTTCGGCCCCGATGCGGTGAAACTCAGCAGTCCGGACGGCCGGCTGGAAGTTACCTTCGGCCTGGTGGACGGCGTGCCCATGTATTCCCTCAGCCGCGGACAGCAGGCGGCCGTGCTGCCTTCCCGCCTGGGCTTCACCCTGCTGGACCAGCCGGACCTGGACGGTGGTTTCGTTCTCAAGGGGACGGAAACCGGCAGTTTCGATGAAACCTGGGAGCCGGTCTGGGGAGAGGAATCCAGCATCCGGAATCACTATAACGAACTGCTGGTGCATCTGGAGCAGCCCGCCTCCTCCGGCAAGCCTGCGGCCATGGATATCCGTTTCCGCCTGTACGACGAGGGCCTGGGCTTCCGTTACGAATTCCCCCTGGAAAACCGGCTCACTTATTTCAAGATAGGGGAAGAGCTGACGGAATTTGCCATGACCGGCGACCACACCGCCTGGTGGATCAGCGGCGACTACGACACCCAGGAGTACAATTACACCGAGTCCCGCCTGTCGGAAATTGGTGCCATCTCCCGGAGTACGCGTCTTGGAAATGCCTCACAGACAGGTTTTTCGGATGCCGGCGTGCAGACTTCCCTGCAGATGAAGACCGATGAAGGCCTCTACATCAACATCCACGAAGCCGAGGTGCTGGACTATCCTACCACCAACCTGGATCTGGACGAGCGCACGGTGACCTTCCGTACCTGGCTCACCCCGGATGCCGAGGGCGTGAAAGGCCGTCTGCAGGCCCCTTGCAAAACCCCTTGGCGTACCGTGATGGTGTGCGAAAAGGCGACTGACGTGCTGGCCTCCCGCCTCATCCTCAATCTCAACGAGCCCTGCGCCTTGGACGATGTGAGCTGGATCCACCCCGTGAAATACATGGGCGTGTGGTGGGAGATGATCACCGGCAAGAGCGAATGGTCCTATACCTACGATTTTCCTTCGGTGCAGCTGGGCGTCACCGACTATGCCAAAGCCAAGCCGCACGGCCGGCACGGCGCTACCAATGAGAATGTGCGGAAATACATCGACTTTGCCGCCGAAAACGGCTTCGACGCCATTCTGATCGAAGGCTGGAACCAGGGTTGGGAAGACTGGTTCGGCCATCAGAAAGACTATGTCTTCGACTTCGTGACCCCTTACCCGGACTTCGACCTGCCCGCCCTCAACGCCTATGCCCACCAGAAGGGTATCCGGCTCATGATGCACCACGAAAGCTCCTCGTCCACCGTTAATTACGAGCGTCACATGGAAAAAGCCTACCGGCTGATGAACCAGTATGGCTACAATGCTGTGAAGAGCGGTTACGTGGGCGATATCATCCCTTACGGCGAGCATCATTACAGCCAGCCCCTGATCAACCATTATCATCGGGCCGTCACGGAGGCCGCCAAGCATCATATCATGGTGAACGCTCATGAGGCCGTGCGTCCCACCGGACTCTGTCGCACCTGGCCCAACATGGTGGGCAACGAGAGTGCCATGGGCACCGAATACCGCGCCGGCATCAATCCCGGCCACACCACCATCCTTCCCTTCACCCGTCTCCAGGGCGGGCCGATGGACTACACTCCCGGCATCTTCGAGCAGGACATGTCCGTCACGGCTCCCGGCCAGACGGGCAAGATGCGCCATACCATCGGCAACCAGCTGGGCCTTTACGTAACCTTCTACAGCCCGCTGCAGATGGCGGCGGACCTGCCCGAAAACTACGCCCGGTTCATGGATGCCTTCCAGTTCATCAAGGATGTGGCCGTAGACTGGGACAAGAGCCTGTATCTGGAGGCTGAACCCGGTGCTTATATGGTGGTCGCCCGCCATCCGAAGCTTTCCTCGCTGAACGCCGCCGCCGAGAGCACGGCCACCCTCTCCGATGCCCGCAAGGACATGGTTACAGGGGCCGCCCGCTTCGTTTACGCCCTGCCCGAGGGCGCCACGGCCAAGGACCTGTCCAAAGCCCGCCCGCGCGATGTCTGGTATGTGGGCGGCATTACGGACGAAAACGCCCGTGAAGTGGCCGTGAAGCTGGATTTCCTCCAGCCTGGCCTTTCCTATGAGGCGGTTGTTTATGCCGATGCCCCGGACGCCGACTTCGAGACCAACCCCCAGGCCTATACCATCACCCGCGAGACGGTGACATCGGCCTCCGTGCTGAATCTGAAGATGGCCCGCGCCGGCGGTTTCGCCGTCTCTATCCGAGAACTGTAAATTCCTGCCGCTATGAAAAAGAACCTTTACTTTGTGCCGGCCGCATTCTTTGCCGTCGCCTGCCTGCTGAACTGGGCCGGAAGAATCTGGGCTCCCGCCCTGGCATCGGCCGTAAAGCCGTCCCTGCTTCCGCTGCTGGCCGCTTCCGTGCTGGCTTATGCCGTGGAACATCCCCTGGACAGGAAATCGCTGCTTCTGCTGATAACGGCCGAACTGTGTGGCTTCGCGGGCGACACCTTCCTGCTCAGCGACGCGTTCGCCCTGTTTGCGGGCGGCATCGGCGCCTTCCTCATCGGCCATGTTTTCTATATGTACCTTTTCGGGTCGCGTTCCTGGAAGGGAATGGGCTGGAAAGGCTGGACGGCCGGCATCCTGGGCGTCCTGGTGCTGGTTTTCCTGCTTGTCAAGGTGCTGAAAGTGGAGGGGGCGCTCCTGGCTCCCATGGCCGTGTACGGTTTTGTGCTGCTGATGCTGAGTTTCTGCGCACTGTGCGGAGTCATCCGCTGCGGGGAAAGCCGTTCCACTTGGTGGATCATCCTCTGCGGCGCCCTCCTTTTTGCGTTTTCGGATTCGCTCATCGCGGCCGGCACCTTCGGCGTGGTCAGCTTTGAACTGCGGGAATTCGTGATCATGTTTACCTACCTGATTGCCCAGAGCCTGCTGGCCTGGGGCGCCGTCCGGCTGGCATCCTCCGAAAGGTCATAGCCGATGGAACTGTTCTATGCATATGAAGCGGGACCGGCCGTCTGCCGCCTGGATGCCGAAGAAAGCGCGCACTGCGTGCGGGTGCTCCGGCACAGGACGGGGGATCTCATCCATGTCATCGACGGAGAAGGGACGATGTATGTCTGCCGCCTCACGGACGACAATCCCAAAGGAGCCGAAGCGGCTGTCGTTGAACGGCATCCGGATTGGAATGCCCGGCCTTACCGGCTCACGGTAGGCTGCTGCCCCACCAAGAACAATGAACGGTTCGAATGGTTCGTGGAAAAGGCCACCGAAGTGGGCGTAGACAGGATTGTGCCCCTGATCGGCGACCGTTCCGAGCGCAAGGTGTACAAGGCCGACCGGGCCC
The DNA here is from genome assembly GCA_017471085.1 of Bacteroidales bacterium. Next base: position 1,336 of record JAFUWW010000110.1, on the reverse strand, counting down.
GCCGCATCGCCCTTTCCGCCACCAAGCAGTCGTTGAAAGCCGGTATCCCGGAAATTGCCGAACCGCTTGCCGTGCGGCGGTTCCTGCAGGAGCCCCCCGGCGGTGACCGGGCATCTCTCCGGCTCATCGCCTACTGTTTCGAAGACGAGTCTCACCCCCGTATCAGCGTCAAAGAAGCGCTGGCGCAGTACCGGGGCGCCGATATCACGGTCCTCATCGGCCCGGAAGGGGATTTCTCTCCGGAAGAAGCGCGCCTGGCCGTGGAAAACGGCTATATTCCCGTCCATCTGGGGAATTCCCGGCTTCGCACGGAAACCGCCGCCCTCACTGCCGTGGAGGCCGTCTATCTTCACTGTATGTAAAGCCGCTTACTTCCGGATAATTTCAATCTCGCCCCGCAGGCCTACTTTCAGGATCTGTGAGGCTTTTCCGGTGGACTGGGTGTCTACGGAAGGGGGAACGACAAAGTCCACAGCCTCTTTGATGGCCGGGTCGATTTCCGTAAAACGCCCGGGCGTGGGCTCGCCGGAGATATTGGCCGATGTGCTCACGATGGGCCTTCCTAACTTGTAAACCAGGTTCTTGCACCAGTCCATCAGGGGAATGCGGATGCCCACCGTTCCGTCGGCGGCCACCGTGTTCCAGGCCAGGTGCCAGCGGTCGCCTTTCTCACCTTCCACCCCGCAGAGCGCCTCCGGATAGATGATGGTCATGGGGGCGTCGTTCACTTCCACCAGGTCGATGGCGATGGAAGGGATTTCCCGTACGTACTTTGCCACCATGTCCAGGTCGGAGGCGAGCAGAACCAGCGATTTTGAATCGGCCCGGTGCTTGATTTCGAAGATTCTGGCCACGGCTTCGGGGTTGGTGGCGTCGCAGCCGATGCCCCAGACGGTGTCGGTAGGGTAGAGGATGGTGCCGCCCTCACGCAGGGTGCGCAGGGCTTCAGCGAAGATTTCTTCCGGTTTCATAGTAGGTTGCAATCACGGGATAATGGTCGGAGTATTTTACTTTGTCCACCTTGTAGGAGACGGCCTTCAGGTCCTGCGGGTACAGGATGTAGTCGATGCGCAGGAGGGGCCAGAGGCTGCGGTAGGTGGCGCCGAAGCCCTTGCCGGCCTCCACAAAGGAGTCCTTTCTTCCCCTGGAAAGACGGAAACAGGTGTAACTCAGCGGGTTGTCGTTAAAGTCGCCCAGCACGGCGGAGCGCACCGGGGCGGCATCGACCTCTTTCAGCACCTCGGCCACCTGCTTGGGGCGCTCGTTGATGGAGCGGCGCATCTTCTGCTCCGTCTCTTCCACGATGCCTTCCTCGCCCGCTTTCTTCACCAGGCCG
>JAFUWW010000109.1 GCA_017471085.1 Bacteroidales bacterium | reverse complement strand
AGGTCGTGGACCGTCAGGACTTCCAGCTGGAGTTCGACATCCGCAACCACTTCTTCCCGGGCCCCATGAAGTACCACAACATCCTGGCCAAGATCAAGGGCACGCAGTACCCGGACGAATACGTGATGATGGGAAGCCACCTGGACGCCTACGACATTGCCACCGGCTCTACGGACGACGGACAAGGTGTATGCGTGACTATGGAAGCCGCGCGCCTGCTCGCTGCCGCCGGGGCCAAGCCCAAACGCTCCATCCTGTTCTGCATCTGGACCGGAGAAGAGTACGGCCTGCTGGGCTCCAAGTACTTTGTTGAGCAGAAGACCATTCCCTGGAACAAGATTTCCAATTACTTCAACCGCGACGGAGGCCCCCTGGCGGCCACTTCCATCACGGTTCCGCCGGCCATGTACGACGATTTCGTGAAAGCCTGCGAGCCGCTCAAGGACTACAATCCGGAGATTCCCTTCACCGTGAACAAGCGGGAGGGAGAAGCGCAGCCGCGTCCCACGCGCGCCGGCGGCTCGGACCATGCCTATTTTGCCATGAACGGCATTCCGGCCATCTCCTTCCGCGAAAGCGACATCTTCGGCTACGACTTCATCTACCGGGACATCTGGCACACCGAGGACGACCTGTACGACAAACTCATCCCCGCCTACATGGAACACTCGGCCGTGGTCCAGGCGGTTACGGCCTACGGCCTGGCCAACCTGAACCATCTGCTCTCCCGCGAAGGCCTTTACAAGGACTGAGGAATCGTGGAGCTCAACCATCTGGCTTTCAGCGCTTTAACGGTAGTTCCTGTGTGTCTGGCGACGCACAGGAACTACCATTAATGCACTCATTTACAAGAGGTTAGCCTCCACCGATTGGCGTATGGCAGGGCTGGCACAGGTCGCCGGCCGACTGGATGGCCTGTATTTCGGGATAATCGCTTTCTTTTGGAATAAAAACCGTATCTTTGCGTGTTATGACAGAAGTACGAGCAAAAAAAGCCCTCGGGCAGCATTTTCTCACGGACCAGAAAGTGGCCCGAGCCATTGTGGACGCCTTACAGATTGCCGGTCAAGCCGGCAATGACGCAGGAGCCGGCGATGACGGGCCTACGTCATGCCCGGCCACGACCGGGCATCCCTTCCCTGTCTTGGAGGTCGGGCCCGGGATGGGCGTTCTTACGCAATATCTGCTGGAGCGGGCCGATATCGACCTGAAGCTGGTGGAGATTGATTCCGAGAGCGTGGAGTACCTGCTCACGCATTTCTCGGGGATGCAGGGACGGCTGATGGAGGCCGATTTTCTCACGCTGAAGCTGGAAAAGATTTTCCCGGAAAGCTTTGCCGTCATCGGCAATTTCCCCTATAACATATCGTCCCAGATTTTTTTCAAGGTGCTGGACCACAAGGACCGGATTCCCGAAGTGGTGGGCATGGTGCAGAAGGAAGTGGCGGAGCGCATTGCGGAAAAACCCGGCAGCAAGACGTACGGCATCCTGTCCGTGCTGCTGCAGGCCTGGTACGACATTGAATACTTGTTCACCGTGGGTTCCGGCTGCTTTGTCCCCCCGCCCAAGGTGGAGAGCGCGGTGATTCGCCTCAAGCGGAACGGGCGCACGTCCTTAGGCTGCGACGAGGTCCTCTTCAAGACGGTGGTGAAAACGGCTTTTGGCCAGCGCCGGAAGATGATGCGGAACCCCTTGAAGCCGCTGGCAAAGGCCAAGGCGGAAAGGGAAGGATGGGACGAAGAACAGCTCGTCGCCTTCCTGGCCAGGCCGGTTTTCTCGGAAAGACCGGAAAAACTGTCCGTGGAAGAATTCGCCGACCTCACCAATCTCCTTGCATAGCATGGCGTCCAGATTCAGCATACTGCTGACCGGAATCCTGCTCTCGGCCAGCCTGCTGCGGGCACAGGATACTATTCCTGCGCCTGTCATGGAGGCGATCCGCCCGGCCTACCGTCCGCTCGCGGAAATGCTGGCCGTGTCGCGGTTTCAGATTCCCACCCTGGGCAACCACGTGGAACTGATTACCAACGGAGAACAATACCTGTACAGCCTGACCACGGACATCCTGAACGCCCGTCAGAGCATAAACATGGAGTATTTTGCCTTCCGGCGCCATCCGGAAAGCGACTATGTCCGCATCGGCCTTGCCCTGAAGGGGCTGGAAAAACTGGATGTGCGGTATATCGTGGAAGACTTGATGCAGTTCACCAAGCGGCGGTCTTATTTCGACAACCTGAAACTGGCCGGCGTCGAAATCCAGCACTATCCGCTGTTCCCCCTGAATCCGCGGAATCACCAGAAAATCGTCACGATAGACGGGAAGACCGGCTACATGGGCGGCATGAACATCGCCCGGCAGTATTTCTACGAATGGAACGATACGCACCTCCGCATCCAGGGGCCGGCCGTCTCCTCCATGGAAGGAATCTTCGTCAAAATGTGGAGAATAACCGGCGGACAGCTCTTCTCCGTCAATCCCCCCGCACCGCCGTTCGAGGATGGGGTCACCATCCAGCTCGTGGCCGACAAACCGTATTGGCACCATTGGAACATGCAGGCCTATATCTGGGCCCTGGACCACGCCCAAAGCTATTTTTACGCCAAAACGCCCTACTTCTCCCCGCCGGCGAAACTGCGGGAGGCTCTGCGGAGGGCGGCCGCCCGCGGGGTTGACGTCCGGCTGGTGCTTCCGAATCCCAAGACGCTGGACGAAGCCATCATGGCCCCCATCAACCAGTCTTATTACAGAGGCCTCGTGCGGGGCGGCGTCAAGATTTATGAGTCGAACGGAATCTTCGACCACAGCAAAGTATTTGTCTGTGACGATTATCTGTCCAGCGTGGGATCTGTCAACATGGACGGCCGGGCCATGCTGTTCAACCACGAAGTGAATGCCTATTTCTATGACGAAGCCCTTTCCGGACAAATCAAGGCCATGATTCTCCAGGCCCTTGAAAACAGCACCGAAGTAACGCTGGAAGACATCGACGGCCGGCCCCTCGCCTATAAAATCTGGTGCAATATCCTTCGGATAGCCGGCCCTCTTCTCTAAAGGGAAGGTATTGCCGAAGCGGCGGATTTTCCGTATCTTTGCAAACTTTGTATGAAGGCCCGTCAGGTTGTCATATTTCTTTTCGGCGTTTTTGCGCTCCTCGGGATTGGCTGGTTGTTTTTTCCGGCCGACGGAATCCCCGTGGGACCGCTGACCGTCCGTTTCGCCTCCTACGAGGGTGCCCTGCGGGACGCCCGCGAAAAGAAAGTGGACGTAGACTCCGTGCTGATGGCGGTGGAAAGCCGTTTCCGGATGGAATCCGACACGCTCAACTATTACCGGACTTTCTTCTACGAAAACCCGGACCGCATCTATCTCCCGAACGACGATTACCACTTCCTGGACCCGGTGTTCCGACAGCTGGAAAGCGCAGATAAACAGGCGCTTCCGGTCCGTATCGTCCATTATGGGGATTCGCAGATAGAGATGGACCGCATTTCCTCCGAACTGCGCCAGGCCCTGCAGGAGCGCTTCGGCGGCCTGGGTACGGGCATGTTCCCCGCCCTGTCGAACGTCCCTTCCGGCACCATCGGCAAATCGGCCTCCGGCGGATTCGTGCATTATACGATGTACGGCGATTCCACCACGGTGCGCGCCGGCCACAACCGCTACGGGGTGATGGCCCAGGTGGTGCAGCTTTCCGGCGGCGGAACCCTTTCGCTCCGGGTCTCCCGCCAGAAAACCGCCAAGGAAAACACCCAGACCTTCTCGCGGGTTTCCGTGCTGTACGGGCGTGCATCAAAGGATTTCTCCGCAAAGGCCGTATCCGATACGCTGAAACCGGAAGCCGTGGTGCGGGATGCCGAAAGCGGCACCACCCTGGTTACGTGGAAATTCTCCCGGCCCGTGCAGAAAGCGACCCTCACCTTTAAGGGCAATGCGGAAATCTACGGTGTCGCGGCCGACGGAGACGCCGGCGTAAGCGTAGACAATATCCCGCTCCGAGGCTGTTCCGGCACCATTTTCACCCGGATTTCCAAGCCGCTGATGCAGGAGAGTTTCGCCATGGACAATACGCAGATGATCATCCTGCAGTTCGGCGGCAATTACATGCCCGTGGCCCGTTCCACCAAGGTGATCGCCCAGTATCAGGAACAGATTGCCAAACAGATCCAGTATTTCCACGAGGTCGCCCCCGAGGCCCGGATCCTGTTCATCGGCCCGTCGGATATGGGCAAAAGCGTGAACGGACGCATCGTCACCTGGCCGCGGCTGCCGGAAATGGTGGATTCGCTCAAAGCCACCGCCCTCCGCAACAACGCCGCCTACTGGGACCTCTACCGCATGATGGGCGGCGAGAACTCCATGGGGCAGTGGGTGAAGCACCGCCCGGCCTATGCGGGTCCGGACTATATCCATTTCACCCCCGCAGGCGCCCAGAAAGTGGGCGAGGCCCTGTCCCGCTCCTTCCTTACTTACTACGATTTCTACCAGCTTCGGAAAACCTTTCCCGGAGACCGGGTGCAAGAGGTAATGGGCCGATGAAGCGACTGATTCCCATCGTTTTGCTGCTGCTCTCGACGGCCTCCCTGGAGGCCCGCCGCCTGCCCCGTTATCCGTTCATCCGCACGGAGAAGAACTCGCTGCAGTATCCCGGAGGGGAATCGGCCGATTTCCGCCTGTTCCTGAGAAAACTGGACACGCTGGTCCTCACCGGCCGGGGCGACGTGCGCGTCCTCCACGTGGGCGGCTCCCATGTGCAGGCCGGCACGTGGACAGACCGGCTCCGCAGCAACTTCCTGGCCATGCGATACGGCATGGACGGCGGCCGGGGGCTGGTTTTCCCCTTTTCCGCCGCCGGAACCAACACCCCCGTCAGCTATTCATCGTCCTATACGGGCAACTGGGAGAACTCCAACTGCCTGAAACCGGAGTGCGTGATGGGGCTCACCGGCATGGCGGTCACGGCCCACGATACCACGGCCACCGTCGCCATCGACCTGCTGCCCAGGGAGGCGCACATGCACCAGCCCCGCTACACCTTCAACCGGGTGGACGTCATGGGCTACGGTTCCATGGAGCCTGTGCTGCTGCTCCAGGGCCGCGACACCGTGCGGGGCATCACCGGCGGCGGCTACACCCACTTCGACCTGCCCTATTACACCGACTGGGTGCAGCTGGGCTTTACCGGCACTCCGGGCCGATACACGCTGAAAGGCCTCTATCTGGACAAGCCGGGATACGGCTTCACCATGGTGGAAGCCGGCGTGAACGGCGCCGCCACGGGTTCCTGGCTCAAGTGCGACGACTGGGAACAGGACCTGAGGCGGGTGCATCCGGACCTGGTGCTGTTCTCGATAGGCATCAACGACATCCAGGGCGATTTCGACCCGGTGCGGTTCAAGGCCAACTACCGGAAGCTGATCGGCATGGTGCGGCGGGTGAATCCGCATTGCGCCATCCTCTTCACCGGAATCAACGACAGCTGGCGCCGCCGTTCCATCAACCCCTACACGGCAGAGGCGGAGCGTGCCTTCGAAGACCTGGCAAAAGAGTACAAGGGCGTTTTCTGGGACCTGTTCGGCATCATGGGCGGAACGGGTTCCATGTCCGACTGGCAGACCGCCGGGCTGGCCCAGAGCGACAAGATCCATTTCACCACGGACGGATACCGCCTGCTGGGAGACCTCCTGTTCGAGGCCATCATGGAAGCTTACCATAAGGAAAGATGACGGAGCTGTGGAACATCATACAGGATTTCTTCATCAGCCTCTTCTCCTTCGACCAGGCCCATCCGCTGCTGTTCACCCAATTCTATTTCTGGGCGTTCTTC
>JAFUWW010000108.1 GCA_017471085.1 Bacteroidales bacterium | reverse complement strand
GCAACACCCAGCTTTCAGTTGAAAAGGTGGAAAAGGCCGATATTTATCCGGACATGACCTCCACCGGCAGCAGCGAGGGAGTGAGCATTGTAAACCTGATACCGGAAGATGCGGTGATATGGCTGGATTCGTCGGACATGTACCGGGAAAAGCCGTTCTTCGGGGAACTGCTTTCCTTCAGGCACGTCTACCTGGACATTCCGCTTCAAAAGGCCGATACGGACGCGGTGAATTTCCATATCAGCCCGCAACCTGTCTTCAACAAGAATTTCGAACTGCTGATTTCGGACATCCGCGGCAAGATGGAAGAGGGCTACAAGGTATATATCTATGGAGAGAAGGAAAGCCAGCTGGAGCGCCTCCGTTCCATCATGCTGCAGGATGAGCACGCCTCCATCCCGGAATTCGTGAAAGGAAAGAACATCCATGCAGGCTTCATCGACCAGGACGACAGGATCTGCTGCTACTCGGACCACGAAATCTTCGACCGCTTCCACAGGGTCCGCATCCGCCGTACCGTGGAAAAGTCCGAACAACTCACCCTGAACGAACTGAGCGCCTTCAATCTGGGCGATTACATCGTCCATATCGACCATGGAATCGGTGTATTCGGCGGCCTTGTCAAGATGAAGGACGACAAGGGGCGGGTGCATGAAGTGGTGAAACTCATGTACAACGGAGGAGACGTGGTGTTTGTATCGGTCCATTCCCTGCATAAAATTTCCCGTTTCCGTTCCAAGGAAGGGGAACAGCCCCGGATCAGCAAACTGGGTTCCAAGACATGGGGCGCCATGAAGACGGCGGCCAAGTCCCGCATGAAGGATATCGCCAAGGACCTCATTCAGCTTTATGCCCGCCGGAGAGCCTCCAAAGGTTTTGCCTTCTCGGCCGATACCTATCTGCAAGAAGAACTGGAATCGTCCTTCATGTACGAGGATACGCCGGACCAGGAAAAGGCCAACAAGGCAGTGAAGCAGGACATGGAGGACAACTGTCCCATGGACCGCCTCATCTGCGGCGATGTGGGATTCGGAAAAACGGAAATAGCCATCAGGGCTGCTTTCAAGGCCGTTTGCGACTCCAAGCAGGTGGCCGTGCTGGTTCCCACGACCATCCTCTCCCTGCAGCATTACGAAACCTTCAGGTCCCGCCTGCAGAATCTTCCCTGCAATGTAGAGTATGTGAGCCGCTTACGGACCGCCAAACAAATAACGGATATCAAAAAACGGCTGAAAGATGGCAGCATCGATGTTCTCATCGGCACCCATAAAATTCTGGGAGCCGGATTCGAATTCAAGGACCTGGGGCTGCTGATCATCGACGAGGAGCAAAAATTCGGCGTATCGGCCAAGGAGAAACTCCGCCAGCTGAAAAATTCCGTGGATACGCTCACGCTCACGGCCACGCCTATCCCCCGGACGCTGCAATTCTCGCTGCTGGGGGCCAGGGACCTTTCGGTTATCAACACGCCTCCTACCAACCGCATTCCCATCCAGACGGAGATTATCCTTTTTAACGAAGAGGAAATCAAGAGCATCATCAACTACGAACTCAACCGGGGCGGGCAGATCTTCTTCCTGCACAACAAAGTGGAGGAACTGCCTGCCATCAACGACATTCTGCACCGGCTGGTACCGGATATGAAAATCTGCGTCGCCCACGGACAGATGGAAGCCAAAGACCTGGAAGACAGGATGCTGGCCTTCATGCGGGGCGATTACGACCTGCTCCTGTGCACTACCATCATAGAAAACGGACTGGATATTCCCAACGCCAACACCATTCTGGTGAACCAGGCGCAGAATATCGGCCTGAGCGACCTGCACCAGCTGCGCGGCCGCGTGGGCCGTTCCAACAAAAAAGCCTTCTGCTATCTGATTGTTCCGCCGCTTGCCGGCATAACGGACGATGCCCGCAGAAGGCTCCGGGCCATCGAAGAATTCTCCGACCTGGGCAGCGGATTCAACATTGCCATGCAGGATCTGGACATTCGCGGCGCCGGCAACCTGCTGGGTGCGGAGCAGAGCGGTTTCATCACCGACATGGGATACGAAACCTATCAGAAAATCCTTTCGGAAGCCATGGAGGAACTGGGTATGGAAACAGGCATCAATCCCCGCCGTTCCCAGGAGAAGTTCGTGGAAGACTGCACCATAGAAACCGACCAGCCCGCCTTCATTCCGGACGATTATATCGACATAACGGCCGAAAAGATCCGTATATACAAGCAGTTGGATGCCCTGTCCGACGAGCGGGAAATCGACAGACTGGGCAAACAGATGGAAGACCGGTTCGGTCCGCTTCCCGTCGAAGTGCAGAATCTGCTGTACGTGGTTAAGATCCGGAACCTGGGCATGACCTCCGGTTTCGAGAAGATCATCGTGAAGAACGGCATGCAGATCATGTTCTTCATCTCCAATCCCATGTCGACCTATTACCGCAGTTCCCGGTTCGAAGGAATCCTGAAAAGAGTGGACGAGAATCCTGCACTGTACAAATTCAATCAGGACGGCGGCAAGCTGAGGACCGTATCCAGAGGCGTGAATTCCATGGAACAAGCGCTCGTTATTTTGAAAAAACTCCAATAATGAGTATCTTTGCAGGCTATGTCCAATCTGCTTGTAGAAATAGGAAATACGGCCCTCAAGGCAGCCTGGTCGGACAGGATGACCCTGGGAAAGACTTTCCGTTATCAGGGAGAGAAAGTGACGGATTTCATCCTGTCGCTCACGTCCCGTGAAAAACCGGCCGTCATGGTGGTGTCTTCCGTCTTTCCCCTTGCAGACCAGGACATGGAACGCCTTGGCGCAGAGTGCGGCAGACTGGTCGTCCTGGACAGCCGCCACAAAGATTTGCTGATCAGCAAGGGACTTCCTTCCTATCTGTCCTACGACAGAGCCGCTTCCGTACTGGCTTGCCGGTATCTTTTCCGTGGCCGCGGCTGTACGCTCGTTGACTTCGGCACCACGCTCACCATCGATTTCACTTCGGAAGAAGGCATGTACAAGGGGGGAAACATCTCCCTGGGATGCCGGACCCGTTTCAAGGCGCTCAACCGGTATTCGCGGGTCCTTCCGCTGGTGGAAATACCTGAAAATCCCGATGTGATCGGCCTTACAGAAACAGAATCGCTGGAAAGCGGAGTGGTTTCGGGCATTATATTTGAAATTGAGGGGTACCTGGGACTTTACCCGCAAAATATAGTGGTATTCACCGGCGGTGATGCGAATTATTTTGCAAAACGGATGAAAAGTTCCATATTTGTAATTTGTAACCTCGTTTTGATGGGGTTGGCGATAATAGCGGACGAGTATGTTCAGAAGATGGAAAAATAGGTTATTGGCGCTGCTTCTTCCCCTGCTGCTTCCGTTTGCGGCTTCTGCCCAGACAGACGGAACGTACAGCGGTTATTCCCCCTATTCCGTATACGGGGTAGGCCAGCTTCACCCGGGAGGAACTTCCTGGAACCGGGGCATGGGCGGCGTCGGAGTGGCAGCGCGCAACCACCGTTTCATCAACCTGCTCAATCCGGCCTCCGTCACGGCACGCGATACGCTCTCTTTCATGACGGATTTCGGCGTCACTCCCCGTTTCACCTTATTCTCGGACGGCAGCAAGAAAGCCATCAACACGACGGTGAATATTGAGGATTTCGTGATTTCCTTCCCCATGTGGAACCATACCGCTATGATGGTGGGCGTAACGCCGCTGACAGACGTAGGATACCGCATTTCTTCATCCTCCACGGATATTTATACGGGAAACAGTACGTTCGTATCGGCCGGAAACGGCGGCATCTACCAGGTTTTCGCAGGAGCGGGCATCACCCTCTGGAACCGCCTGTCGCTGGGCGTCCAGGGCAGTTATCTGTTCGGAAACATCAACAAGTCCGCATCGCAGACCTATTCCGACGAAACCTACAGGTCCTACCATTCGGGCGACTCCCTGCAGGTGAACGGCTTCAGTGCCAAGCTGGGCCTTCAGTACGAACAGCCCCTGTCCTCCACCAGTTTCCTCACCGTCGGCGCCACTTACAGATTCTCCTCCGTGATGAACGGATATCATATCTCCTATTTGGAAGAGGGTTCCTATTACCGCACCAGGAAAGAATCGGCCCTGACCGATGAAAACCTCCGTTTCGGGGATGAATTGTCGGTGGGCGTGTCTTACAGGAAGTCGGACAACTTCCTGGTGGAGGCGGACTATACGATGTCCAACTGGAACAACTCCAATCTGGACAACGCTCCCGGTTTTTCCAATGTGGGCACCAGGGTGTTCTCCTCATCCGCCGCGCAGTCTTTCCGCGCCGGCATGGAATGGACGCCGAACAGGAACGACATCCGCTATTTCCTGAGACGCTGTACCTATAGGATGGGTGCCTTTTTCGACCAGTCCTATTATCTGGTAGACGGAAAACACGTCAATTCAGTAGGCATCACGCTGGGCATGACAGTTCCCGTATTCCGTTACTACAACGGTATTTCCATCGGTCTGGAACTGGGACAGCGGGGCCTGGCGGCAGATCAGATCAAAGAGCGTTTCATCGGAGTAAACGTAGGGTTCAATCTCTTCGACATCTGGTTCCAGAAACCTATGTACGATTAATTTAGCACGATAGTTGTAAAGATTGCAAAAACACAACAAACGGAAACAAACAAAATCTAACGATATGAAAAAATTAATCCTTTCCTTCTTCGTTGCATCGGCTGCCCTTCTTTCCATGGCACAGCCCGCTTCTGCACAGGGTAAGTACGGTGCAGACAGCGCCAATTGCATCCTGTACCTCAACTATTATCAGGAGTACTACAAGCAGAAGAATTACGACTCCGCCCTTCCCAACTGGAGAAAGGCCTATGCCCTCTGCCCTGCAACGGCTTCCCAGAACATGTTCGTACACGGAACCACCCTTATGACCCGTCTGTACAACATGACCAAGGACGCCACCCATAAGTCTGCTATCGTGGATACCATCCTGACCCTCCAGGACCAGAGAATGGCCGCCTATCCCAAGAACCGCAAGACCATCCTGAACAACAAGGGACAGTATATGATCAACTACAGGAGCGAAGATCCGGCCTATCTGTACAAGAACCTGTCGGAAATCGTGAATGAGCTGGGTGCCGAGACCAAGGGAGGTCTTCTGGTGAACGTGCTCCAGGCCGCCATCGCCATGTACCGTGAGAACCAGCTCTCCGCCGACGAGGTGATTGCCATGTACGACACCGTCTCCGAGTATGTGGAGAACGCCCCCGCCAAGTCCGACGCGGAAGTGGAGGAGAATGTGAAGACCAAGGCCACCATCGAGTCCCTGTTCGCCGACAGCAAGGTGGCTTCCTGCGAGAACCTGATCAACATCTTCGGTCCCCGCTACGAGGCCGATCCAGAGAATCTCGCCCTGGTTTCCAATATCGTGAAACTCATGAACACCGCCGAGGACTGTGCCTCCAACGACCTCTACCTGAAGGCTGTTACCTCCATGTATAAGCTGGATCCTTCTTACCGCAGCGCCTACGCCCTGTTCCGCCTGAACTCCGCCCGCGGCAATGTGGCCGATGCCGGCAAGTACCTGGAAGAGGCCATCGCCTCCGAGGAGTCCGACGCCGCCACCGATGCCCAGTACTATTACGAACTGGCTCTGTTCGCCTACAAGAACGGCATGCGTTCCAAGGCTTACGAGGCTGCCCGCAAGGCCATCGAAATGGACTACGGTTATGCCGGAAAGACCTATATCATCCTCGGCAACCTCTGGGCTTCCGTAAGCTGCGACGGTGATGTCAACAAGTATGCCCGTTACTGGGCCGCTACCGACTGCTACCAGAAGGCCCGCAGCGTCGATCCTTCCGTGGCCGATGAAGCCTCCGCTTCCATCTCCAACGTGAGCCGCTACTATCCGGAAGCCAGCGAAATCTTCATGTATGACCTGAGCGCAGGTCAGAGTTACACGGTCTCCTGCGGCGGCATGTCCGCCTCCACCACCGTGCGTGTGAGCGGCAGATAGTGGATACATCCCGCATATTGAAAACGACGGCAACCGCCCTGGCGGTTGCTT
>JAFUWW010000107.1 GCA_017471085.1 Bacteroidales bacterium | reverse complement strand
AGAATGAATTACAAATATACTGTTTTTTCCCGATTAGCAACTATCGGGCCCCGGTTCCGGGACTGACATTCTGACAGGCACTATTTTTGTAAAAGAAAATCACCGTTATGAAGAAACTGATTGCACTTGCCATGCTCCTTTGCAGCCTCGCTGCCGGAGCCCAGAACTTCGAAGGAACTTTCACCCAGGCCAAAACCATGAAAGCCTCCGGTAAAGTCATTAAAAGCCAAGGGACTATCTCCTTTACGGCACCGGACCAGCTGGCCATGCTCTATACCAACCCGGACGGCGATTATTTCATCATCGACGGACCGCTCATCCGAATGGACATGCGCGGCGTAGCAGCCGATGTGGACTCTTCCAACAACAAGACCGTCCGTGCACAGCGGAACGCCATCCTGTACAGCATCCTCGGCAAATACGAAGACATCGCCAAAGAGATGGATGCGGACTGCACCGTGACGGAAAAGAACGGAGTGAAGCACGTGGTGATCAAGGCGAAGAAGAACTTGCCCAAGGGCTACTCCGGCATGGAACTGGACTATCAGAAGAACGGGAACATCTCCCGCATGGTCCTGGAGGAATTCGGCGGCATTTCCACCGAATACATCATCAAGATCAAGTAATTACAGATACAGCGCGTGCGTGTTCTTGATCTCGTCCATCACAAAGGACGAGAGGATGGAACCTATGGAGTCCACCGTGCCCAGCACGTTGATGATGAACTCGTTGTAATACTTCATGTCCGGCGCCTGGATTTTTAGCAGGTAATCGTATTCCCCCGATATGTTGTAGCATTCCGCCACCTGGGGAATGTCCCGGATCACGGAGATGAAGTCCCTGGCTACGGAACGGCTCATCTGCTTCAGTTTCACCGAGCAGAACACCGTAAAACCACGGCCCAGTTTTTCCGCATCCAGCACAGCCACGTATTTCTGGATGAATCCGCCCCGCTCCAGGCGTTTCAGCCGTTCGAAGACAGGGGTGGAAGAAAGGTGTACGCGGGCCGCCAGTTCCTTGGTGGTCAGACGGGCATTCTCCTGCAAGGCCCGGAGAATCTGCAAATCAGTTGCATCCAGTACTGTTTCATTCATAAGGAATAATATTCTGCCAGGGGCGCCTGTCCGCCGCCTGTGGGTTCAACTTTTTCTAAATACACAGGCAAAATTAGCAAAATACTCTAAAATAAAAAAGAATATTGTAAATATATTCTGCATGGCCTAACTTTGCAACGAAGAAACATCAAGAAAGATGCAAAAAGGAGAACTATCCCTCACGCTGGCACTGGAAGCAGGCGGCACCCTCAAGGATGCCCGCATTGTCTACCATACCTCGGGCTGCCGCGAAGGGAAAGTCATCTGGATCTGCCACGCCCTCACAGCCAACAGCGACCCCGAAGACTGGTGGCCGGAAATGGTGGGCCCGGGAAAGCCCCTGGACACGCAGAAGAATTTCATCGTCTGCGTGAATACGCTGGGATCGGCCTATGGGTCGGAAGGACCGGCACGGATCAATCCCGCCACCGGGCGGCATTGGCTGCTGGATTTCCCGCTGGTTACGGTGCGGGATCTGGTGGTCACCCTTCAGGCGGTCCGCAAAGAACTGGGAATCAGTCATATCGACCTGCTGGTGGGCAGTTCCATCGGCGGATTCCAGGCTTTGGAGTGGGCGGTGACGGAACCCGACCTCTTCGGACGGTGCGTGTTTATCGCCACGGCCCCCCGGATCTCCCCTTTCGCGGCTGCCACCGTAGAAACGCAGCTCATGGCCCTGGAGGCCGATCCCACCTTCAGGGAGGCCCGTTCCCTGGAAGGCGGAGCTGCCGGGCTCAAGTGCGCCCGGGCACAGGCCCTGATCTCGTACCGCTGCTTCCGGGGTTACGGCCTGAGGCAGACGGAAGAGGATCCGGACACCCTTTTCTCCGGAAAGGCCGGATCTTACCAGCGCTATCAGGGGGAAAAACTGGTCCGCCGGCAATTCGACGCCTATTCCTATTACATCCTCTGCCATATCTTCAAAAGCCACAATGTGGGCAGGCACCGCGGCGGAACGGCAGCCGCCCTTTCCCGCATCAAGGCCGACACCACCGTGGTGGCCATTGACACGGATGGCCTGTTCCCGACGGAGGAAAGCCGGGAATGGGCTCGGCTCATCCCCGGAGCCAGCTATCTGGAAATCAGTTCCGACTTCGGGCACGACGGCTTCCTTCTGGAAACCGCCCGCCTTTCTGCCCTTTTAATGTAACGAACTATGCAAGTACTCAAATTCGGCGGCACCTCGGTCGCAAACGCCGCAGCCATGCTGCAAGTCATCCATATCGTAGAGAAAGCCCTGGAGCAGGACCGCACCATCGTAGTGGCATCGGCCATCAGCGGCTGCACCGACCAGTTGATAGCGATCGGAAGGCTGGCCGCCGCCCGGGACGATGCCTATCTCTCCGCCCTGGTCGCCCTGCAGGAGCGGCACCGCCAGATCATCGCCGAACTGCTGCCGGAGGGATACCGGAAAAAGACGCAGGATGCCGTGGACGAACTGTTCCGCGAACTGGGGAGCCTGGCCAAGGGCGTGTCCCTGGTGGGCGAACTCTCCGCCGCCAGCCTTTCCGCCATCCAAAGCTTCGGCGAACTGTTTTCCACCCGCATCCTCACGGACAAATGCCTGTCGCTGGGCATCACTTGCCGCTGGGTCGATTCCCGGGACATCGTCCGCGTGCAGGAAGGCACTACGGTGGACCTCCCCTGCACCTACGCGAAAATCCGGGAAGCCATTGAAGGACAAGTCCATGCCGACCTTTTCATCGTCCCGGGATTCATTGCGCGGGACCTGGACGGGCGGCCGGCCACCCTGGGACGCGGCGGGTCCGACTACACCGCCTCGCTGTTCGCCGTGGGCATCCAGGCCCGCCGGGTAGAGATCTGGACCGACGTTCCCGGAATCATGACCGCCCATCCCCAGGTGGTGCCGTCGGCCCGGCCCATCTCCCATATCTCTTACCGGGCGGCGCAGGAGCTGTCGCATTTCGGGGCCAAGGTCATCTATCCGCCCACCATCCAACCTGTCGTGGAAGAAGGCATTCCCATCTATGTAAAGGACACCTTCCATCCGGAAGAACCGGGCACGCTGGTGGAGAAGAATCCGCCGAGGGCAAGGAGCGGAGTCATCGGCATTGCACATTCGCGGGGCATCGCCCTTATCTCGCTGGAAGGCAGCGGGATGGTAGGCGTGCCGGGATTCAGTTCCCGCCTTTTCGACGCCCTGTCGCGCGAAGGCATCAACATCATCCTCATCACCCAGGCCTCCTCGGTGCATTCCATGTGCATCGCTGTGGCGGAGGCCGATGCCCAGCGCGCCCGGGAGGCTGCCAACGACCGCTTCGCGTATGAGATTTCCCTTGGCCGGCTGAATCCGCTCAAGGTGGAGACCGGCTATTCCATCGTCTGCGTAATCGGGGACGATATCCTCGGTCACAGCGGCGCCACCGGGCAGATGCTGGCCGCCCTGGGCCGCCACAGCATCCCCGTCCGTGCCACGGCGCAGGGCTCTTCGGAGCGGAACATCTCCGTGATCGTGCCCTCCGGCAGGGCCGATGAAGCCATCCGCGCCATCCATCACGAATTCTTCGACCGCTTTGACACACAGGTGATTCCGCTGTTCATCGCCGGCTACGGCCGCGTGGGGAAAGCCCTGGTGGAGATGCTGTGCGACAACGCCGCCGCCATCGCCAGGCGCTCCGGCAAGGAACTCCGGGTCTGCGGCC
The DNA here is from genome assembly GCA_017471085.1 of Bacteroidales bacterium. The sequence continues at coordinate 2,297 of JAFUWW010000107.1, read as the reverse complement.
TGGCCAACAGCCGCCGATACGTCATCGACACGGAGGGAATCGATCTTTCCAAGGCGGGCGAGCTGCTGGCCGAAGGGGCGCGGGGCTCCTACCCGGACGCACTCTGTTCCCTGTCGATGGAGAATCCGGTGTTCCTGGACTGCACCGCCAACGAGGAAATCGGATTCCGCTATCCGGACCTGTTCCACTGCGGCTATTCCGTCGTGGCCTGCAACAAAATTCCGTTCTCGGGGACTTTCGCACAGTTCAAGAGCCTACAGCGGGAAGCGCAGCGGTCGGGCGTATCGCTCCGGTACGAAACGACCGCCGGAGCCGCCCTGCCGGTGCTGGTGACCCTGGACCGCGTGGTCCAGAGCGGCGATTCGCTGGTACGGATGGAGGCTGTCCTTTCCGGCACGCTGAACTGGCTGCTGGACAATTACGAAGGGCACGATTGGGACGCCCTGGTGGAGCAGGCGCGCGTAAAAGGGTACACGGAGCCGGACCCCTCCATCGACCTTTCCGGGAAGGATGTTTTGCGTAAGATCCTGATTCTGAGCCGCCAGACTGGAATTCCGCTGGAAGAGTCACAGGTTTCCCTGGAGCCCGTTCCCGCCGATATCGACAAGCGCTATGCAGCGGCAGCCGCCAAGGGAAAGAAGCTGCGCTATGTAGCTTCGGTGGATGCAGAGGGCCATGCCGCCGTAGGCCTGCAGGAAGTGGGGCCCGACAGCCCGCTCTATTCTTTGAAAGGCACCGACAACGCCATCCTCATCACGACCGGCGACTACCCTTCCCCCATGCTCATCCAGGGCGCAGGGGCCGGCACCCGCCAGACGGCCGGCGGCCTGCTGAACGACATTCTGCTGTCTATATAGCCTCCGCCATGCAGGAAAGCGGTCCCTCGCAGGGTCCGTGCCAGTTATGCATGCCGCCGCCTTCACAGTCGCGGAAATGACGGCAGGTGGCGCAGGCGCCTTTGCGCGCCCAGGAGCGGTCCCGGAAGGGCAGGAAACGGGTATTCCACACCTCCCAGAGGCTGTCTTCGTAGATGGAGCCCTGCGAGAAGACATCCCGGTCGATATCCGGGCAGGCGCAGATGCGGCCGTCGATCAATACGGACGCGATGTTGATGCCGGCGTGGCAGAAGAAGGGCGTATCGCGGATCACCTGCTCATAGGGACCCAGGTAGCCTTCACAGCTGAAAGTGGTGTGCATCGGCCCGCCTTCCTGCCTGCGCACTTTGATGAATTCCATCAGCTGCACCGTCTCTTCCCGGCTGAGCGTCATGTCCGGATTGCCCGCCGCCCGACCGATGGGAATCACGGTGAAGAGCCTCCACTGAGGGACGCCGAGATCTGTCAGAAGCTGATGGATCCGGGGCAGTTGCGCCAGATTCCGCCGTGTCACGCAAGTAACCACGTCAAACGCCAGGCGGGAGGCCGATGCGGCCAGGCCGATGGCATGCACGGCCCGGGAAAAACTCTGCGGATGGCCGCGGAGCCAGTTGTGCTCCTCTTCCAGGCCGTCCAGGCTGATGGTAAGGGCCCCCAGCCCGGCCCCTTGCAGTTTCCGCTGCATCGGCCCGTCATAGAAAAAGCCGTTGGAGACCATGCTCCAGCCGAAGCCCCGTTCCCGGATGGCCCGGCCGCACGCTTCGATATCCGGACGCAGCAAAGGTTCGCCGCCTGTCAGCACCACCGTGAAGCCTTTGGGCCGGTGCTGCCGGGGAATGGTATCCAGGGCCGACAGGAAATCGGCCAGCGGCATGTCTTTCTCGCGGCTGTTCATGGTACAGTCGCTGCCGCAGTGCCGGCAGTGCAGGTTGCAGCGGGTGGTGCACTCCCAGAACAGATAGTTCAGCTCATGCACCTTGGTCTCATTGGCCCTGAACAGGCGGAAAAGCCACGGGATCATTGTTCAGGTGCCTGTTCGGGCGCTTCCGGAGATTCTTCCTGCAGCGCCGGGGTTTCCTCCGTCACGGCCATTTCTTCCTCCCCGGAGGGATCGTCATAGACGCCGGGCGTGCCGTAGCAGGCCTGGAAAACGAACAGGGCGGCCGTCAGGGAGATCCCTTTCAAGATGTTTCTGATCCACTTCATGGTGCAAAGGATTAATCGGCAAATTTCATTTCGTCAAACAGATAGCCGGCATGACCCACCTCCTCGATCACGAAGAGCAGGTAACGCACGTCCAGCGAGATGTTGCGGCAGATTTCCGGATCGAAGACCAGGTCGCTCATCGTTCCTTCCCACACGCGGTCGAAGTTGATGCCCACCAGCTGGCCTTCCGCATTGAGCACAGGGCTGCCAGAGTTG
>JAFUWW010000106.1 GCA_017471085.1 Bacteroidales bacterium | reverse complement strand
GCCGGCATCATCAAGGACATCAATTACGACTTCAAGGAAAAGAATTTCATCGGTGCTGTGAAAAGTATCGAACTGAGGACTATCCCGTCTGCCGAAAAAATGGTGACGCTCCTGCAACGTATCAAGGACTTCGCCGATGAGCACGGGTACGATCTGGACCAGGTGAATCTGTTTTCCGGGGTGTCCCGGGATGAGTCCCGCAGTGCGGCAGTGGATTATCTGCTGTCGCTGATGAAACTGCTTACAGGAGAGCATGCTATGCGTAGCCGGCTTACGCTCAGCGATACTTTCCAGTTGCAGTTCCGCATTACGGAGAACGACAATGACACCGGCTGGGTGGAGAAAATCTCCTCCGTGGGCTCCGACGGGACGGACGTGCTGGTGAAGGCCATGGTAAACATTATGCTGATCAATGTGTTCAAGGAGCGGGTTTCCGGACGGTTCTCGGATTTCCGGATTCACTGTGTGATGGACGAGATTGGTCGCCTCCATCCCCGGAATGTCCGCGGTATCCTGGATTTTGCAGGCGCGCGTAATATCTATCTGGTGAACGGGTCTCCGGTGCCGTACAATGTGGCCGATTACAAGCATACGTATCTGCTGTCGAAGGACGGAACGCGGACGGTAATTCAGTCACTCCTGAGCCGGAAGGAGGCGGCTACGGAATGAGACCAGCTCTGATTCAGGCATTTGCTGCATTGCGGCAGGGAGAAACAGTCCCTTTCAGCCGTTTCCCTTCGGATTGGACCGAGGAGATGCTTCTGGAAGGGGGTGTTGCCAGTATAGTGAGGGGGAGCCGGAAGTCCTTGCGGGTGATTTCCAGGGCTGCTTTTGATGTGTATTTAAGAAGTAAAGGTCTGCAGCCGGATAAACTGGAAGAGACGGTGGCGGTTCTTTCGGGGGCAGATTCACGGGCGTCCCAGGTACAACTGCTGGGGGATTCCAAGGCGGTGACGGTGCGCTCCTGTCCGGGTTTTCCGGTGAATGTGACGGGCCCGTTGAGTGTACGGCTGGGAGAGCGGAAGATTCTGCTGTGCCCTTGCCCGGGAAGCTTTCTCTATATCAGTGACTTCCTTCGGTTTCGAATTCCTTCCAATGCCATTGTCGTGGGTGTGGAGAATATGGAGAATTTTCGCTTCCCGGAGCGAGAGGTGGCTATGTGGGAGCAAATCCAGGACCAATTTGGAGGGAACGGTGTATCACCCCTGCTGCTGGTGTCCCGTTATCCGCAGTCGCGGGACCTGGTAACCTGGCTTCAGGAAATCCCAAACGAGTATGTTCATTTCGGAGACTTTGATCTGGCAGGCATCCACATCTATTTGACCGAGTTCTACCGCTATCTGGGTGCAGCACGTTCGAACTTCTTTATCCCGGAAGATATTGAGAAGCGCTTGTCCATGGGCAGCACAGAACGCTATCAGAAGCAATTTGGGCGCTTCGGGAAAATGGAAGTCCCTGATACCCGCCTGCTCCCGCTGGTCTCGCTCATTCACCGTTACCAGAAAGGGTATGATCAGGAGGGGTATATAGAACAGGCATATTAAGTTAGAGCCCGATATGGCCGAAAAGGATATTACTGATTCTATCGTTGTAAACCTTGCAATGGGTTGGAAATCAGGGAGATTTATTATAAGGAATTGCCTTGGAATGGAACCCTACCTGCCCGTCCTATCCGCACCGGGCTTTGGTGTAGTAGGCACCGCTCTTGCTCCGCTGTATAATGTAGGCACGGGCGCGGCGTACCCCAAGGGCTTCGGTGAATTTGCGCTTGATGCGGGAGACGGTGGCATAGAATACGGTTTTGGATTCTGCGCAAAGAGATTCCATTTTGTCCTCGCGAAGAGAAGGTTCATCGTAGAGGGACTCCTGTGCATAGAGGGCACAGAGCTCTTTCCAGTGGACGGGGAGGTAATCGGCCGGGATACCCTCAGGATGCGACAGGAACAGGCGGTAGAGGGTTCGCTCGATAGGGTTGAGGTAGATCTGGGCAGGTGCGTCACCGGAGCGCTTGTCACATTCTTCCTGCAGCAGGAAGAAGCCCTTTCCACTGCCTTGAACAATGTTTTTATGAAGTGTTCGGCCCATTGTCTGATGCAAAGATTCCTTGTCTTCAGCTGCAAATTTCGGAAGCCTCCCCCGGAGAAAAAAGGAATTACAAGCTTGCAATTGTTTGGAAATGTCGAAAGTTTTACAACCGAGCGTTACCCGGTTTTGCCTAAGAACAACTAAATTTGTGCGAGGATGAATCAGATTGCGGGCATAGAGGCTCAGCTCATGTGGAAACTGCTCCTCTCAGGAGAGAAAGGTCTCCTGAGAGAGCCTGCTGCCCTGGATTATGTCGGAATGCTGGAGGGAATGGAGGCAGCGGAGCTGCTTGCCTTGGTGGAGATGGCCCGGCGGCGGCTCGCTGAGATGGAGGTTGACCTTTCTGCCCCTGGCGCCACGGATCTTTACATTGACAGGCATTATCGGATTCATACAACCAGCTTTGAGGGGAGGGTGATTCCGTTTCGGCCCCTCGTTCAGGCGCTGTTCATCCTGTTTCTGAAGCATCCGGAAGGGATTCTCCTGAAGGACCGCGCCCGGTTTCAGGAGGAACTGGAGGATATATACCAGCGGGTCGCCCCTCATGTCTCCCCGGAGGACCGGTGCCGCAGGGTGCGGAGACTCATGGATGTACAGGACAATTCGTTCAGTGAGAATCTGTCCGTATTGAATGCGACGCTCGGGCGGGTCTTTCCGCCTCCGCAGGATGCGAATTACAAGATTCGGGGCTGCAATGGTCATCCCAGACGCATTCCGCTCTCACCGCTTCAGGTCCATTGGGAGTAAAGGCAACAGTTTCCTCCTGGGGTGTGAACTGTGTGAAATAGCAATCGATTCATTTTCAGTCAATTGCTTCTAAGTAAAAGCTCACCGGCCGGAAGCCGTCGTTGCAGGAGATCATCGCACTCATGGGGTTCTTCATCCAGCCGTCGAAAAAGTTGCCTTCTCCCCGGGCGAGGGCTTCCACGAACTCCCGCATCGAACCCCAGGCCGATTCGCACATGCCGGAGGGACGCTTCCCGTCCAAGGAAATCCAGCTCTGTCCGAGAAGGACATCGCAGGTATGGAGGATCGGATTCTCATACTGGGCCACCAGGTCCGGGTACTCCGTCTTCCGGACGGCCGTGATCTTCACCTTGTTCATCTTTCACGGGATATGGCTTTACAGGGATGCGACAAGGATTTCCTTGATGTCCTTTTCGGTCAGAGGAACATAGGCGTTCTCCAGCCCCTCATTGACGGCAATGTGGCGGGCCATCTCGTCCAGGCGCTCCTCGCCGATCCCTACATCGCGGAGGTGCATCGGGATGCCGATGCTCTCGAAGAATGCATAGGTGGCGTCGATGGCTTTTTCCGCGATCTCCTGCCGGGGAAGCGCAGCGTCGATTCCGAATACATTGACCCCGTATTTGACGAAGCGCCCGAGCGTCCGCTCGCTCAGGATATGGCGCATCCAGCGGGGAGTGATGATGGCCAGGCCTTCTCCGTGGGTAATGTCATAGTAGGCGCTCAAGGCATGCTCGATGCCATGGCAGGGCCATCCGCTCTCGCTGTTTCCCAGCGCATAGATGCCGTTGCAACCGAGGGTGCAGGCAAACATCATCTCGGCACGGGCGGTATAGTCCTCCGGATTCTCCAGGCACTTCCGGGTGTTCACCATCAGGCTCTTGAGCCCGGCTTCGCAGAAACCGTCGTTCAGAAGGGTCGCGTCTTCGCAGAAGTACTGCTCCATAATGTGGTTCATGGCATCGGCACAGCCGGCCGCCGTCTGCTTCTTCGAGACCGAGAAGGTGTAACGGGGATCGAGGAAAGATACCACCGGATACAGAAGCGGATCCATATAGCCGATCTTGTCGTTGGTGTCGGTCCTGGAAATCACTCCGCCGGAATCATATTCGCTTCCCGTCGCGGCCAGCGTCAGGATATCCACGATGGGCAGTGCGGCCTGGGCCTTCACCTTGTAGGTGATGAGGTCCCAGGGATCGCCGTCATACTTGGCACCGGCGGCGATGGCCTTCGAGCAGTCCAGGACGCTCCCTCCGCCGACGGACAGGATGACGTCGATCTGGTTTTCCTTGCAGAGACGTACCCCTTCCAGTACGCTGGGGTCGTATTTGGGATTGGGCTGAATCCCGGGAAGTTCCGTGATCTCAAAGTCTTGCAGCAGTTCTTTCACCCGGTCATAAAGGCCGATCTTCTTGATGCTGCCTCCTCCGTAAGTGAGGAGCACCCGTTTTCCAAGCGCGGCCATGACGTCATGGAGTTTCGCAATCGCATTCTCACCGAATATCAGGCGGGTGGGGGTCATGTAATCAAAATTCTGCATACGGCATTCTCTGGCATTGTCAATAAAAAGTAGAAAGGGCTCGAAGAGAAGGATGCTGGGTTACTCGATGAATTTCTTTCCGGACCCCCAGGCCTGGCCGACTACTTCTCCGAGGGCCCGGTATGTGTTCCCCGCAGCGTCGAAGACGATCGGCTGCAGTTTTCCGAGGTCCACCTTTCCGTCTGTCAGGATGCTGTCATCGGCGCTCATGTTCACGACTTCACCGACAAGGATGCCGTCATTCCAGCTGACGACCTTGCACTCCAGGGTGAGGGGATACTCGGGGATGATGGGGGCATCCACATTCGGGCTGGGAATCACCGTGAAACCGACCTTGGCCACCTTGTCCGGAACCTTGTTCCCGCTCACCAGACCGAAATAATCGGACTCGGCGACGGTTCGGACATCGGCGAAACTGACCGTGAAGGCGCCGGTAAGTTCGAGGTTCTCCGTCGTCTTGTGCCTGGACAGGCTCACGACGATCTGGTTGTAATCGTACTGTCCTGCCCATGCGGCCATCATCACGTCCGGGGTGTGCTCCTTGTTCCAGGTGGCGATCATCACACAAGGCTGGGGAGTGGTCATCAGGGCATGGCTCGGACCGAAATTCTTGCGGCCGGAGACTTCTTTCAGGGAATCATGGGTGCTCATGTCATGTATGTTTATGTTTGTCGAAAAACCAAATATAGGAATTCTTTTCCGGAAAGTAAAATCGGCCTCATGACGACGGGAGGACGGAAACTGGACGCAGAGGTATCCACCAAACGGAAAAAAGGCTTATATTTGTAAAATATAAGACAAAGAGAATACGGAACTATGATCAAGTACATCACCAAGGATATCCAATACATCGGCGTGGACGACATGGAACTGGACCTCTTCGAGAGCCAGTATGCCGTCCCTGAAGGCATGTCGTACAATTCTTATCTGATCCTGGACGGGAAAGTGGCCGTCATGGATTCGGTGGATGCCCGGAAAGGGGAAGAATGGCTGAAGAACCTGGAAGAGGCCCTCGCGGGCCGGAAGCCGGATTATCTGGTGGTCCATCACATGGAACCGGACCATTCCGGAACCATCCTGGCCTTCGCGCAGCGGTATCCCGAAGCGAAGATCGTCGCATCGGCGAAGGCCCTCGTATTCCTGGGCCAGTTCTTCGAGGACGTGTCCTTCAACACCTTGGCGGTGAAGGAAGGGGATACGCTGGCGCTTGGAGCCCATACCCTCACTTTCATGATGGCCGCCATGGTGCACTGGCCGGAGGTGATGGTCTCCTTCGACGCGATGGACCGCATCCTGTTCTCGGCCGATGCCTTCGGCAAGTTCGGTGCCCTGTCCACGTGCGGCTATTTCGGCGACGAGGATGGCGACTGGGCCTGTGAAGGCCGCCGGTATTACTTCAACATCTGCGGCAAGTACGGCGCTCCCGTGCAGGTGCTGCTCAAGAAGGTCCTTCCGCTGAAGCCGGCGGTCATCGCACCGCTTCACGGCCCCGTTCTCCGGGAGAATCTGGACGGGTACATCGGCCTGTATCAGACTTGGAGCACCTACGGCGTTGAGACAGAAGGCGTGTTCATCGCCTGCGCTTCCATCCACGGCGGCACCCTGGCCGCGGCGGAATGCCTGCAGGAAATCCTTCTCGCGAAGGGCTGTCCCAAGGTCGCCCTGTCCGACCTGACCCGCGACGACCAGGCCGAGGCGGTCGAAGACGCTTTCCGTTATGGGCGGATGGTCGTTTGCGCCGCTTCCTATGACGGTGGCCTGTTCAGCCCCGCCTACAACTTCATCCATACCCTCCAGATGAAATCCTGGCAGAAACGCAAGGTCGCTCTCCTGGAAAACGGGACCTGGGCTCCTTCTGCCGGAAAGGTGATGAAGGAGCTGTTCGGCGGGATGAAGGACGTCGAGGTCGTCGGGGACCTCGTCACCATCCGGAGCCGGATGAAAGAAAGCGACCGGGCCGCCCTGGAGGCCCTGGCCGATGCCATTCTGCAAT
>JAFUWW010000105.1 GCA_017471085.1 Bacteroidales bacterium | reverse complement strand
CGCCGGGCAGGTAGCGCTGCTTGTCCGGGAGGTCTTCGAAGGCCACATAGCCGTTCTCAAACTCGATGGGGTTGGGGCCTTTGCTTTCGGCCAGCACGGGGAAGTCCGGGTTCACGGTGACACCTTCCACCTCTTCCACGGCAATGTTCACGCTCTTGCGGTTGGTGACATCGTAGAAATAGACGAAGTTCACAGTGCCGTTTTTCACGGTTTTCTCCAGAGACACAGCATCCACGGTGCCTGAGCCCAGGTCGAAAAGGCCGTACCGGCCGATGACGGAGCCGTCCGCGGCAAGCGCCTTGAACATGATGAGCTGGTCCTGGGGAAATTCCATATCGGCCCTCAACTGCTTATGGAGGGTGTACAGGGTGGTGGCACCATGTACATTGTATTTTCTATAGAAACCTTTGATGCCCGAAAGGGTCACGGTAAGTCTGAAAGTCATATAAGGTTCGTTTTGCGGACCCAAATATAGTGCTTTTTTCCGGTTCAATTGCAATTTTCTGCAAAAAACACTACATTCGTACCAATGGAACTTTTCGACGCATATTCCAGCATCGCCGCCCCCTCCGAAGGCCTTTTCAAGGACAACGGTTCCCGCTTCATCGCCCTGGCCTATCCGGTGGAGACGGAAGAGCAGGTGAAGGAGATCGTGGCGGGGCTCCGGAAAGAATACCACGATGCCCGGCACCACTGCTACGCCTACCGGCTTGGCTGCAAGGGGGATATCTTCCGCTCCAGCGACGACGGCGAACCCTCGGGCAGCGCCGGCCGCCCCATCCTGGGCCAGATAGATTCCGCCGGTCTCAGCGACATCCTGGTGGTGGTGGTCCGCTACTTCGGCGGCATCAAACTGGGGATTCCCGGGCTCATCAGGGCCTATAAAACCTCTACGGCCGATGCCATCGCCCATGCGACCGTGGTGGAAAAGATTGCCGGAGTATGGCTGCGCCTCACGTTCGACTACGGCTCCATGAACGACGTGATGAAGGTGCTCAAGGAGATGGGCCTTCCCCAGCGGGCGCAGGATTTCGGTGTGCAGTGCTCCCTGGAGACGCGCGTAAGGCTGACGTCCCTGGACACTTTTAGAAAAAAATTGGAAAACACTGTAAAATTGGAAGAAATTTAGGTTTTATTGATTATAATTTCTATCTTTATAGCCCAATACAGTAACTAATTATAACAAATAACCCATAACACTATGTCTAAGAAAGTTCATGTATTCAATGCAGGCCCCTGCGTGCTGCCCCAGGTAGCCATCGAAAAGGCCAAGGAAGCCCTCACAGACTTCGCCGGAACGGGCATTCCCGTCATTTCCATCTCCCATCGCACCAAAGAGTGGGACGCCGTCATGGATGAATGCCGCGCCCTCTGGAAGGAACTCCTCCACATTCCGGACACCCACGAGGTCGTGTTCCTCGGCGGCGGCGCCTCCCTGCAGTTCCTCTATGTGGCCATGAACTACCTGGAGAAGAAAGCGGCCTACCTGGACACCGGCGTCTGGGCGCACAAGGCCCTCAAGGAAGCCCAAGGCATCGGCGAAGCCTACGCCATCGCCTGCTCCAAGGACAAGAATTACACCTATATCCCCAAGGGATTCGAGATTCCTGCCGATCTGGACTATCTCCACATCACCACCAACAACACCATCTACGGTACGGAAATCCACGAAGACATCGACTGCCCCTGCCCGTTGATCGCCGACATGTCGTCCGACATCATGTCCCGTCCGGTGGATGTTTCCAAATACGACCTCATCTACGGCGGCGCCCAGAAGAACGTAGGCCCTGCCGGCGTCATCTTCGCCATCATCCGCAAGGATTCCCTCGGCCGCGTGACCCGCTACATCCCTACCATGCTGGACTACCGCACCCATATCGACAAGCTCTCCATGTTCAACACTCCGCCCGTGTTCGCCATCTTCGTGATGAACGAGACCCTCAAGTGGCTCAAGGGCATCGGCGGCGTGGAAGCCATCTACGAAATCAACAAGAAGAAGGCCGCCCTCCTGTACGATGAAATCGACCGCAACAGCCTGTTCGTGGGCACCGCCGCCAAGGAAGACCGTTCGCTGATGAACGTGTGCTTCGTGATGGCCCCCGGCAAGGAAGACCTGCAGGACGAGTTCATGGCCTTCGCCAAGGAACGCGGCATGGTGGGCATCAAGGGCCACCGCAGCGTAGGCGGATTCCGCGCCTCCCTGTACAATGCCTGCCCCATCGAGGATGTCCAGGCCCTGGTAGACTGCATGAAAGAATTTGAATCGCTGAAAAAATGAAAGTACTGTTAGCAACCCAGAAGCCCTTTGCCGCCAAGGCAGTGGAAGGCATCGTCTCCATCCTTACCGAAGCCGGTCATGAGGTGGAAAAATTAGAGAATTATGCCAGCCAGGAAGCCCTCGTCGCCGCCGTGGCCGATACCGAAGCCCTCATTATCCGCTCCGACAAAGTAACGGAGGAAGTGATGGCGGCCGCACCGGAATTAAAGATCGTGGTGCGTGCCGGCGCCGGTTTCGACAATGTAGACCTCGCCGCCGCCACCGCCCGTGGCATCGTGGTGATGAACACCCCCGGCCAGAACTCCAACGCCGTGGCGGAACTCGCCCTCGGCCTGATGATCTTCATGGCCCGCACCCAGTTCACCCCGGCGACGGGCAGCGAACTTCAGGGCAAGCGCCTGGGCGTCCAGGCCTATGGCAACGTAGGCCGCCTGGTAGGGCAGAAAGCCAAAGCCCTGGGCATGGAAATCTGCGCCCTGGACCCGTTCCTCACCGACGAACAGATTGTCGCCGGCGGGGCCGCCCCGGTACACTCCGTAGAGGAACTCTATGCCAATTCGGACTATCTATCCATCCACATCCCCGCCCTTCCTTCCACCATCGGCAGCATCGGCTACGACCTCATCTCCCACATGCCCAAGGGTGCCACCCTCGTGAACACCGCCCGCAAGGAAGTGATCGATGAAGAAGGTCTTTTCCGCGCCCTTTCGGAAAGGGAAGACCTCAAATATGTGGCCGACGTGATGCCCGACAATTACGACAAGCTCACCAAGAACTTCGGCCTCCGTGTATTCGCCACGCCCAAGAAGATGGGCGCCCAGACCAAGGAAGCCAATGTGAACGCCGGCCTCGCCGCCGCCCGCCAGATTGTGGACTTCTTCGCTACCGGAAACCGTAAATTCCAAGTCAACAAATAGTTATGGTAAGAGTAAAACCTTTTGCGGCCATCCGCCCGCCCAAGGATCTGGTAACGGAAGTTGCCGCTCCCCCGTACGATGTCCTCAACTCTGAAGAGGCCCTGGCCATGGCCGGTGAAAAGAGCCTCCTGCACATCACCAAGCCGGAAATCGACTTCACCCCCATCGCCGGTGAGCACGAGCAGCGCACCTACGACAAGGCCGTGGAGAACTTCAAGACCTGGAAAGAGAAAGGCTGGCTGGTACAGGACGACAAACCCAAGTACTATGTCTACGCCCAGACCATGGGAAAACGCACCCAGTACGGCCTGGTGCTCTGCGCCCACACCGACGACTACGCCGAGGGCATCATCAAGAAGCACGAACTCACCCGCAAGGACAAGGAAGACGACCGCATGGTGCACGTCCGCATCCAGAACGCCAACATCGAACCGGTTTTCTTCGCTTACAAGGACAACGAGGAGCTGAACGCCATCGTGGCAGCCGCAGCAGCCGGAAAGCCCGAGTACAAGTTCAAGGACGAGAACAACTTCACCCACACCTTCTGGGTCATCGACGACGACGCCGTAATCGCCCGCATCACGGAACTGTTCACCACCCGGGTCGATGCCTTCTATGTGGCCGACGGTCACCACCGCACCGCTGCCGCCGCCCGCGTGGGCGCTGAAAAGAAGGCGCAGAACCCGAACCATACCGGAGACGAAGAGTACAACTACTTCATGGCCGTCTGTTTCCCGGAAACCCAGCTTGCCATCATCGACTACAACCGCGTGGTGAAAGACCTGAACGGTTTTACCGAAGAGGGGCTGCTGAAAGCGCTGGAAGAAGACTTCGAGGTATCCCTGGCCACCAAGCCGCGCTGCGGCCGTCCGGCCAAGCCGTACGCACCCGCCGGCCTTCACAACTTCTCCATGTATCTGGGACAGAACTGGTACAGCCTCACCGCCAAGCCGGGCCGCTTCAACGACGAAGACCCCATCGGCGTGCTGGACGTCACCATCCTGAGCAACCTGGTGCTTGACAAACTACTGGGAATCAAGGATCTGCGTACAGACAAGCGCATCGACTTCGTGGGCGGCATCCGCGGTCTCGGCGAACTGGCCCGCCGCGTGGATTCTGGCGAGATGAAGGTGGCTTTCGCCCTTTATCCCGTTTCCATGCAGCAGCTTATCCGTATTGCCGATACCGGCAATATCATGCCGCCGAAGACCACCTGGTTCGAACCCAAACTCCGGAGCGGCCTGGCCATCCACAGCCTGGCTTAGAATCCGCAGAAGGCCCAGAGCACCACGCCGATGCTCACCGAGACATTGAGCGAGTGCTTGGTGCCCTGCTGGGGAATTTCCAGCGAGAAGTCGCACGCGTCCACCACGGACTGCTGCACTCCTTCCACTTCATTTCCGAAGACCAGAGCATACCTTCTGCCGGGTTCCCGGCGGAAGGTATTCAGTTTGACGGAGTGGACGGTCTGCTCCACGGCCACCACGGTGTAACCTTCGGAGCGGAGGCGACTTACCAGGGCGGGCACGTCCTCCACGTGTTCGAAAGGCACCACTTCCTCCGCACCCAGGGCCACCTTGCGTAGTTCCGGCGAAGGAGGAACCGGACAGATGCCGCCCAGAAAGACCTTGTCAACCCCGAAGGCATCGCCCGTCCGGAATGCCGATCCCGTATTATGTGCGCTGCGTATATTATCCAGTATCAGCACAATACCGCTTGGCTCCTTCTCCTGGTAAGCCTCCGGAGAAAGACGGCCCAGTTCCATATTCAGAAGTTTTCTGTCTTTCATACCTGCAAAGATAAATCATTTCCGAATATTTTTTGTATATTTGAAACGTGTAACATGCTATTCAAGCCAACAAGTCCCTGCCCCCGGGCGAGGGGTTTCGGGTGGAGGTAACGTTAACATTTAATTTCATGAAACAGGATTTACAAGTTTTTGACTTAATCAAGAAAGAGCACGAGCGCCAGTCCTCCGGCCTGGAACTGATCGCCTCCGAGAATTACGTCTCCGACCAGGTAATGGAAGCCATGGGCTCCATCTGCACCAACAAATATGCGGAAGGGTATCCCGGCAAACGCTATTACGGCGGCTGCGAAGTAGTGGACCAGATCGAGCAGCTGGCCATCGACCGCCTCTGCGCCCTGTACGATGCGGAATACGCCAATGTGCAGCCCCATTCCGGTGCACAGGCCAACATGGCCGTCACCATGGCCATCCTCCGTCCCGGCGACACCTTCATGGGCCTGGACCTCTCCATGGGCGGCCACCTCACCCATGGTTCCCCCGTGAATGCCTCCGGTATTCTGTACCATCCGGTCGCCTACGGGCTCAATCCGGAGACCGGCCGGGTAGACTACGACGAGATGGAGCGCAAAGCCCTCGAGTGCAAGCCCAAGCTCATCATCGGCGGCGCATCGGCCTATTCCCGCGAATGGGACTATGAGCGCATGAGAGCCATCGCCGACAAGGTGGGCGCCATCCTCTGGATTGACATGGCCCACACCGCCGGCCTCATCGCCGCAGGCCTCCTCAAGAATCCTGTAAAATACGCCCACATCGTCACTTCCACCACCCACAAGACCCTCCGCGGTCCCCGCGGCGGCATCATCCTCATGGGCAAGGACTTCGACAATCCCTGGGGCCTCACCACCCCGAAGGGCGAAATCAAGAAGATGAGCGCCATCCTCAATTCCAGCGTCTTCCCGGGCATCCAGGGCGGTCCGCTGGAGCATGTGATCGCCGCCAAGGCCGTGGCTTTCTTCGAAGCCGCCCAGCCGGAATACAAAGCCTACCAGAAGCAGGTGATGGCCAACGCCGCCACCATGTGCCAGGAATTCCTGAACAGGGGCTACAAAGTCATCTCCGGCGGCACGGACAACCACCTGATGCTCATCGACCTCCGCACCAAATTCCCGGATCTCACCGGCCGCATGGCAGAGAAGGAACTGGGCCGGGCCGATATCACCGTGAACAAGAACATGGTCCCGTTCGACAGCCGCAGCGCCTTCGCCACCAGCGGTCTCAGAATCGGCACGCCCGCCATCACCTCCCGCGGCTTTGAAGAGAAAGACATGCTCTTCATCGTGGACCTGATCGACCAGGTGCTCGCGTCGGCCAACACCCATGCCGCCGCCCTTGCAGCCAAGGAGCCGGACGAGAAGCAGACAGCCGAGCGCATCGCCCACAAACTGATCCTGGACGAGGTAAAGCGCAAGGTACACATGATGACCTCCGGCCGTCCCCTCAACCATTACTGATTCCGCCCATCGAAAAGCATTTATAAACAGCTATTTATCAGAGAGTGACCAACTTGGATCACTCTCTTTTTATGTGTTGATGCAAGGCCGATGCATACCGTGCAAAGGCCGATGGCAAAGGTGCACCATAGACCATACGATTGCCACCAAGTACGCTGTATGTGGCTGAAAATAAGTTGGTTGTGAGAAGGCCGATGGCGAAGGTGCACCCAAAACCGTGTGATTGCCACCGGGTTTGTTGCATGTTGCTGGAAATGAGTTGGTTGTGAGAAGGCCGATGGCAAAGGTGCACCCAAAACCGTGTGATTGCCACCGGGGTTGCTGCATGTTGCTGAAAATGAGCTGGTTGTGAAAAGGCTGACGGCAAAGGTGCAATCGAAACCGTGTGATTGCCACCGGGTTTGCTGCATGTTGCTGAAAATGAGCTG
>JAFUWW010000104.1 GCA_017471085.1 Bacteroidales bacterium | reverse complement strand
AGGCCGATGACGCCGTCCCACTGCCGGAGCGCCTCTTCGTCGGAAAAAGGCCCTGCCACCGCCAGAATCACCGCGTCGGTAAGGGCCGACAGGCGGTTCTTGGCGCTGAGCCGCGAGGCATAGTCGAAAATGCAGGGATCCAGAATCACCACGTCCGGGGCGATGGAACGGAGCTGGGCGTCGCCGGTGCCGGAAAGGTCCGACAGGATGGCGCACACCTCGAATTCGCCCAGGTCGTTGAAAATCTGCTCCAGTCCCTTGGCCACGATGGCCGAAGGAACGACCAACAAAAGCCTCCTACTCATTTTCCATCCTCCCCACCATGGGCACCAGGATCTCGTCTTCGATGATGGTGTGCTTGCGAAGGTCCGTTTCCAGGGAATAGATGTAGAAGAGCACCCTGTAGGCTTCCTGCTGGTCGCACTGGGCGGGCATGTACTTCATCACCAGGTTCTTCAGGTCGTCCAGTTTTTCCTCCACGTTGGAATGGTTCTGCTCGTACTCGCCGATGGTGAACGGGCTGTCTTTCCGGTGGCCCAGCACGGCCTCTACATACGGAAACACCTGATTTTCTTCGTATTCGAAGTGTTTGGAAAGCTCTTCCTTATACTGCTCGAAGAACGTGCGCATGATGCTTTGGCGCCGCGCATCGCAGGGCCGGATCATCTGCTCCAGGGAATTGGAAAGCTCGGCCATCGCCACGTGCATGTAGTAGGCGTGGGAACGGTGGAGATAGTTGACGATCTCGCGCAGGTCGGCCTTTTCCAGCACGTCCTGTGTGGGGCGGTAGCCGTCGTAGGCGTACACCCGGCAGATGAGCAGGAACGATTCCGGATTGATGCCGCCCTTGAGGCACACTTCCTCCACGGTGGCCTCGCCGAAGCCGAAGGAAAGCCCCATGCGGGTAAGGACGCCCAGCAGGCGGAAATCGATGTCCATCAGCTCCGCCATCTTCATGGAAGGGC
The DNA here is from genome assembly GCA_017471085.1 of Bacteroidales bacterium. The sequence continues at coordinate 6,183 of JAFUWW010000104.1, read as the reverse complement.
TAAGGAGGTATCTTTCTGTATTCTGTGTCATAACATACAAAGTTACAAAATGTGTCCGAATAAAAAAACCTTCCGGGCTTCACAGCGCGGAAGGCAACACAACAATAAAAGGATCTAAAACTTTCAAACTATATGGCTTGTCATTCTTTTCTGATGCAAAGGTACGGGGGAAACGGCAGGCGGGCAATCCCAAAATGTAGGGATTCCCCGCCCAGGCAGTAATCAATTCTTCGGATTCCTAGAAAGTGACGGTGAGTCCCGTTCCATAATGGCCGGGGCCAAAAGCCACAGTCACAGGATGTTGCGACTGGTTGTAGGAGTCCGCCACCCATTCCAGGCGTTTCCAGCCGATGGTCTTGAAAATGAGGCCGGCCGAGAAGAGGGCGGCGCCTGCACCGGCGACGGTGAAGCCCCGGTAGAACCAGGAAACGGAATCCTTGGCTCCGGAGAAATTGTCCCAGACATTGTCGGTGGTGCCCCACATCCGGATATAATCGGCCATGAACACGCCGAGGGAGACGCCGGAAACCACCAGGCCGGCACTGCCCGCGACAAGGCCGCCGATGATGAGCCGCTTGCCCGTCTTGTACTGTTTCCGGGCACCGAGATAGGTTTCATTGTAGATTTCATCGCCCACCAGGCGCTGCACCATATAGTCCGGCAGCACCTCGTCCGTGTCACTTACCAGACGGCCGCGCTCCTGCTCGATGGAGGAAGGCCAGTACTGCGCACGGGCTTCCGGTCCGGCCAGACAGGTGAAAAGCACAGCCGCAAGGCCGGCAACCAAAAACTTTTTCATACTTCTTCTCTTTTTGAAAATTCACAGCCGCAATATAGCTGGTTATAAAAATTCTGTTCCTTGACAATCTGGCCGCGGCGCTCCTGCAGGCCGCCTTTCCGCCAGTTCTGGGGCCACCATTTCACCCCCTCCACCTGCGAACAGGCCCACTCGCCCGCCGCGTTCACCTGCTCCAGGTTCTTCCAGCGGGACGATGCCAGCGTGGTGGCGAGCACCTCGAAACCCTGGGCGGAGGCATATCGGGCGGCCCTCAGCAGGCGGAACTTGAAGCACTGCAGGCATCGGCCTCCCCTTTCGGGCTCATTCTCCAGCCCGGCGGCGCAGGTGCCCCAGAGGGCATGGTCGTACTCGTCCTCCACGATTTCCAGGCCCCACACCTTCGCATAGCGTACACACTCGTCCCTGCGGTGGTCGTATTCCTCGCGCGGGTAGATATTGGAGTTGGAATAGAAGATGACAGGCCTGTAGCCCCGCTCCGTCAGGCACTCCACGATGGCGCCGGAGCACGGAGCGCAGCAGGCGTGCAGCAGAATCTTCTCCGACCCGCCGGGGACCTCGATATGCAGAGACGTTTTCACGCCGCTAAGTTAAGAATATTTCCGGGGAAAACGGAAAAGAATGGACAGGGCCGCGACAATTCCCAGCGCAAAAGGGTAATACAGATGGCCGATGATGGCCGCCGCGGAAACCCCTGCCAGGCCGCTGGCCATGAGCATCTGCGCCCCATAAGGGATGATTCCCTGCACAAAGCAGGAGAACGTGTCCAGGATGGAAGCCGTCTTGCGCGGATCCAGGCCGAAACGCTCCGTAATATCCTTTGCCAGAGGTCCTACCGTGATGATGGCGATGGTATTGTTGGCCGTACAAAGGTTGACCAGCGACACCAGCGCAGCGATGGAGAAACCGGCAGCCCGCTTCCCGCCGATCCTGCGCGTGAGACCGCCGATGATGAAGGCCATCCCGCCGTTGTAGCGGATGATTTCCAGCAGCCCGCCCGCCAGCAGCGAGACAATGATGAGTTCGCCCATCGACCCGATGCCTTCGCCGATGGAGGCCATCCAGCCGACGAATCCGTAAGCGCCGGTAGCCCAGCCGATAACACCGTTCACCCCGATGCCGACAGCCAGCACGGTGACCACGTTCACCCCCGCGAGCGCCAGGCCGATGACCAGCAGATACGGCACCAGCCCCAGCCACTGCACCGGCGCGGCGGCAGGCGCAGCCTCCACCTGCAGACCCATGACTACGTACACCGCAGCCACGATGACGGCGGCCGGAGCGGCAATCCACAGGTTAGCCCTGAACTTGTCGCGCATGGAACAGCCCTGGCTCTTGGTGGCCGCCACGGTGGTGTCGGAGATGAAAGAGAGGTTGTCGCCGAAGAAAGCGCCGCCCACCACGATGGCAGTAATAAAAGGAATGCCGATGCCCGTTTCCGACGCGATGCCGGAAGCGATGGGAACCAGCGCCACGATGGTACCCACCGACGTGCCGATGGCCATGGAAATGAAGCAGGCCGCCAGGAAAAGGCCTGCGTAGATCAGCTTCCCGGGCAGGATGTGGAGCGTGGCGTTCACCGTGGCGTCAATGGCGCCTATCTCCCGGGCCGTGGCCGCAAAAGCCCCCGCCAGCACGAAGATCCAGATCATCAGCAGCACGTTCTTGTTGCCGGCGCCCTCCGAGAAAATGGACAGTTTGTCATCCGTCTTCTCCACGCCCCGCGTAATGAGCAAGGCGTAGGCCGATGCAATGATGAAGGCCGCCGCGACGGGAATCTTATAGAAATCACGGGCCACCAGGGACGCCGCCACATAGACCGCCAGGAACACCGCCAGCGGACTCAGCGCCAGCCAGCCGTTCATTTTCCGGGCCGATGGTGCCCGGTGTTCGGTTTTTTCGGTATTGATTGCCATCAGATAGTTCGTTTGGGGACTGCAAAGATAAGGCATTTGCAACCAAGTTGCACCATAATAGGGATAAATTTGCAGCCGATATCCCCATAAATAAGGATTGTGCAGACGGGCAAACCGCCGTAATTTTGCGCCCAGCGCAAAAAATCAAAAACAGACTATGATACTTGCAGAGCTTGCAACAGGTGAAAAAGCGGTCATCGTGCGTGTCCACGGACACGGCAGTTTCCGCAAACGCCTCATCGAAATGGGCTTTATCCAGGGAAAGGAAGTGCGGGTGGTGCTCAACGCCCCGCTCAAAGACCCCATCGAATACGAAATCATCGGCTATAAGGTTTCTCTCCGGCGGGAGGAAGCCCGTCAGATAGAGGTGGTTACGGAAGAGGAAGCCCGCGAGGCCCTCGTCACCGACGAGCACCTGCAGGCTCTGCCCGGGGACTTGCAGGAGAAGGAAAGGCTGGACCGCGCCCTCTCCCATGTGGCCGAAGAGCGGCACCACGTGATCCGCGTGGCGCTGGTTGGCAACCCCAACTGCGGCAAGACCTCCCTGTTCAACATCGCTTCCGGCAGCCACGAACATGTGGGCAACTACTCGGGCGTCACCGTGGACGCCAAGGAAGGTCATTTCAAATTCAAAGGGTACGACATCACGCTGGTAGACCTGCCGGGCACCTATTCTTTATCGGCCTATTCGCCGGAAGAACTCTATGTGCGGAAGAACCTGCTGGAAACCATGCCGGACGTGGTGGTGAACGTGGTGGACGCTTCCAATATCGAGCGCAACCTGTACCTGACCACCCAGCTCATCGACATGAACCTCCGCACGGTGATGGCGCTGAACATGTACGACGAGCTGCAGGCCAAAGGCGACAAGCTGGATACCCGGCAGCTGGGATACCTCCTGGGCGTGCCGGTCTGTCCTACGGTGAGCCGCGACGGACAGGGGATTCCGGAGCTCTTCGACACGGTGATCAAAATCTACGAACAGTCCGACCCCAAGCTCGCCCGCCACATCCACATCAACCACGGAGCGGAAATCGAAAAGAGCATCGTCAGGCTGCGTGACCTCATCTTTGAAAACGAACAGGTGCGCTCCCGCTACTCCACCCGTTACCTCGCCATCAAATACCTGGAAACCGACAAAGACGTGGAAGGCATCATCGGCACCCTGCCCAATGCCGATGCCATCCGGAAAGCCCGGGAAGAAGAAAGCGAACGTATCCAGAAACTCCTGCACACCAACGCGGAAAGCGCCATCGTAGACGCCAAGTACGCCTTCATCCAGGGCGCCCTGGCAGAAACTTACGAGCGTTATCAGGAAGAGCGCCCGAAGCGCACCCTCACCGACCGGATCGACGCCATCGTCACCAACCAGTGGCTGGCTTTCCCCATTTTCGTGGTCCTGCTGTGGTTCATCTTCTGGGCCACCTTCACCATCGGCCAGTATCCCATGGACTGGATCGACTGGCTGGTCGCCAAGTTCGGCGGCTGGGTCGGCGGTCTCATGCGGGACGGCTGGGTGAAAGACCTGGTGGTGGACGGGGTGATCGCCGGCGTGGGCAGCGTGCTGGTATTCCTCCCCAACATCATGATCCTGTACTTCTTCATCTCCATCATGGAAGACAGCGGCTACATGGCGCGCGCAGCTTTCATCGTGGACAAGCTGATGCACAAGATCGGCCTGCACGGGAAGAGTTTCATTCCCATGGTGATGGGCTTCGGATGCAATGTGCCGGCCATCATGGCCACCCGCAGCATCGAGAGCCGGAAAAGCCGCCTCGTGACCATCGCCATCATCCCGTTCATGTCCTGCGCCGGACGGCTGCCCATTTTCGTGCTTTTCGCCGGGGCTTTCTTCCCGGGCAGCCCAGCCACCGCGCTGCTGGGCATCTATCTGCTGGGCGTCTTGCTGGCCATCCTGTCGGCCCTGGTGCTGTCGAAGTTCGTCAAGGACGACGACCTGCCTTTCGTGATGGAACTGCCGCCTTACCGCGTACCTACCGGAAAGGCCATCTGGCGCCATACCTGGGAGAAAGGCAAGCAGTACCTGGAGAAGATGGCCACCACCATCCTGCTGTTCTCCATCGCCATCTGGTTCCTGGGATACTTCCCGCGGCATGAGGGTGCCACCACCGCCTACCAGCAGGAACATTCCTATATCGGCACGCTGGGCAAGGTCATCGAACCGTTGAACGAACCGCTGGGCTTCAACTGGAAGATGGACGTGGGCCTGCTCGCCGGCGTCGGCGCCAAGGAACTGGTGATCAGCACCATGGGCGTGATGTACGCCCAGGACGGCGAAGAATACGAAGGGCTGGGCGACGAGGACGACACCGCCCTGCAATCGGCCTTGAAGGCCACCGTGCCCACCGCCGCCGCCCTCGCCTTCATGGTGTTCGTGCTGCTGTACTTCCCCTGCATCGCCACCTTCGTGGCCATCAAGAACGAAACCGGCAAATGGCGCTGGGCCATTTTCCTGGCCCTGTACACCATTCTCATCGCCTGGGTATTCGCCTTCGCGGCATACCGGATAGGGCTGCTCATCTGGCCGGTCTAGGGCCCGGCTTCCAACAAGAACCCCGAAAGTTATTTGTCTAACTTTCGGGGTTCTTGTTACTATAAGTCAACCTTTATAAGACTGCGTCAGAATTACAGGTTGGCGTTCTCCTTCTTCCAGTCGGCAGTGGCGGGTACGATGCCAAGGTCGATGATTTCGTCGCGCATCTTGCAGAGGTGCTCGTAGGAAGCCTTGAGGGCTGCCATTTCCTCTTCGGTGCCCTTCGGGTTGGTGAAGTGGCAGCCGGTGGCGTCGATGACGGTGGGCATGGCCATCATCACGTTCTTGAACTCGTCATTGTTCACATAGGTGCCGGCGGGCCAGGTGAACTTCTCGCCGCCCATGGAAGCCTCGATCATCTTCACGGCCTGGTAGGCAGGGCTCTGGAAGGAGCTGCGGCCGCGGAGCTTGATGATGTTGCTGCCGCCCTGGATGGTGTTGTGCTTGATTTCAGCGAAACGCTCGGCGCTGAGACCCATCTCTGCGAGGGGCTTGCCGTCGATCTTGACCTGGGAGGCGAACACTGCCATGGCTTCGCCGTGACCGCCGTAGGTGTAGGTACCGGTGACCTTGCACTGCTGTACACCGAATTCCTGGGCCAGGGCTTCCTGCAGACGGGTGCTGTCGAGGGCGGCCAGGGAGGTGAGTTGGGACGGCTTGAGGCCGGAGTGGATAAGGGCGGTGAGGGCGGTGACATCGGCCGGGTTGAAGATCACCACCACGAACTTGGCGTCCGGGCAGTACTTCTTGATGTTGTCACCGAATTCGGCGGCAATCTGGCAGTTGCCCTTGAGGAGGTCTTCGCGGGTCATGCCTTCCTTGCGGGGTGCTCCGCCGGAGGAAATGATATACTTGGCATCCTTGAAAGCGACGGCCGGATCGATGGTGGCGGTGATGTTCACGCCCGGGAAAGCGCA
>JAFUWW010000103.1 GCA_017471085.1 Bacteroidales bacterium | reverse complement strand
CACTATTAGCCCCGCGGAACTCTTTGCAATTACGGGCGGCCTTGCCGGGGATCGTAACGCCCTGAGCGACGGCAAAGTAGTAGCCGGGCGCCAAAGCGGCTTAAATGTTTACCCGGCTATCATTGTGGAGGGCTAAAGCCGTGACAAGTTTTTCTTTTGAGATCACCTTTGACACCCTGGCCGATAAGCTAAAAAACACCCTGGCCAGCCAGCCGGAGAAAGGCGGAGTTATCGAAATCCAGGTGCGCGGCTTTCGCTGGGTGCAAGTGGCGCACCGGGCACCGGGCCAGCAGCTGGCCAGCAGCTACGAAGAAACGCCAGCCGGGCTAATTGTTACCCGCCGGGAGTATAGCGAATTTATAGCCTATACGGATATATTCAAAGTGCGTGCGCACACATATACGCCGTATAAGTAAAACCCGCTTGCCGGAAAAGAAAATTTTACTACCTTTGCAGAAAGCCGCGCGGAATTGGAGTTTTTGGCCTTGCCTAACTTGTTACACCCTCCTAAACCCGTGCGGTTTTTTGTACCTTTTGGCCCTATTTTGTCCCCCGTTTAATTTTGTCCCTACACAAAGTATTGAAAACCAAAAGGATAAAGAGGATTTTACTCGTTTCCTCTTTAACGTTTAATCGGTTGAAAAATACGTCAGATTTTTCTGTTTCAACCGATAAGTCTCCCTCCCGTGTCCTATCTTTGGGGCATGGGAACTTTTTTATTGACCATTTGTCTCGCCCTCCTGCCCGGGCATCTTTCCTCCTCCGACACCCTCCGCGTCCTGTTCTGGAACCTGGAGAACTTCTTCGACTTCCGGAACGATTCCACCAGCGTCTCCGATGCCGAATTCTCCTCCGCAGGAGACCGGCACTGGACCCGGAAACGCTTCAATGCCAAGTGCAACGCCATCGGAAAAGGCATCCTATGGGCGGGGTCGGCCGAAGGAGGGCTGCCGGATGTGATAGGCCTGGCGGAAGTGGAGAACGGCTTTGTGCTCCGTCGGCTCCTGCAGGCGCCGCCGCTGCGGAAGCTGGATTACCGGGCCGTCCATTTCGACTCGCCCGACAGCCGCGGAATCGACGTGGCCCTGCTTTACCGGAGCTCGCGGCTGACCCTGGAAGAAGCCCTTCCCTGCCATCTGTACCAGGCCGATTTCGTCCTGGCCACCAGGGATATCCTTCTTTGCCGTTTTTCGGGCCGATACGGGCCGTTCTCCGTCCTGGTGAACCATCACCCTTCCAAGTACGGCGGAGCGGCCGTTTCCGAGCCCCGCAGGCGTCTCGCCGTGGAGCGGCTGAAAGCCCTGGCCGATTCCCTGTCGGCCCTCGGAGAAGGGAAAATCATCGCCATGGGCGATTTCAACGACACCCCGGCCAATCCGGTTTATCACCTGCTGGAACCCACCCTGCTTCCCCTTGCCGGAGCGTTGCACCGACAGGGAAAAGGAAGCATCAAATACGACGGGAAATGGGATTTGATCGACCTGTTCTTTGTCTCCGGGGCCTGCCTTCCGGCGGCCATGAAAATCCTGTATATCCCTTTCCTGCAAGTGAAGGACCCTTCCCACGGCGGAACCAAGCCCCTCCGCACCTATTCGGGCCCCCGTTACCTGGGCGGCGTGTCGGACCATTGTCCGGTGTGGCTGGAAATGCCCCTTTCCCCATAACATCGGCCCGGAAGTGTCACAATTGCTGCGAAAATGCTAACTTTGCAGATAAACAACCGATCGAATGAACTACAAATCAATCCTTCTCCCGGCGCTGGCGGCCCTGCTGGCGGCAGCCTGTGAAATGGTCCCGGCGGAACCGCCCCGGGGACTGGAAATCCCGGGTGCAGCGGCACAGGACAACATCGTGGAATACAGGGGCTATGTAACTTCCTACAATACGGAAACCCTCATTCCCAACTGGGTGGCCTACGAACTCACGGCGGAGGAAACCCGCGGAGATGCCACCCGGGACGATAAAATCTTCTCCATGGACCTCTCCTTCAAGGGCCGGCAGGCAAGACGGGAAGACTACACCCGAAGCGGCTGGACCAAAGGCCACATGGCCCCGGCAGGAGACTTTTTCTGGAGCGACGAGGCCATGGCGGAAACCTTCTATTTTCTCAACATCTGCCCGCAGAAAGAAGAGCTGAACAACAAGGACTGGCAGTATCTGGAGAAGCAGGTCCGCCGGTGGGCCAACCAGTACGGCCGCGTCTGGGTGGTTTCCGGGCCGATTGTGGGAGACAACAAGTACGGCACCATCGGCCAGGACCATGTCGTGGTTCCGGATGCCTTCTTCAAGGTGGCGCTGGTGCATGACGGCTTCCGGTACCAGGCGGTAGCCTTCATCATGCAGAACGATGCCAACCGGTACTATCTGGAAAAATGCGCCCTTTCGGTGGATGACCTGGAACTCCTCACCGGCCTGGATTTCTATCCGGCGCTTCCGGACGATGTGGAAGATTTCGTGGAGGCTTCGTACGATCCTTCGGTCTGGGGTCTGCGCCATTAAAAAATAAATCGTTATCTTTGTAGATACGAAAACATAACAACACTAGAATATGAAAACCAAAATCCAGGAAAAATTCAAGTCCCTCTTCGGCGAAGAAGGAGATCTCTACACCTCGGCCGGCCGTATCAACCTAATCGGCGAACATACAGATTATAACGGTGGTTACGTGTTTCCCGGTGCCATCAATTTCGGCATCATGGCCGCCATCAAGCCCAACGGAACCAACAAGGCCAAGGTCTTTGCCATAGACAGGGACGAATACGTGGAATTCTTTGTGGACGAGGAAAGCCTGCCCCAGCAGCTCTGGCCCCGCTATATCTACGGAGTCTGCCGGGAAATCGTCAAGCGCGGCGGCAAGGTGGAGGGTTTCAATGCGGTCTTTGCCGGTGACGTTCCTCTCGGTGCCGGCCTCAGTTCCTCCGCAGCCCTGGAAAGCACCTTCGCCTTCGCCCTGAACGACCTGTTCAACGGCAACAGCATCGAGAAGTTCGAGCTGGCCCGCATCGGCCAGAGCACGGAGCACAATTATTGCGGCGTAAAGTGCGGCATCATGGACCAGTTCGCCTCCATCTTCGGCAAGGAAGGTTCCCTGATGCGCCTCAACTGCAAAACCGGCGAATACAAGTACTTCCCGTTCCATCCCAAGGGCTACCGCGTGGTGCTGATCGACACCTGCGTGAAGCACCTGCTGGCCGACAGTGCCTACAACAAGCGCCGCGAATCCTGCGAAAGGGCCGCGGAAGCCATCCGCAAGAACCACCCGGAGGTGGAATTCCTGTCTGATGCCAAACGCGTCTGGCTGGACGAGGTGCGCGGCGTGATTTCGGAAGAGGATTTCATCCGGGCCGAATATGTGATCGGTGAGGTCCAGCGCGTGCTGGATGTCTGCGACGCCCTGGAAAGAGATGATTATGAGACCGTTGGCGAAATGATGTACCAGACTCACTTCGGCCTCAGCCATCTGTACGAAGTTTCCTGCGAAGAACTGGACTTCCTGAACAAACTGGCCCGCAAGTGCGACGTCACCGGTTCCCGCGTCATGGGCGGCGGCTTCGGCGGCTGCACCATCAACCTGGTGAAGGAAGAGCTGTACGACCGCTTCATCGAGACGGCTGTGGAGAAATTCAACGAGAAATTCGGCCACGAGCCCAAGATCTATAACGTTGTCATCAGCGATGGTGCCCGCAAACTGTAGTCATTGCCAGCGGACTACGCAGGTAGAGACGCTGCAGCTGATCAATACCGCCCTTGACCCCACGCTCAAGTCCCGGGTCAGGGACGGTTCCCTTTTTGTCTGGGAATGTCCCTATTGCGGCACCAGGAACCTCCTGAAATACCAGACCCTTTACCATGATCCCGACACAAAGCTCATGGTCTGGCTGCTGCCGGATGGCCACCAGCCGCCCCGGGAGGTGGAGGAAGCCGTGAAACAGCTGGACGGATACACGCTCCGCAGGGTGCAGGAAGCGGGTGACCTGATCGAGAAAGTAAACATTCACGATGCCACCCTGGAAGACACGGTGATGGAAATGTGCAAATGGGTGACCCGGCGCGAGCTGAGTGCCAAAAACCCCGGCATTCTGGAAGCAAAGATGCGTTTCCTCCGCCTGGAAGGTCCTGACAATGAGATTGTAATGGCTTTCCCGCTGAACGGGCAGATGCAGGTGGTGAATATCGGCTTCAATGTCTATGAAGACGCCCGCGGCATCCTTTCCCGCAATCCGGCCGTCCAGCCGGCTCCCGGTTTCGCGGTAGTGGACGCCTCCTGGCTGGAACAGTTCTTCCGCTAGATGTCGAAGCTGAAAATCATTTCTATGCTGTACGGCTTTTCAAGGCCGGTATCCTTATACCCCGTCCCGCCCAGATAATTGAAGGAAAGGCCGATGGACCCGTCAAACGGGAACATCAGCAGATGGGCGATTTCCGCCGTCAGGTCGATGCCCGCGCTCCACAGGTTCCCGGTTTTGAATCCGGCGAAATCGGCGTGCGGAACAAGCAGGAAGTTCTTGATATAACTGACTACGCCTAGGGAAAGGTCTCCCACATAGACAGGAAGCGCATAATCGGCCGTCACCTTCCATTGGGAGGGGCCTGTCCCGGCCATGAGCGTCCCTGCCGACGCCGGATATCCTCTCGGCGCCAGATGGACGGCATTGTCGATGAAACGGGGTCCGGAATTGCCCCCGAACAGCCGTTGGTACATGCCTGTAAGGCGGAGTCCCTGGGGCAGGACGATGCCGGGCAGGTAGCCGTAGGCATAGGCAAAGACTGCCGGTGTGAAAACATTCGTAAGGCCCGGACGGATCCGGACTCCGGCTTCTGCCCCAATGCCCAGGCGGGGATAGACCCCGTTACTGGCCACCGGCAGCATCCAGTAGCCTCTCAGGCTGGCGGAAAGGCTCTGCATCGGCCTGTTGCCGCCTTCTCCGAACCCGGCGAAATGATAACCGTAAGGCAGGGAAGAAAAGGCATATAGCGGACCTTCCCAGAGAACGGCGTTGGTGGCGAAAGCGTTGTTGGAAACGGTATAGCTCACCCGTGGTATGACTCCCGCCAGCATGCTCCCCTTGTTAAACCGCAGCGGAAGATAGGCCGACAGCTGCATCTGGACGGAAGGGGTGCTTTTGAGATAGGAGGAAGCGGAAGATACGGTCTGACCTGCCTCGTTCGTGCGCCAAAGCTGCCGATGATATTGTCGGGCATGGCTCCCGCCGATGTCAAAGCTGCCCTCGATGACAGGATAAAGTCCTGAGTAAGTGAACTTTCCATGAATGGAGTGCATCCAGGCCTTTCCTCCGTCCGGATCCGGATGGGCGCTGTATCCCACGTAGCCGTTCAGGTTGTCCAGCGTATTTTGGAAAAAGCCGGTAACCCCCAGCGAGGCCGTCTTGTAGGTGAAGTCCAGGCTGCCGGATTCCAGCTGTTCATAGTCTGTGAAAAAGGGAAGCCAGGTGTGGAAGCGGAACCCGTGCAGAATCCGGCTGTATCTTTTCGGGACCGATATCTCCACCTCGGCATCTTCTTCCGGAACGGGTCCCAAGGCCCTTTCCTGGGCCACCAGGGCATCCTCCATGGGGTAAGTGTGCACCTCGTAGAACGAAACGTCTTTGGGAGAAAGCGCTTCCATCGGCGAACGGTACAGCAGCCCTCCCTCCCTGGCCGGAGCAGTAAAATAGAGATATCCGTCCTCTTCATAGACATCGTACAGGCCATACCGGGTCGATGTCAGCTGTGTCAGCCGCCCTTCCTCCGGGTAAAACCGGTAATATTCGTTGACGCCGGTACGGTCCGACACCCACTCCAGATAGTCCGGATCGAAGCCCAGGTTGAAAACCTTCTGGATGACAGGCTCGAAGACCGTGGTCCAGTTCCCGTCGGGGCCGATCCGGTAAATGCCGGTTCCTTTTTCCGAGATGGCCGCGGCAAAAAGAGAGTCCTTCCACCAGGCGGTTTCCGATACCTGCAGGCCGTCGGGGACGGGAATCCGCCTCAGAATGCTTCCGTCGGCCGAATTCAGTACCAGAATCCTGTTTCCGCCGGTGACGGGATACTCCACGGCGGCTACCGTAAGGCCGTCCCCGGAAGGCTGGGGGTTGTACAGCCGCCCTTCCGTCGTAAGGTCGACCGTTTTTTTCTTCCGGATATCGTAATACCGGATGATGGAGCGGTGGGAAAGCTCCCAACGGGGGTCTGGAACTGTTTCCGTCCAATACAGCCGCAGGTTGGCATCATCGTTCCACAGGGAAGTCACACTGGTGTTCATGGGGAAGAGCACCGTTTCTTTTCCGTCTTTGAAGGCCACCAGTTCCACTCCGCGCACACTGCTGCTGCGGATCGTGTAAAGGATTCCCTCCATGAAGATGGCGCCGCTGTAGAAGACAGGAAAACCAGGCTTGCCGGCCAGCTGTTCCTGCGGAATGAACGGGCCGCGGGCTGCGGACTCTTCCTTCCATTGCCTGTCCATATTCTGCAGAATCTCGGAAAACGTTTCCTTAAAGGGCTTTCCAGAGCGCTCGGAGGCCGTTTTCATCATATTCCGCGGCGTGAAACTGAAGGGACGGCGGAGCGAGCGGTTCAGGAAATCGGCCGTGAAAGTGGGATAATCGTAGTAATAGCGCATGCCGGCGATGGTGATGTACCCCAGCGTATAGTAAGAGGGCGTATAATGCTTGTAGGAGCCATAACGCCATCGGTCCCAGGTGCGGAAATCGCCCTGGTCCAGCGCCAGCCGGTAGTAGTCCAGGAAATCGGCCGTCCGGGCCCGTGTGCCGTAGCCGAAGCCGGTTTCCGCCGCCACGGCATCGCCTTCCGCGAGGGCCATGTCCAGATACAGCATGAACGAAACCGGGCTCACCGCCTCCCCGAACAGATAGTTGAAGGGCTTCAGGAAGCCGGAATAGCCCAGTTGCAGCTGGGCCTGGTGCCTGGGTTCGTGGGAGATAAGCTGGATATCCCAGGGCGCGGGATCGCTGGCCGACGGCTCCATTACCGTGTACAGGTTCATGTGGGAGGGGGCCCAGGAGACGGAGCCGTTGGCATATCCGTTATAGGCATGCAGGACGACGGGCATTTTGTGCCACTGAAGACTGCCGGGAGTAAGGCCGATGCTATAGCCGGACGGTTTCCGGAACCGTTCCAGCAGGCGGGCGTAATTTCTGGCGAGAGAATCGGTTCCTTCCGGGTAAATAACCTGATAGTATGGCGTTTCTATGCTGAACCACCTGAGATGTCCCGGATCCGAGCCCGTGGTATAGAACTGTGCCCGGGCCGGAAAGGAGGCCAGGAACAGCAGGCAAAGGA
>JAFUWW010000102.1 GCA_017471085.1 Bacteroidales bacterium | reverse complement strand
CAGGGCCGACAGGAAAAAGAGGATGCCGGCGATGAACAGCGAGCGCTTGCGGCCCAGGCGGGAGGCCATGAAGCCGGAGATGAAAGCGCCGATGATGCAGCCGATGAGGGCGCTGGAGGTGGTGAACCCGTGCAGACCGTCGGTGTAGTTGAAGTCCGAGGCGCCCTGGAAGAAGGCCTGGAGGCCCTTTTCGGCACCTGAGATAACAGCGGTATCGTATCCGAACAGAAGGCCGCCGATCACGGCTACCAGTACAATCCCGAACAGATAGGCCGGGCTCCCTTTTTGACGATAAGTTTGCATATACCGAAAATAAAAAAAGAGGCTGCCACTTCCTGGGAAATGACAGCCTCCCTCAGAATAAAACTACTTGGCGTAGAGGTTCAGCAGGGTTTCGTAGAGCTCCTGCTTGCCGGAAGCGACCACGGGTTCGCCGCTCTTCTTGGCATACTCGTAGATTTCTTCCAGGGTAGCCTTGCCCTCTTCGAACTTCTTGCCGAGACCGCTGTCGAAGGAAGCGTAGCGCTCCTTGACCATCTCACAGAGCGGACTTTCTTCCAGCACGGCGGCTGCGTTGAGCAGGGCGTGGGCCATGGCGTCCATGGCGCTGATGTGGGCGATGAAGATGTCCTCAGGATCGGTGGAGGAACGGCGCAGTTTGGCGTCGAAGTTGGTACCGCCGTTGCCGAGGCCGCCGTTGCGGATGATCTGCATCATGGCCTGGGTGAGGTCGTACGGGTCTACCGGGAACTGGTCCGTATCCCAGCCGTTCTGGGCGTCGCCGCGGTTGGCGTCGATGGATCCCAGGAAGCCGTTGTCCACGGCCACGGTGAGTTCATGCTCGAAGGTATGGCCGGCCAGGGTGGCGTGGTTCACCTCGATGTTCACCTTGAAGTCTTTCTCCAGGCCGTTGGCGCGGAGGAAGCCGATCACGGTCTCCGTGTCTACGTCGTACTGGTGCTTGGTGGGCTCCATCGGCTTGGGCTCGATGAGGAAGGTGCCCTTGAAGCCGTTCTTGCGGGCATAGTCGCGGGCGGCGGTGAGCAGTTTGCCGAGGTGGTCCTTCTCGCGCTGCATCTGGGTGTTCAGCAGGGTGTAGTATCCTTCACGGCCGCCCCAGAACACATAGTTGGAACCGCCGAGCTTGATGGTGGCGTCGATGGCGTTCTTGATCTGGACGGCAGCGCGGGCCACTACGTCGAACTGCGGATTGGTGCCGGCGCCGTTCATGTAACGCTTGTTGCCGAACACGTTGGCGGTGCCCCAGAGGTTCTTGATGCCGGTTTCCTTCATCTTCTCCAGGAGATAGTCCGTGATGTCCTTCATGCGGGCCTCGTACTCGGCGATGTCGTCGCAGTCCTCTACCAGGTCGATGTCATGGAAGCAGAAATACTCGATACCCAGTTTCTGCATGATCTCGAAGCCGGCATCGGCCTTTGCCCTGGCGCGGCAGTAGGGGCATTCGCCCTTGTCCCATTCGTAGGAGCGGGTCTGGCCGCCGAACGGGTCTGCGGAGGCCTGTCCCAGGGTGTGCCACCATGCCATGGCGAACTTGAGCCAGTCCTTCATGGGCTTGCCCATGACCATGCGGTTTGCGTCATAATAATGGAATGCAAGGGGGTTCTTGCTCTCGACTCCTTCGAAAGGAATCTTCCCGATAGTGGGGAAATACTCTTTTGCCATAGTTTTATGTGATTAATGTAACTGTTTTTAAATGTATTGTTTCCAGCGCTCGTAGGCTTCGCGGTATTCCTGTTCGTGGTTCGGGACGATCACGTCCAGCCTTTCCAGGGTGGCGAAGGCTTCGCGGTTGTCTTTGTAAACTCCTGCGCCGATGCCGGCACCCTTGGCGGCGCCCACGGAGCCGTCGGTGTCGTACAGTTCGATGGTGGCGCCGGATACGCCGGCGAGCGTGTCACGGAAGATCTTGGACTGGAACATGTTGGCCAGGCCGGCGTGGATCTTGTCCACCTTCAGGCCCATGGCTTCCATGATTTCGATGCCGTACTGGAAGGAGAAGACGATGCCTTCCTGGGCGGCCCGGATGAGGTGGCGCTTGTCGTGGCGGTTGAAGTTGATGCCATGGATGCTGCAGCCGGTGTCCCTGTTCTCCAGCATGCGTTCCGCACCGTTGCCGAAAGGCAGGATGGACACGCCGTCCGAGCCGATGGGAACCTCTGCGGCCACTTCGTTCATATCGGCGTAGGAGATGCCGGCGGGAGCGACGTTGCGGCGGATCCAGGAGTTCAGGATGCCGGTGCCGTTGATGCACAGCAGCACGCCCAGGCGCGGATCTTCCGCCGTATGGTTCACATGCGCAAAGGTATTGACACGGCTCAGCGGGTCGTAATTCACCTGGCCGATGACACCGTACACCACACCGGAAGTGCCGGCCGTGGAGGCGATTTCTCCAGGGTTGAAAACGTTGAGGCTGAGAGCATTGTTCGGCTGGTCGCCTGCGCGGTAAGTGACGGGGGTCCCTTCTGCCAGGCCCAGGTATTCCGCCGCTTCCCGCGTGAGCGTACCCTGCACGCCGAAGGTGGGCCTGCGCTGGGCGAGGATGGTTTCGTCGAAGCCGAAATACTCCAGCAGTTCGCGGCTGGGCGTATTGGTGCGGAAGTCCCAGAAAATACCCTCCGACAGACCGCTGACGGTGGTGCAGACACTGCCGGTCAGGCGCATGGCGATATAGTCGCCGGGCAGCATCACTTTCCAGATGCGGTTGTATACGTCCGGCTCGTTCTCCTTCACCCAGGCCAGTTTGGCGGCGGTGAAGTTACCGGGGGAGTTCAACAGATGGGGGAGACAGTAGTCTCTGCCCAGTGCCTCGAAGGCTTTCTGGCCATAGGGAACGGCGCGGGAGTCGCACCAGATGATGGACGGACGGAGTACGTTCAGGTCTTTGTCCACGCACACCAGACCGTGCATCTGATAAGAAATGCCGATGGCCTGGATGTCTTTTTCCGTAAAGGATTTGCTCTGCAGGGAAGCCTTGCGGCGCACCTGGTCCAGGATATCGTCCGTAGCCAGTTTCAGGTTGCCCCACCACATGGCGGGATCCTGCTCCGCCCATCCCGTTTTCTTGGAGATGATGGGCGCCTCAGACTTGGGATAGAAGGCTGTTGCAACGCATTTTCCGGTTTCGGCATTCACCAGGGATGCCTTGACGGAGGAACTGCCGATGTCATAACCGAGTAGGTACATGTTAAAAGGTTTTAGCGTTTATAGTGCAAAGGTAGTGAATAATCTTATAAAAAACAAAGGGACAGGCTAAAAAGTAAGCCTGTCCCTTGGATGGAGTGCGCAAGATGCTATTCCATATAGTAGAGCTTCAGCGGAGTGTAGCCCTCGCCGGTGGAGTTGCTCTCGTTGGAGAAGCGGTAGTCGCTGCTCCAGCTGATGTTGCCGTGGCTTCCGTCGTTCTCCCAGATGATTTCCTTCACAATCTCCCAGTTCGTCCAGCACCCGGTCTTGTACGCGCAGGTTCTGGGCGAAATGCTAAATGGTTTTATATAGCGAAGATAATAAAAATAATAATGGTGAAAATATTAATAAAAAAATTTCCTTTTTGATAGCATGAAAAATACAAACAGAGAGCGATTTATGAAAACCGCTCTCTGTTTCATGTCCTCCGGAACCGGCTACCGGGCTTCTGTGTATTTATGCAGGGTGGCACGTACGGCACCGGGCCCGGCGTACAGTTCACGGACCATTCCTTCAATCTGTCCTCCCAGGCCGGCCTCGTACAGGTTGAGCCCGAAGACATCGGCCCTGGAGAAGAGTTCCTTCAGGCAGGAATAGTCCTGTTCCGGCCGGCCCACCTCCAGCGGGGCCACGATGGCCTGAAGCTGCTCGAGCATCGGGTCCGGCGACGGCTCGAAGGGCGTTCCGTCGTCCCGGATGCCTTTCAGGTAGCGGGCATATCCGGCCAGGGTCAGGGGAATGAGCACCAGGTTGGACATATCCAGCCCGCGGGCGATGTATTTCTTGATGGTCTCGCCGAAGCGGATGGGCAGTTTCTGGCTGGTGTCCATGGCGATGCGCTGCGGGGCGTCCGGCATGAAGGGGTTGGGCAGCCGCCGGTTGATGACGGCGCCGATGAATTCGTACGGATTGAGCACAAGGGGGTCGGTGACCACCGGCATGGCCTCTATATAGCCCAGCTTCTGCACGAAGGGACGGAGGTCCGGATCCTGCATTTCGGCCGATATGAGCGTGTAGCCCAGCATGCAGCCGTAGATGCTCATGGCGGTGTGGAGCGGATTCAGGCAGGTGGTCACCTTCATCGTCTCCACCTTGTCCACCGTTTCGCGCGTGGTGTAAAGGGCGCCGCCCATCTCCAGCGGAGGCCGTCCGGCGGTGTAGTTGTCTTCGATGACCAGGTACTGCACCTCTTCGGCGTTGACGAACGGGGCGGTGAAGGTGTGCTTCTGCGTCTCTATGTATTGATTGTCTTCGAATCCGTCGGCCTCCAGGAGCTCTTTCACTTTCTGGTGCGGACGGGGCGTGATCTTGTCGATCATCGACCAGGGGAAGGTGATCTTCTTTTCGTCCCTGAGCCACTGCAGGAAAGCCTCGGGCACCAGGCCATCCTTCACCCAGCGCTCCGCATAGGCGAAAACGCCGGCTTTCACCTTGTCGCCGTTGTGGGAGCAGTTGTCCATGGACTGGACGGTCAGGGGGAACTGGCCGGCCTTCCAGCGCTCAAACAACAGGGCCGTAACCTTTCCCATGGCGAACACCGGAGAGAGTCCGCGGGCAAGGTCCGCCTCGTTGAATCCGTACCCCTTTTCCGTGATGGTGAAAGAAATCATCTGCAGCGACGGCGCCTGGAAAATCTCCACCAGCCGCTGCCAGTCGGGGAAGGCATAATCGGCCTTGAGGGCCTCTGTGACGCTGGCAATCACTTTTTTGCCGATGGTGCCGTCGGAGCACAGGCTTACCGCAAGCGACAGGTTGCCGTAAGGGGTATAGGCCTTGTCGATGACCTCGAAGTCGAAGGTTTCGGCCACGATGACGCCGCGGTCGTATTTCCCCGTATTGAGGGCGTCGTTGAGGAGGGCCGCCGGGAAGGCCCGGAAGATGTTTCCTCCGCCGAAGTGCACCCAGGTGGGCTGGGCTGCGGTCTTCTGCCGCACGGCCTGAATATCGAATGCAGGGAGCTCATAACCTTTCCGCTCCCACTCTGCGGCATTGAAACGGCCGCTCAGGATGTCTGTCAGCTTCATATCAGTCGAAAAAACCGGGTTGTTTGTATTCAATGCCCAGCTCGCGGTCTACCGTGGCCAGGATGCCCTGTACCTGCCCCATGGCGAACATGCGGCCCAGCAGGGTGTAGCCGGCATTGTGTCCGTGGCTGGATTCGTCCATGATGCCGCCGGGCTCGTCGGTGAAAGTCATGCCGTGGTCCACGCGCATGGGCAGCTTCGGATTCTCCTTCTCGAAGATCCGGCACAGCTGGATCAGATCGGCCCTGCCGCCCAGGTGGGAGGCTTCGGTGAAGTCGCCCGTGGGGAAGATGTGGCAGGAGCGCAGGTGGACGAAATGGGTGCGGGAAGCGAATTTCTCCGCCAGTTCCACTACGTTGTTGTAGGCCCCGGCCGACAGGCTGCCGGCGCAGAAAGTGAGGCCGTTGTGCTTGTTGGGGACGGCGTCCAGCAGCCACTGGATATCCTCTTCCGTGCGGACGATGCGGGGGAGCCCCAGCACCTCGATGGGCGGATCGTCCGGGTGGACGCACATGTTCATCCCGTATTCCTCGCAGGTGGGCATGATGGCTTCCAGGAAGTATTTCATGTTCTCCCTGAGCTGTTTTTTGCCGATTCCCTTGTACAGTGCCAGGAATTCGCGGAATTTCTGCACGGGGGCCTCGTCATTCTCGGAGAAGTTGCCGCTGACGAATCCCTGGGTCTTGATGATGATGTTCTCCACCAGCTGGTGGTCTTTCTCCGGGGTCATCGTCTTGGCAAGGGCGTCGGCCTCTGCCAGCACGTCCCGTCCTTCGCCGTAGCCGTCGGGGAAACGGAAGCGAGCCCACTCTTCACGGGCGCCTTCGCGTTTGAGGATGTAGATGTCGAAGTAGGCGAACTCCGCGTAGTTGAAATAGAGGTTCGTGCTTCCGTTGGGATTCCTGTGGAGCAGGTCGGTCCTGGCCCAGTCCAGCACCGGCATGAAGTTGTAGCAGATGCAGTGGATGCCCTCTGCGGAGAGGTTTCTCAGCGATTCTTTGTAGACTTCTATCTGATGGTCGCGGTCCGGTCCGCCATATTTGATGGTCTCCACCACCGGCAGGCTTTCCACCACGCTCCACCGCATCCCGAAGCTCTCGATATAGGTCCGTAATTCATGAATCTTCTCACGGGTCCACACCTCGCCGAGGGGAACGTCGTGCAGGGCGGTGACGATGCCTTCCACCCCGATCTGGCGCAGCATGGCAAGGGTGATTTTATCCTTGCGGCCGAACCATCTCCATGTTTTTTCCATAATATAAGTATCTGTTTTAGTGATTCGGGCCCCAAGTTACATAAAAACGGGCAATAAAAAAAGATGTTTTCCAAATATGACATTTTATGTGTCAAAAACAACAATTTTGGTTGATTTTTTCAATGGACTGAGACATTTGTAACAGGATTCGTGAAGAAAATGAAGTAACTTTGTACTTGCGGAAAAGCAAAATAAAGTATCTTTGTGCATATAGAGCATCGGATTATGAAGAAATGTATCATTCTGGCCTTCGCCCTGTTGTGCATGGCCTGTACCCAAGCTCCGGTCCGTCTTCCTGCCGTTTTCTCGGACCACATGGTGCTCCAGCGGGACCGTCCGGTCCCCGTTTGGGGCTGGACGGCCCCGGACGCCAAGGTCACCCTTTCGTGGCAGGAGAGCCGGATTGTCGCCAAGGCCGACGGCAAGGGCTTCTGGCAGGCGGAACTGCCCGCAACGCCCGCCGGCGGTCCGTATTCGCTGCAGGTGAACGGCACCCTGGTGGATGATATCCTGGTGGGCGACGTGTTCCTCTGCTCGGGCCAGTCCAACATGGAACTGCCCGTGAGCCGCTGCCTGGATGCCGTGGCGGAAGAAGTGAAAGGCTATTCCAATCCGCAGGTACGTTACGTCAAGGTCCCGCTTGCCTATGACTTCGACGGCCCGCAGGAAGACCTGCCCGCCTGCAAGTGGGAGGTGCTGGACAGCGACAGCACAGCCATGGCCTGGGGGGCGGTCTGTTATTTCACCGCCCGCTACCTGAGCGAAAAGACCGGCGTTCCGGTGGGCATGGTGAATTCTTCCGTGGGCGGATCTCCCATCGAGGCCTGGCTCCGCGAAGATGCCCTGCCGGACTATGCCCTCAAGGAGCTGCGCCTGTTCCAGGACAAGCACTATCTGGACAGCATCAATGCCTTCAACGCCACCCTTTATACCAACTGGCAGGAGGCCCACAACGCCCTTCCCGCCAACAAATCGGCCCGATGGAAAAAGGTCGATGCCTTCAGCAAGTCATGGGCGGTGGACGCCAGGGGGGAGAACGTGTACGGCAGCCACCTGCTCCGCAACAGGTTTACCCTGGAAGCCGGGCAGACAGGCCCCTCCATCCTGCATCTCGGCGCCCTGGTGGATGCCGATTCCACCTTCGTGAACGGCGTTTACGTGGGCAACATCACCTATATGTATCCTCCCAGGAACTACCGGGTGTCCGAAGGCGTGCTCAAAGAAGGGGAAAATGAGGTGGAGATACACCTGTACGCCTGCGGAGGCAATCCCGCCAGCTTTGTCCCGGACAAGGAGTACAGCCTGGAGACACCCGGAGGCAAGGTGTCGCTGCTCAAGGGGTGGGAGCACAAGGAAGGCCGCCGGATG
>JAFUWW010000101.1 GCA_017471085.1 Bacteroidales bacterium | reverse complement strand
CGCAGCTGCTGCCTTGGGGGCGGCCTTGGGCTCCGGAGGGCGGTTGGGGTCGTTCTTGGCCGCTTCTTCCGCCTTTTTCGCGGCTTCCTCGGCCGCTTTCCTGCGGTATTCGTTGATCGGGTCTCCGCCGATGTCCTTCAGGCGTTTTTCGGCATCTTTTTTCCAGGCCTCGGGAATATCGCACATCTTGTAGGTACGCATCAGGAACTGGTCGGCCCCGATATAGAGCGTATCCACCTGGCCCTCGTCGTCCAGGATGGACATGATGGCGGGGTCGTCCAGCATGCGGATCTCCGACAGGGAGTCCCGGTAGTGGAATTTTCCGGCCAGGGCGTATACGTTGCGGGTGGTGTCCATCAGCTCCGCGTTGCCCAGCATGTCGATGTCGTTGAGGGCGCGGTAGTAGTACATGGAATCGGCCCAGACTTCCTGGTCCTTGGTGAGCAGGTGGACTTTTCTCCGGAAGAAGAACAGTTCGCGGCTCCTGTCGTACCACCCGTCGTCGGCGGAGAGCATGTTGTCGTCCTGCCACATGTCGGTTCCGTAGCCGAAATAGGCGGTGGAGAGGTCGCTCCTGTACTCCATGCGGGACGTCTTGATGAAGGTGGTGTCCATGTACATGTTCACCTGGTCGTTGAATACGAACAGGTGGGCCTTGGCGTCGTAGATGCCGTAGCGGCTTTCCATGATCTGGCCGTCTTTGTCACGCATGGCGCCGCCGCTCTGGAAAACGGCCACGGAGTCTTTGGTGTTGTAGTCCAGATAGCGGGTCCGGAGGGTGTTTCCGTCCTTGTCCTGCAACTGGACCAGGTCGCCCCTGAACTTGGCGATGTTCTCGTCCGACACATACTGGAGCGAGGAGCTGGACAGGGTGGTCTGGTCCTGGATGATACGGACATGGCCCACCGCGTCGATGATGTTGGTGTTCACGTTCCACAGGGCCGTGTCGCAGATGAGGTAGGTGTTGTTGTGCAGGAAACGGGCGGGCCCCACCACCTTGCGGTAGTCGGTCCCGTCGATCTGCAGCAGCTGGGCCGTCTTGGCGCTCAGCAGCCAGACCCTGTCATCCTGCTGCTCCTGGGCGCTCACGGAAAACGCCGCCGCCAGCGCGAGCAGCAAGGCAAACCCCTTATGAACAGTATTCCAGCGCACTATTTCCGTTTGTTCCACTCCTCGCGGGAGAATTCACACTCGGCGAACAGCGGGTCTATCAGGATGTAGGTATCCTTGATCTTTTCGCTCAGGAAGGCATCGACGGCTTCCTGCTGCTTCTTGTACTGTACGTTCTGCAGAATCTGGGTGTAGTCGTTCTCGAAGGTGGCCGTATGGGCGGGGAGGATCTTGTCTACACGGAGGATCTTGTACACCAGGTTGCCGGAACGGCCCTGCTGGTAGCCCTCATTGTCCAGGGACTCCACCGGTGCGGAAATCTCGCCCACCTGGAGGTCCTTGATGGCATTGTAATCGGCCGGTTTCAGCTGGTCGATTTCGTAGTAGGAAGAACCGGTGGCAGGGTCGGCCATCTGCCCTCCGTTGGTGCGGGAGGCCATGTCTTCCGAATAGAAGCGGGCGGCCAGTTCAAAGGAAATCTCATTGTCCAGGATCTTGGTGCGGAGACTGTCCAGGCGGCCGAACGCTTTTTCCTGGTCCTCAACCGTGTACTGCGGTTTGAGCAGGATGTGGCGGGCGTTGAACATGTCGCCCCGCTTTTCGATGACTTCGATGATGTGGAATCCGTCCGGGGTCTCCACGATCTGGGAGATGGTGCCGGGCCTCAGGGCCATGGCCGCATCCGAGAAGGCGGGCCAGAAGATGGACTTGGAGGCCATGCCCAGTTCACCGCCGCGGCGGGCGCTGCCCGGGTCTTCGGAGTAGATGCGGGCCAGGGTGGCGAACTTTTCCCCGGCGATGATGCGTTCCCGCAGCGAGAGCAGTTTCTCCTTCACCGCCAGGTTGGCGGCTTCGCGGTCGGGATAGATGCAGATCTGGCTCAGCTGGTATTTCACCGGGACGACGGGAAGGTCTTCCGGGTCGGTATGGTCGATGTACTGCTTTACGTCGTACGGGGTGACTTCGGCGATGTTCCCGGCCACCTCGTAGCGTTCCTGCTCCGTAAGGCTTTGTTCCTCAAGCATTTTCCTCCACTCCTGACGGAGTTTGTAAAGAGGTTTGCCAAAGTATTTTTCCAATTCCTCGTCACCGCCCAGCTGGGTGCGGAGATAGTCGATCCGCTGGTTCAGGTTTCCGTCCACCATCTCGTTGTTGACGGTGAGGGAGTCCAGGCGGGCCTGCATCAGGAAAATCTTGGCGTCCAGCATGCTCTCCAGAACCTCGCAGCGCATGTCCCGGTCGCTTCCCTGTCCGCTGGCGCGGAGCTGCTTCACCTCGGCCTCAATGTCTGACAGCAGGATGACCTCCCCGCCCACCGTGGCCACGGTCTTGTCGATGAGGCCGCCGGAATATTTCTGGGCTCCCAGGGAGAGGCAGGCCGTCAGCGCGGCCGCCAGGGTGAAAATACGTTTCATGTTCTAGTAAATTACAAATTTGTTGTTTCTGGTGGCATCTTCCAGCAGGTCCTGCTCCAGGCCGAGGGTGAGATTGTGCTTGCGCGTATTCAGGATGATGTCCCGGATACGCTCCGAACAATACTCCAGCGGAGCGGTTTTTCCTGCCTGGACGATGTCCGCTATATAGGCGATGCGGAGGTTCCCGGATTCGTCCGGAATCTCTGCAAACTGGTTCTTGATGGCGCCCACGAGGGAGCGGTAATCGGTGCCAAGCTCCTGGGCGAGGGTGATGGCGTCCATCCAGGTGTCGGACTGGTCGGCGTACTTGATGGTGGCGGTGAGGGCCAGGTTTTCGGCTTCCATCACTTCAGCCGAATCGTCCGAGGACATCTTGCGGCGCAGGTTGCGGAGGCTGTGCGAATCGGCCGGGATAATCATGTAACGGGCCTTCACGACGGGGCGCTCCAGCACGAACTTGTCCGGATTGGCCTTGTAGTAGGCATCGATTTCCTCATCGGTGACCAGGGTGTCCAGCCGCTGGTTGATGTACAGCTGCTCGTAGCGGTATTTCAGGAGGGCGCGGCGGTACGACTCCAGCTCCTGGGTGACATCCTTCTCTTCCTTGGAAAGCTGCTCGTCGGCCATGTCCAGCAGCAGCAGGTCTTCCGCCCAGGCGCGGATGTACTGGCGGGCCAGGCCGGCGCTGTCTTCGGACGATACGCCCGCGGGGATGTAGCTCTCCAGCTCCGTCCGGTGGAGGCGGTGATCGCCTACGCGCGCAACGACCTCGCCGCGGAAGAGTTCCGTGGCGGTGTCGCCCAGGTGGTCCACCATCTTACAGGACAGGACCGTGAGCGCAGCCAGACCGATGAGAATCCATTTTTTCATATTAACCTACAAAGATAGTAAAAAATCCTATTCCATCAGCAGCGCAATCAGGCGGGACAGCACCGTACGCACCTGCGCCTGGGTGGAAAGGGCGTTGTTGGTGAGGATGGAGAAGGTGACGGAGGGTTTTCCCGCCTCGTCCAGGATATAGCCGGAATAGCACAGGACGCCTTCCATGGAACCGCTCTTCATGCGGATGCGGTCCCGGTTCTGCACGTTGCCCAGCATGCCGGTCAGCGTGCCTTCGCCCGGTGTGGGCAGCGAAGAAAGGAAGTCCTCGAAGGCAGGGCTCTCCTGCAGGGCCTGCAGATAGGAAACCATCCATTCCGGCGACACCTGGTTCTGCCGGGACAATCCGCTGCCGTCTTTGACGAGGACGGCTTCCGGATCCATTCCCAGCCCCCTCAGCACCTCGGCCTCAGCCACATAGCAGCTGTCGTAGACAGCCTGGGCAGAGGCGGCTTCTCCCATCGACCTGAGCATCATCTCCGCATAGAAGTTGTCGCTGCGGACATTGGTTTCACGGGCGATCTGCCGCAGGGAGGGCGATTCGGTGCGGCCGATGATTTCCGGCGTTCCGGCGGGCTCCTGCGCCACGAAACTCTCCCCGTCGCGGATGTAGCCGCTGCGGTCTGTATCGGCATAGCCTCCGGTTACTTCCCAGCCCGTTGCGCGGAGGTTTTTCCAGAAATAATAGGCGCAGGTGAGGGCGCCGAATTTGTTGGCGAAGTGCTCCGTCTTGGCAGGGCGGTCCGCGGCGAAAGACCCCCGAAGTTCGGAGTAGGGGGCCAGGTCCGTGGTGTACAGATACAGGCTGTTGCCCGTGCCCGAGGGACCGGTGAATCCGTAATTGGTGAAGTGCATCCAGGGTGTTTCCGGGTAGGCCTGCATGGCTTTCACGGGATTTCCCTCCCCGGCGGCCTTCACTTGCAGGTCGATGGCATTGCCATAGAAGCAGAGGGCGTTGCCGCCTGTGCCGTAATAGGTTCCGGTATCGTCATACGACCACGACTGCTGCTCCAGATTGCCTTCGTAGGCCCTTCCGTCGCCGATGATGCGGCCGTCGATCCGGGAAATGCCGGCTTCCTTGAGCAAGCTCTTCCACTTCCAGAACAGGGCGTCGGGCTTCAGGGCGATGGAATCTTTCGCTCCCAGGGTGGGGTCTCCGCCGCCGACAATGTAGACATCCCCTTCCAGGGTACCGTCGGCCCGGATGTTGCCGGTGTAGCCGAGTTCCGTCTGATAGCGGTAGTCGCCGCCGAAGGCATGGAGGGCGGTTCCCGTGGTGATGAGTTTCATGTTGGAAGCCGGGACCATCCGCTGGCCGGGATTGTACTCCGCCAGGATGTTTCCCGCCGCATCTTTGGCCTGGAAGCCCCAGACGGCGCCTTTCAGCGGTCCGGAGACGGCCTGTCTTTCTGCGTATTTCTGTGCCGGGGTCTGGGCTGCGGCCGTGATGGCCAGGATAAGCGCCCCTGTCGTCAGTAATTTTCTCATATTCGGTAAAAGTACACCTTTTTCCGCACAAATAGTGCCACACAGGGCGGAAAAATGGGAGAGGTGCCATTTCAGGTGGCGGACCTCTCCCATGAATTCATGTCGTACGTCTCCCAAAACCGTCAGGCTCCGGCGGGAGCCTGGGGCGTTGCCGGCGGTTCGGGCGCGTTCTTCTTGCCGTGCGTGGAGAAGTACCAGATGACCGCCGCCGCAATCACCAGCAGGACGATGGCGACGACGGGCCGATAGGCAATCCAGGCCAGGGCCGCCACCACCAGGGTCCAGGCGAAGGCTACGACACCGCAGACCACGCTGATGCCCCAGCCCACGATACGGGACAGGAACGGAATCACCTTCAGGAGGGTCTCCAGGATGCTGAAGATGTTGCGCAGACCGGCCAGAATCAGGAAGAAGCCCACGATGCGGAGCAGCCAGAGGATCATCTTGTTGGTTGCATGTTCGCTCTCGAAGATCTGCTCCTGCGGCACATTGCCCATCCTGAGGGCCGAGAAGGTTTTTCCGGACTTGGCCTGGTAGGGAGCGAACGTGTCGCCGGAGACGGCGGCCACGATGCTCACCTCGCCGGGCATCACCTTGGTGAAGGTGATCCGGACATCGCCCACGTCGGGCCTGGACGGGTCTTCGCCGATGTAGATCACATTGGTGTGGGTGCTGTCGTCCACCTCTACCGGAACGGAGCCGCTCATGGAGCGGATCTGGTCGGAATTGAGCCGATAGGCACCGAAGCGGACGTTCTGGGCATATTTGGTGTATGCCTCCACCTGCTGCTTCACGGTGTTCTCATTGCGGTAGTCGGGGTCGTGGAACTCCTTGGAAGAGATGGGAGAACTGACCCACTGCAGGTCGTACGTGTAGGTGGTAGTGGTTTCTTCCGCACCGCCGAACTTGTCTTTGCTGGTGGATTCGGAACTCTCCACCCACTGATAGTACTCGACCGCGCGACGGAGGGCGATGGCCCTGGCGCCTACCTTGAACTGGGAATCCGACAGGGAATCCGTGGTGGTCGCAAGGCCTGTCGCGTGGATGAGCTTGCCTTCGAAGGACGGGTCTGCGGTGGAGATGTCGGGCATTTCCACTACCTGGCCCTGCGCTTCTTTCAGGAGTTTGTCCGTCTTGACGGCGCGGCCTTCGTTATACCAGATGAGGACGGTACCCACGACGAAGAGCAGGAGACCGGTTACAATGCCGCCCAGGGAGTTCCCGAGGCGTTTTCCATAGCTGGTCCGGGTTGTTTCTGTGTAAGCCATAATATTATTGGATTGGTAATTCTGAAGCTATTTCCATGGGAACCAGTTCTCCCCTGTCCGGGCCGATGCCGCGGCTGGAGAGGAACTCGTCATCGTCAAAGAATCGGGTCTCCACATAGCTGACGCCGAAATCGTCTCCGAGGTCTCCCAGGTGATGGATTTCGGAATAGTGGACGCCGATGGTCATCCCGCTGGAGAACAGGAAGCCCCTGTTCTGGGCGAACCGGCAG
Source organism: Bacteroidales bacterium (assembly GCA_017471085.1). Next base: position 2,866 of record JAFUWW010000101.1, on the reverse strand, counting down.
TTGTTGAAGAGGACGAACTCGCAGTTTTCGTGCACTTCCACGATGCCGTATTCCCGGTTCCGCACGAAATCGCAGGTCTCGAAAGTGACGCTGTGGGCATCGTCCATCAGCAGGGCGCCGTAGGAGCAGTCGCGGATGACCGTCCGCTCCACAAAAACGCCGTTGCAGTTGTTCATCTCAATGCCGTACGTGCCGCAGCCATACAGGTCGCAGTCGAGGATATTGATGCCCAGGGTCTGTTCCAGGCCGATGACGCCGCCTTCGCACCGGCCATCTTCCGTGTGTCCCAGGGTCAGGTTCTTGATGGTCGAGAACTCGCAGTCGAGGAATTTGACCACGAAGGCGTAGCGGGGCTCGGCGATGAGTTCGTTGTGTCTCTGACCCCGGATGATGAGGCCGCTGAAGCCGTTGAGCACCAGCTGCGGGCCGTCATAGACTTCTTCTGCAACCAGGCCTTTGGCGGCATAGGCTTCGCCTTCCGGGACGCAGGTGATTCCGTGCTGCGTGCAGAAGCTCCTGTCCCTCAGATAAGGGGTAAGGTTCAGGGAGAAGCCTTCGGCCAGTTCTACGATGCGGTCGTTGCCCAGCGCGTCGAAAAACTCCCCCGCCGTGCTCACAAGATACACGGGGCGGTCGTCTTCCTCCGTGTCCATGAAGCGCAGCCAGGAATTCACGAGGGAGGTGTTGAAGGAGGCGATGATGTCCGGTTTTTCAATGGATTCCAGCCTTTCTTTCATGTACAGGAGGTCTTCCCGCTCGAAAAAGCGCAGATAGGAGACGTTGAACAGAAAGGCGTCCAGCATTTCGTTTACCGGCTGGTCGTAGGCGAAATCCTGCTGGCCCAGACAGTCTTCCAAGGTGTCCGGAGTCATGGTCATGGTCTGCATCAAGTAGCCGGAATCGTCGTAGAAGGCCAGGAACTTCATGCCGTCGCTGCGGATGTAGTTGACGGGGAGGCCATAGTCCAGGTTGTATTCTTCCAGGAAATCGGCAGGGGTGTCGTCGTGCAGGGTGTATTCTCCGTCAAGATAGGTTTTTTCCAGGACAAAGGTCCAGGGTTCACCGGCGCCGGAAATGCCGTCCATGATTACCAGGTTCCCTTTTACGGAAGCCGTATACAGCACGTGGCCGTCGAACCATTTGCTGCCGGAAGTGATGTTCTGAGCCGTCAGGAGGGTCAGTCCTGCCAGCAGAAGAACCAGCGATGATAGCATTTTTTTCATAAGCAGACTGTTTGCCTGTACACAAAAGTACGAATTAATTTTTTATTTCGTAACTTTGGGGAAATCAAATCGACCTGCTTTATGAAAAAGACCCTTCTTCTGGCAGCCTCGCTGCTTGTGTCCATGTCTGTTTTTGCCCAGAAACCCGCCGGAGACCCCAAGGGCGGCATCTCGGCCGACCTGCTCCGGGAACTGAACACTGCCTATGAAGGCACGGCGGCCGACAAGGCGCTCCGGAACGCCCTCAACAGCACCCAGATCAACGTGCTGGCGGCATCGGCCGACAACCTGGCCATGATTGACACACACTTCAGCGACGAGGTGGTCACCAAGGGCCGCACGGACCAGAAATCCTCCGGCCGCTGCTGGCTGTTCACCGGCCTCAACGTGCTGCGTGCAAAAATGATAGAGAAGCACGACCTGGGCGCTTTCACCTTCTCCCAGAACTACCTCTTTTTCTACGACCAGCTGGAGAAGGCCAATCTGTTCCTGCAGGGAATCATCGACACAAAAGATCTTCCCATTGAAGACCGCAAGGTAGACTGGCTGCTCTCCAACCCGCTCAGCGACGGAGGCCAGTTCACCGGCGTCTCCAACCTGGTGATGAAATACGGCGTGGTGCCCTCCGACGCCATGCCGGAAACCCTTGCCGCCAACAGCACTTCCCAGATGGCCACCCAGATCAAGACCAAACTCCGCGAAGACGCCCTCCGCCTGCGTGAGGCCAAGGCCAGGGATTGTCAGGCCATGAAGGTGTCCATGCTCAAGGAAGTGTACCGGATGCTGGCCCTTTGCCTGGGCGTGCCTCCCACCGAGTTCACCTGGGCCCGCTACAACTCCAAGGGCGAGTTCGTGAGTGAAAAGACCTACACCCCCAAGGGCTTCTACCAGGAATTCATCGGCCAGGATCTGGAGAACAACTACATCATGGTGATGAACAACCCGGCCGTCGAGTACGGAAAGGTCTATGAAATCGAGTACGACCGCCACGTGTACGACGGCCAGAACTGGGTGTACCTGAATCTCCCCATCGAGAAGATCAAGGAGATGGCCGTCGCCTCCATCAAGGACAACACCGCCCTGTACTTCTCCTGCGACGTGAACAAGTTCCTGGACCGCCAGAAGGGCGTGGCCGACCTCAACAACTTCGACTACGGCTCCCTGATGGGCGTCACCTTCGGGATGGACAAGAAGGAGCGCATCCTCACTCATGCCAGCGGCTCCACCCACGCCATGACCCTCATCGCCGTCGACCTGAAGGGCGGCAAACCCGTGAAATGGATGGTGGAAAACAGCTGGGGCGCCGCCAGCGGCTACAAAGGCAACATCATCATGACGGATGAGTGGTTCAACGAATACATGTTCCGCCTGGTGGTGGAGAAAAAGTATGTCCCGGCCGATGTCATGGCCCAGATGAACCAGAAACCCATCCTGCTCCCCGCCTGGGACCCGATGTTCGCCCCGGAAGAGTAACTTCTGATGGAGGTTATATAGCTGATAATCAGCTTACTAACAGTAGTCCCTGTGTGCCCGCAGACACACAGGGACTACCTTTTAAATGCTTAGTTTCAGCTAGTTAGCCTCCACTTACTGCTCCTTGATGATGTCCATGCCCAGGCGGATGGCTTCCTCGTTCATGGGAA
>JAFUWW010000100.1 GCA_017471085.1 Bacteroidales bacterium | reverse complement strand
TAGTCCCAGTACGGGTCTTCCTGCTCTGCGGGAGCTGCAGTCTTCCTCAGGACAAAATTACCGGCTGCGACCAGCAGCGCCAGCGATGCGGCGTACGCGAAGTACGGCGCAAAGCGGTGAACTTTGGAAGGCTTTGTCTCCGGGGCCGATGCAGGGATGGCGGACAGCCTTTCGTGCAGGTTCTCGAAGTAGCCTTCGGGGGTGGATATGTCTGTTTTTCTGGTCATAACTGCTTACTTTGACACGGATGGGAGGCAAAGGTTTAAAAGGGGGGATTGGAAAGGAGAGAACGAATTTTTTCCTGGGCGATATGGTACGATGCCTTGAGGGCGCCCACGGAAGTTCCCGTAATGGCGGCAATTTCTTCGTAGGAGAGGTCGTCCCACCAGCGCATGATGAAGACCTGGCGCTGTTTTTCCGGCAGTTTCACCACCGCCTTGGCCAGTTCCCGCTCCGCATCCGTACCGCAGAACCAGGGGTCAGCCTGGATCCTGCGTTCCATTTCCTCGTCGATGGAAGAGAAACGGAGGGCGGCCCTGACACGTTCTTTCCTCAGATGGTTCAGGGTTTCGTTGGTGGCGATGCGCCAGACCCATGTAAAAAGCTGCGATTCCCCCCGGAAGGAAGGAAGCGCAGCCCATACTTTGAGAAAGATTTCCTGCAGAAGGTCGTCCGCGTCTTCGTGGGAATTCACGAAGCGGCGTACATGCCACCACAGCCTTTCGCTGTAGTCCTTGACTATCTGGTTGAAAACCTTCTCGTTGTCACTCATTTACTTGCGTGCGACGGCTTTTTTTGCTGCCTCTGCGATGTGGGCAGCGTCAATGCCGTACTCCGCCATCAATGCAGAAGGCGTGCCAGACTGGCCGAATTTGTCGGCGCCGTTCACAAATTCCACCGGAGTGGGCAGGCAGCGGGCGAACAAGCCGGCCACGGCCTCTCCCAGACCGCCGGCCATGTTGTGCTCTTCTGCAACAACCACGGCGCCGGTCTTCTTGGCCGATGCGATGAGGGCTTCCTCATCCAGGGGTTTGATGGTGGTGATGTCGATGACCTCGGCCTTGATGCCTTCGGCATCCAGGGCCTCGGCGGCGAGGAGGGACTCCCATACCGTATGGCCGGTGGCGACGAGGGTGACGTCGGTGCCTTCGTTCATGACAAGGGCCTTGCCGATCTGGAAGGGTTCGTCCGGATCGGTGAAGTTAGGAACGGAGGGACGGCCGAAGCGGAGGTACACGGGACCGTTGTACTTGGCGGCGGCGATAGTGGCCTGTACGGTCTGGTTGTAGTCGCACGGGTTCAGCACTACCATGCCGGGAAGGGCGCGCATGAGGGCGATGTCTTCCATGGTCTGGTGGGTGGCGCCGTCTTCGCCCAGCGTGATGCCGGCGTGGGAAGAGGCGATCTTCACATTGGTGCAGCCGTAGGCCACTTCCTGGCGGATCTGGTCATAGACACGGCCGGTGACGAATTCGGCGAAAGAGCCGATGAACGGAATCTTGCCGGTGAGGGCGAGGCCGGCGGCGGCGCCTACCATGTTGGCTTCCGCGATGCCGCACTGGATGAAACGCTCCGGGAACTCGGCTGCGAAAGCATCCATCTTGAGGGAACCTTTGAGGTCTGCGGTGAGGGCGAGGACGCGCTCATCAGCCTTTCCTGCGATGAGGAGACCGGCACCGAATCCGCTGCGGGTATCCTTCTTTCCTGAATCGATATATTTCTTCATAATCAGTTCTGTTTAAGATTCTTCGCTTTGCTCAGAATGACAAAGGGAACTAAAAATCACCGAGCGGGGTTTCGCCCAGCTGCTTGAGGGCGTCTTCCAGCTGTTCCGGCTTGGGAACGGAGCCGTGCCACTTGTGGGTGCCGGCCATGAAATCTACGCCGTGACCCATTTCGGTCTTGAAAAGAATCATGGCGGGCTTGCCGCTGCCCTTGCCGGCCTTGGCCAGCTCGAAGGCCTTCTGGATGGACTCGAAATCGTGGCCGTCGGCCGTGATCACGTTCCAGCCCCATGCGCCCCATTTGGCGGCGAGGTCGCCTTCGCCGGCCACCTCTTCCACGGGGCCGTCGATCTGCTTGCCGTTCCAGTCGGTCATGGCGACGAGGTTGTCCAGTTTGTGGAACACGGCGAACATGCCGGCTTCCCAGATCTGGCCTTCCTCGGATTCACCGTCACCGCAGAGGCAGTAGACGAAATTGTCTTCCTTGTCCAGTTTCTTGCCCAGGGCGGCGCCTGCGGCGGCAGAGAGGCCCTGGCCCAGGGACCCGGATGCCTGGAAGATGCCGGGGAGGCTCTTGCGGACGGACGGGTGGCCCTGCAGACGGGTGCCCATCTGGCGGAACGAGGCGAGTTCGCTTACCGGGAAATAGCCGGTGCGGGCAAGGATGGAATAATACACCGGGGTCATGTGACCCGCGGAGAGGATGAACATGTCCTGTCCCTTTCCGTCACGGGTCCAGGTGGCAGGATCCTGTTTCATCTCATTGAAATACAAGGTGGTGAGGATATCCGTGCTGGACATGGATCCGCCCGGATGCCCCGACTTGGCCATGCACACCATCCGGAGGATGTCCCTGCGGATCTGGGTGGAGATGGTCTTGAGTTCTTCTACTGTTTTTTTCATATTACTGATTTGAGGTTTTCCTAACTTACAAATATACGATTTTTTGGCGACAAATACTCCGGCAGACCTTTGATTTTTGGCAATAGTCCTTCGTTTGGCAAATTCGGCGATTTAAAGTATCTTTGCAAGTTATGAAGAATATCCGCAATTTCTGCATCATCGCCCATATCGACCATGGCAAATCCACCCTGGCAGACCGTCTGCTGGAACTAACCCGTACCCTCACGGACCGGGAGATGGAGAACCAGGTGCTGGACGACATGGAACTGGAAAAGGAGAAGGGCATCACCATCAAGAGCCACGCCATCCAGATGGATTACCTGCGTGACGGCCAGCTGTACAGGCTGAACCTCATCGACACGCCCGGGCATGTGGACTTTTCGTACGAGGTGTCCCGCAGCATCGCCTCCTGCGAGGGAGCCTTGCTGGTGGTGGATGCTTCGCAGGGCATTCAGGCCCAGACTATCTCCAATCTGTACCAGGCCATCGACCATGGGCTCGAGATTATCCCCGTGCTCAACAAGATAGACATGGACTCCGCCCAGCCGGAGGTGGTGACGGACCAGGTGTGCGACCTGCTGGGCTGCGACCCGGAGGATGTATACCGGGTGAGCGCCCGCACCGGTGAAGGCGTACAGGCCGTATTGGATGCCATCGTGGACAAGGTGCCGGCCCCCAAGGGAGACCCCGGCGCCCCGCTGCAGGCCCTTATCTTCGACTCCGTCTTCAATTCCTTCCGCGGCATCATCGCCTATTTCAAAGTGGTGAACGGGACCATCCGGAAGGACGACAAGGTAAAGTTCTTCTCTACCGGCAACGAATACGAAGCCGAGGAAATCGGCAACCTTAAGCTGAAGCTGAACCCCACCGGAGAGGTCCGTGCCGGGGATGTAGGCTATATCATCACCGGCATCAAGGCGGCCGTGGAAGTAAAGGTGGGTGATACCATCACCCATGTGGAAAATCCTTGCGCTAAGGCGATTGCGGGGTTCGAGGAGGTGAAGCCGATGGTGTTCGCCGGCCTGTATCCGGTAGATGCCTCCAAGTTCGAGGAGCTGCGCGCCACCCTGGAGAAGTTCCAGCTCAACGACGCCTCTTTCACCTACGAGCCGGAGAGTTCCCTGGCCCTGGGCTTCGGCTTCCGTTGCGGCTTCCTGGGGCTGCTGCACCTGGAAATCGTGCAGGAGCGCCTGTTCCGGGAGTTCAACATGGACGTGATCACCACCGTCCCCAACGTATCGTATAAGGTCTATACCACCAAAGGGGAGGTGCTGGACGTGCACAATCCTTCCGGCCTTCCCGCCCCGTCGGTCATCGACCATATCGAAGAGCCCTACATCCGCGCCCAGATTATCTCCAAGAGCGATTTCTACGGGCCGATCATGAAACTGTGCATGGACAAGCGCGGAACCCTCATCGGCCAGCATTACATCACGACGGACCGGGTGGAGCTCAATTACGACCTGCCGCTGTCGGAGGTGGTGTTCGACTTCTACGACAAGCTCAAGTCCATCTCCAAGGGCTATGCTTCCTTCGATTATCATGTGACGGATTTCCGCCCTGCCAGGCTGGTGAAGCTGGACATCCTGTTGAACGGGGATCCGGCCGACGCCCTCTCGACCCTGATTCACGAAGACCATGCCTATGATTTTGGCCGGAAGATATGCCTTAAATTAAAGGACCTGATTCCCCGCCAGCAGTTCGACATCGCCGTACAGGCTGCCATCGGCGCCAAGATCATCGCCCGCGAAACGGTGCGCCAGGTGCGCAAGGACGTCACGGCCAAGTGCTACGGCGGCGACGTAACCCGCAAGCGCAAACTGCTGGAAAAGCAGAAGGAAGGCAAGAAGCGCATGCGTCAGATCGGCACGGTGCAGGTCCCGCAGAGCGCCTTCATGGCCGTGCTGAAATTGGATTAGCATCATGAACTTGAAAGCAGCCCTCAAATCTATGCGCCTCAGGACCCTGCCCCTTTCGACGGGCGGTGTGCTGCTGGGCATCCTGCTGGCTACGGCCGACTGGCGGGTCGATATCTGGACGGCGGTCCTCATCGTCCTGACGACTGTGTGCCTGCAGATTCTTTCCAACCTCTCCAATGAACTGGGAGACGTGCTCCGCGGTACGGACACGCCCGACCGCCAGGGACCGCAGTACGGTCTCAACGGCGGGGACATGACGGTGGGACAGATGAAAGTGCTCATCGGCACTTTTGTCGGGTTCTGCATCGTTTTCGGCACCCTGATGACCTGGCGGGCCTTCGGGACGCTGTTTTCCATGACGCCCATCCTGGTACTGATGCTGGGCGCCGCCGCCATCATGGGGGCCATGAAATACACCCTCGGCCGCAATCCGTACGGATACAGGGCCAAGGGCGATTTCTATGTTTTCCTGTTCTTCGGCCTGGTGGCCGTGCTGGGGGCTTATTTCGTATGCACCGCCGGGGCGGGCCTGCACTGGAAACTGCTGCTGCCGGCATCGGCCATCGGGTTTTTCAGCGTGGGCGTGCTCAACGTGAACAATATCCGTGACATGAAGACCGATGCCCGTAACAGGGTGACCGTGGCCATCAAGCTGGGCGAGCGGAACGCCAAAATCTACCAGACGGTGCTGATCGGCCTCGGGTGGGCCTGCATGATTGCCTATTGCCTCCTCTGCTGGCCCAGCGTGTGGCACTGGCTCTGGGCGCTGACCCTCCCGCTTTACATCCTGCATCTGAGAGGTGTCTGGACCCGGCACGACAAAGCCTTGGATCCCATGCTCCCGCTCCTGGTCATGTCCACCTTCCTTCTCTCAATCCTGGCCGGCGTGGGCTTCTGCGCCCACCTGTTCTAGTTTGCCTGCATCCAGACGATCATGTCGCCGCTGCCGCGGTGGCACCATGCGTAGTAGGGAATCAGGGTCAGGTCCACATCCTTTCCGTTCACGGTGGCCCGGGTGCTGAGTTCGTCGATGCCGCAGAGCTTGTCCTCGTGCCGGACGGTGATCGGCCGGGCGGGGTTCAGGACGGTTTCCAGGGTAGGGAAGCTGTTGTCGGCCCATTCGGCGCAGTACACGATGGGACCTTTCTCCACTGCCAGGCGGCCGCGGTCGGCTTCCACGCGTTCATCGGCCTTTACCAGGCGGGGCTCCATATCCAGGTGGATGCGGACCTGGTCGCCGGCTTTCCAGTTGCGTTCCACGGTTACATAGCCGCTGTCCAGGGTGCCGTCCACGGTCTCTCCGTTCACGGTGACGCTGTAGGCGGTCTGTTTGTCATCGGCAAAGGAGTAGAGGCCGCCGGGGGTCACTTCGCCGCGGACCCAGCCGGGAATGCGCAGCTTCAGGGCCATCTTGCCTTTCAGTGCGGTCTTTTCCACGGTCAGGAGCACGTCGCCGTCCCACGGATAGCCGGTCTGCTGGGTCAGGGTGATGTCCTTTCCGGCCACTTGGGTGGTGAGGGTGTTGGACATGTACAGGTTCACCCAGAGCGTGTTGTCCTTGGAGGCGTAGACATAGCCCGGCAGGGAAGGAATGAACCGGCAGATGTTGGAAGGGCAGCAGGCGCAGCCGAACCAGGGCTCGCGGTGATGCTGTCCGTGCGACTCCAGCGGATTGGGATAGAAGAAGGCGCCGCCGTCCAGCGAAACCCCGCTGATGAGGCCGTTGTAGAGGGTGCGTTCCAGCACGTCGTAATACTTGGCGTCCCCGTGGAGGAGGAACATCCGGTAGTTCACGTAAACATTGCCGATGGCGGCGCAGGTCTCGCAGTAGGAGGTGGCGTTGGGCAGGAAATAGTTCGGGCCGAATGCTTCTCCGTCGGCCGTGGCGCCGATGCCGCCGGTGATGTAGAGTTTCTTCGTGACGATGTTTTCCCAGATGCGGTCGATGGCATCGATATAGCCCTGGTCCCCGGTGAGGGCGGCCACATCGGCCATGCCGGCGTACATATAGGCGGCGCGGACGGCATGGCCCACCGCTTCGTCCTGTTCCAGTACGGGAATGTGCGACTGGCTGTAGGCCGACCGGATCTTGGTGGTCCCGCGTTTATCCAGGAAGAATTTGGCCTGGTCCAGGTATTTCCGGTCTCCGGTGGCCAGGTACAGTTTCGCCAGGCCCATCTCCGCGATCTGATGGCCGGGCACGACGCAGGTCTGTCCTTCGCCCTCTCCAATTTCGCGGATCACGCAGTCGGCATAGCGGATGGCGATGTCCAGGAAATTGCGTTTGCCGGTGGCCTGGTAATGGGCTACGGCGGCCTCCAGCATGTGCCCCAGGTTGTAGAACTCATGGCTGCCGCCTTCCACTTCGCTCCAGCGGGTCAGGCCCGACCAGGGGTGCGGATGCTCGGGATTCATGGTCCTGGGAGTGTACAGGTAGCCGTCCGGCTCCTGCGCAGCCGCCACGATGGTGAGCACGCTGTCTATGTACGCCTCCATCTTGGCATCGGGATAGGTCTGCAGCACATAACTGGCGCCTTCGATGGTCTTGTAGACGTCTGTATCGTCAAAGGGGAATCCGCTGGGCGGAAAACCCAGATTCTCCTTTGAGTTCATCTGCCTGTAGGCCTGTTCGAAGTTCAGGTACCTTCCGGTTTCCTCACATTTGGAGAAAGCCAGGGGAATGGTGACTTCCCGGGAAGCTTTCAGCCTCTGCCCCCAGAAAGAGTCGGTCACTTTCACACTTGTAAAGGGAACGGGGTCGATGGGATAACCATGGCTGGCAGGCTGTTGCGTCTGGGTGCAGGCTATGGCAGGCAAGAGTGCCAAAGCGGTGAAGTACAATCGGATTCTCATGGTACGGACGGGATTATTTGCTTACATATTAAAACTAAAAAATTTTAATTAGTTAAAAGATGTAAATATGTTTGGTTTTATAATTAAAACTTTATACCTTTGCCCTTGGACATCGAAGGAAACTTCATGTCTATTTGTTAAGTTCGTTTTATATACCGGAAAGCGCTCTTGGGGAGGAGCGCTTTCTTTTTTGTGTTTTCTCCCATAAAGGGCTAGTCCAGGCCGAAGGCGAAGATGCAGTGGCTGCGGTAAGTTTCGCCGGGGCGGAGCACTGCGGAGGGCCAGTCAGGTTTGTTGGGCGTATCGGGGTAGTGCTGGGTTTCCAGGCAGATGCCGCTGCGCTGCCCGTATACAATCCCTTTCTTCCCCTTGACCGTTCCGTCCAGGAAGTTGCCGGAGTAGATCTGGATGCCGGGTTCGTCCGTATACACCTTGAGCGAAATGCCGTTCTGCGGGTTGTACAGGTAGGCGGCAATCTGGTTGATGTCTCCCTTGGTGTCCAGGACCCAGTTGTGGTCGAAACCGTTGCCGAAGCGGATCTGCTCATCGTCCTTGGTGATATTGTCGCTGATCAGATGGGCTGTCCTGTAATCGAACGGAGTGCCTTCCACGGGAACGATGGCGCCGGTTGTCATGTACGTGGCATCTACCGGGGTATAGTTGCTGGCGTTGACATAGAGCACGTCATCCACGATCTTGTGGGTGTCCGGCATTCCCGAGAGGTTGAAATAGGAATGGTTGGTCATGTTGATGACCGTGGTCTTGTCCGTGGTGGCCTCGTACTGGATGTCGATTTTGTTGTCGTCGGTGAGGGTGTAGGTGACGAAGGCGGTCACGTTGCCGGGGAAGTTGTTGTCTCCGTCCGGCGAGAACCTCTTGAGTTTCACATGGGTGGAATCGGCCTCCACCATCTCGTATACCTGATACTGCCAGCCGGAGGGGCCTCCGTGCAGGCAATGTCCGAAGTTGTTCTTGGGCAGCTGGTAGGTGACGCCGTCCAGGGTGATCTGCCCCTGGTTGATGCGGTTGGCATACCGGCCGATGGCGGCGCCGAAGTCGCTCTGGTTGTTTTCCGGGAAGTAGTCTTCTACCTTGTCGAATCCCAGCACGACGTCGCGGCGCTTGTTTTCACGGTCCGGAACCACGACAGAGACGATCCTGCCGCCGAAGTTGGTGACGCATACCTCCATGCCGGCCTTGTTGGCGAGCGTGTAAAGGGCGGTGGGAGCTCCGTTGTAAGTAGAATTGAAATTTTCCGGATTCAGGCCGGATGCCGTCAGGACGACATTCTCCTGTTTGGGCGTGCAGGCTGCCAGAGCAAAGGCGGCCAAAGCACAGAGAGCATATACCTTTTTCATATTATAGGGTTTTTATTTTTCCAGGATGAAGATGTTGAAGGAGAAGGCGGGAACGGTGGTCTCCAGGCTCTGCCCTTCGCCGGTAAAGACGAAATGCGACGGGGTGTAATGCCCGGGGTTGTCCAGCGTGTTGTCCTGATAGAGTTCCGTGGATGCGAGACGGACGCCGTCAACGGCTTTCACCACGGCTTTTTTCTTGAGGCCGGTGAAGTTGAGGTTCAGGCTGCGTTGTTCGCCGGAAGTGTTCACTACCTTAACATAGACCTTGTCGCCGTCCAGCACGGCACTGGCGAACAGGCCGCCCTGGCCTTCCGCTCCGGTGACATTGGCTCCGCCCATCGTGAGCTTCAGGGTATTGCTGCCCCGGAATTCGCCGTAGAGCTGCTGCACATGCCAGCTCACGGTGCGGAAACTGCGGAGATTGTCGTACCAGATGAGGTCCGGGCGCCACTGCCAGCCCTCCACGTGGGCGAACAGCGGAGCGTAGGTGGCCATCTGGACCACATCGGCATTGCGCTCGATGCCGGTCATGAACGCGGCTTCCAGGAGGGAGGCGTAGAAGTGGTTCCACTTTTTGCCGGTGGCATGGCAGGCGTATTCGCCGGCGAACACCTTGGGCCCCTTGCGGTCGTAGTTGTCGTAGCGGGCGCCCTGCGAAAGGAACCAGTCATAGGGACGGTAGAAGTGCTCGTCCACCAGGTCCGCTCCCAGCCTTTTCATCTCGGGCCACAGGTAGTCGAACTGCTTGCCTTCGGAGTCCGGGCCGCTGGAGCCGACGATCTTGATGGCGGGATAGGCGGCGCGGATGGCTTTTACGAACGGTTCCAGATGTTCCGGATACAGCGAATCCCACTGCTCGTTGCCGATGCCGATGAATTTGAGGTTGAACGGTTCCGGGTGGCCCATGTCGGCCCTGACTTTTCCCCAGGTGGAGGTGGCGGGACCGTTGGCGAATTCAATGAGGTCCAGGGCGTCCTGGATATAGGGCTGGAGTTCGTCCAGATGGACGTGGGCTTCCACGTCTTCGTTCTGGAACTGGCAGGCGAGGCCGCAGCTGAGGATGGGAAGGGGTTCGGCTCCGATTTCTTCCGACCGCTGGAAGAATTCGAAGAACCCGAGACCGT
>JAFUWW010000099.1 GCA_017471085.1 Bacteroidales bacterium | reverse complement strand
CTCGCCGGCGCCGGGACCGACGTCCACCAGCCAGTCGGCACTCAGCATGGTCTCTGCATCGTGCTCCACCACCATCACGGAGTTGCCCTCGTCCCGGAGCGTCTTGAGCGAGGCGATGAGCTTCCGGTTGTCTTTCTGGTGCAGGCCGATGGAAGGCTCGTCCAGGATATAGAGCACGTTCACCAGTTTGGAGCCGATCTGGGTGGCCAGGCGGATTCGCTGGCTCTCGCCGCCGGAGAGGGATGCCGTGGGACGGTCCAGCGACAGGTAGTCGAGGCCGACGTCCAGCATGAACTGCACCCTTTCGCGGAGTTCTTTCAGGATGTCCCGGGCCACATTCTGCTCCCTTTTGTTGAATCCTTCCGGAATCTTGTCCAGCCAGGTGCGGAGTTCCGACATTTCCATGGCGGCCACTTCGGGGATGGTTTTTCCGTCGACCCGGAAACACAGGGCTTCCTGGTTCAGGCGCGTCCCCCTGCAGACGGGACAGGTGACGGTGTCTTCGATGTTGTCGAGCACACCGCCCCAGGTGGCCATTTCCGACAGGTTGCCTTCACCCACGCGGAAAAGGTCTTCCGAGCCGAATACCAGGAGGCTCACTGCATCGTCCGGGAGGGCGGCGATGGGGTCGTACAGGCTGAAATTGTATTTACGGGCGATGGAGCGGATGATGTCGAACTTGCGGTTTTCACGGACTTTTCCCAGCGGGACGATGGCTCCGTCGGCCACCGACTTGCTCCTGTCCGGGATGATGGTGTCCATGTTCACGTCCAGGATGGTGCCCAGGCCCTTGCAGTGCGGACAGTACCCCTGGGGCGAGTTGAAGGAGAAGCTGTGCGGCTGCGGTTCCTGGAGGGAAAGGCCGCTGTCCGGGTCTACCAGATGCTTGGAGAAGTGCGAGAGCACCTGCGTCTGGATGTCCAGAATGGCCACCGACCCTTTGCCGATGTTGAGCGCCCGGGCTACGGAATCCCGGATGCGCCTGTCGTCGCCGGCTTCGGGCAGGAGGCGGTCTACCACCAGTTCGATGAAGTGGGGCTTGTACCGGTCCAGCGCCGTGACATCCTGCAGCTCAAATATTTCTCCGTCAATGCGCACCTCCGTATAGCCGCGCTTGCGCATCTGGTCGAAGAGTTCCCTGTAGTGGCCCTTTCGGCCGCGAACCAGCGGGGCAAGCAGATAGCATTTTCGTCCGCTGTAACGGGTCATGATGAGGTCTACGATCTGCTCGTCCGTGTAGCGGACCATCTCCTTGCCGGTTTCCGGCGAGAAAGCCCGGGAGCCTTTGGCGTACAGAAGACGGAGGAAGTCGTAGATTTCCGTGATGGTGCCCACTGTGGATCGGGGGTTGTTGCCGGTAGTCTTCTGCTCGATGGCAATGATGGGGCTGAGGCCTTTGATCTCTTCCACTTCCGGTTTTTCCAGGATGCCCATGAAGTGTTTGGCGTAAGTGGACAGGGTGTCCATGTACCGCCGCTGGCCTTCCGCATAGATGGTGTCGAACGCCAGCGAACTCTTGCCGCTGCCGCTCAGGCCGGTAACCACAACAAATTCTCCCCGCGGGATATCTGCATTGATGTCTTGCAGATTATTGGCCCGCGCACCGCGCACTTGTATATACTCTTTCTTAACCATAGATTACAAAGATACGGAAAAAAGTAGTATCTTTGCAGTGTTATGATTTAATCTGCGCCATATCCTTTTTTACACAACTCCGGCCGAAGGCCGTCCTTTGACAGAGCGTATCGTGCCCTGACGGGACCTCCGGGGAGCCGGCAAAGTTCTTTGAAAACTGTTGTGTAAAAATGGAAAACAAAGCTTATTCCCTCGTAGCCTGGACCGACAACGGAAACCTCCGGATGGTCCCTTCCCTGGTCAGTGAACTCTCCGCTCCGTATCAGAAAAAGGTCGACGACCTGGAAGCCCGGTGGGGGCAGGAAGAGAACGAAGTGGGCTTCCTGATCGCCCTGAGCCGGGCCTGGGAAGAATTCGCCAGGTTCTTTGTCAGTGTCGATTACCGGAAGCAGGCCTGGCAGTGCTACTCCAAAGCCGCCATGGTCTGCGCCTATTGCTCGGACAATCTTTGGCTGCAGGGGACCCGGGGTGATTTCCCGGTGCTGCCGTTGTTATACCGTTTCCTGGCGATGCATGCCCGCTGCATGCGCCTGATGAAAGAGGACCGGACGCTCCAGTACATGTACCGGGACAGCGACCTGGAGTCCCATTACTGCTGGTTCACCCTCGACGACCGGGATACGGAAGAAGAAATCCGGGCCGGCTTCGAGTACATGCGCGCCTGGCGTTTCGGCCGGAACGGTTGAAGAAAAAGGCCCGTCTCCGCACAGGAGACGGGCCTTTCTGTTTATTTCAGGGCTTCCAGGTTGCGGGCATTGTGGATGTCCTTGCCTTCCGCCGAATACAGGTAGTCCAGCAGGGCGGCATAGTGTTCTTCCACCTTGCCGCGGACAATCTTCATGGTGGAGTTCATCATCTTGTTGGCGATGGTGAATTCCTCGTCGCAGATGCCGATGGCGGAAGGAAGCCAGCGCTCCGGGAACATGCCTTCATGCACGCCGCCCTTCTTGTAGGTGTCTACATCGGCCTGGATGAGGTCCAGCATGGCCCGGCGGCCTTCTTCGGAGGCAGGGTCCAGGCCGCGTTTCTGGATGGCTTCCGTCAGGGCAGCCTTGTCCGGCACTACCAGCGCCACGCAGTACGGCTTCTGGTTGTTGTGCAGCACGCAGGCGTTCACCCATTTGGAAGTTTCGGTGAAGTTGTCTTCAAAGCCTTCCGGTGAGTATTTCTCGCCGTCGGAGGAGATGAGGAGGCTCTTGAACCGGCCTACCACATACAGGAAGTCCGGGTCTTCCGGGCAGATGTAGCCCATGTCGCCGGTGTGGAGCCAGCCGTCCACCACCGTGTCGGCCGTGGCCTTGGGGTTCTTCCAGTAGCCGGCCATCACGTTCTCGCCGCGGATGACGATCTCTCCGCGGGTGCCGTGCGGAACTTCCTTGCCCTCTGCGTCCAGGATGACGCAGTCCATGGGCTTCACGATACGGCCGGAGGACCCGAACCGGGCGTGGCCTTCCGAGTTGGCGCAGATGATAGGTGTGGCTTCCGTGAGGCCGTAGCCCTGGAACATGGGCATGCCCACTGCGCAGAAGAAGCGCTGCAGCTCGATGTCCAGCAGGGCACCGCCGCCTACGAAGAAACGCATGCGGCCGCCGAAGTTTTCCCGTACCTGCTTGAACAGGATCTTGTCGAACAGGGAGACGAGGGGTTTTCTCCAGAAGGTGCCGCCGGTGCCCCGGTTGTAGTATTCCTTGTTGTATTTGATGGCATTGTTGAGGGCGAAGTTGAAGAGTTTCTCCACCTTGGGACCCTTCTTCTTGATGCCGCTCTCGATGTTCTTCTTGAAGTTGCGGGCGAGGGCGGGAACGGAAAGCATCACGTGCGGACGGACCTCCGAAATGGCGGTAGGCACGTTGCGCAGGGTGGCCAGGGCGTTCTTGCCGATGGGCACGAAAGCGATGGAACCGCCGTAGTACATCATGGTGTACATGCCGGCCACGTGGGCGAAGCAGTGGTCCAGGGGCAGGATGATGAGCATCACCTCTCCCTCGTTGATGGAGATGACGGAGTTGCCCTGGGCTACGTTGGCCGTGTAGTTGCGGTGGGTGAGGAGGATTCCCTTGGGATCGGCCGTGGTGCCGGAAGTGTAGGAGATGTTGGCGTAATCGTCCGGGCCGATGCTGTGGAAGCGGGCCTCGAATTCTGCCCGGTGGGCCTTGAGGAATTCGTCGCCCATCTTCTGGATTTCCGACATGCGGATTTCCTTGGCCTCCAGTTTGTCGTAGTCGAAGGCGGTATCGTCAAAGACGATGACCTTTTCCACGTCCGGGCATTCCGGGAGGATGGCGCGGATCTTGGGCAGGTGGTTGCCGGACACCAGGATCCATTTGGATTCCGAATGGTTGATGCGGAAGACAAGATCCTTGCCTTCGCCCAGGTTCACGGAGAGGGGAACGTCGGTGGCACCGGCGTACATGGCGCCCAGTTCGGACAGGATCCACATGGCGCGGCTTTCCGACAGGAGGGCGATTTTGTCCCCTTTCCTGAGGCCGAGCGACATGAGGCCGGCGCCGATGCGGTAGGCCTCCAGGCGGGTCTGTTCCTGGGTGATCTCCTTCCAGGTCCCGTTGACCTTTTCACGGAGATAGGTGTGGTCGGCGAACTGCCGGGTATACTTTTCGACAAAGTCGATGATGGTGGGTCTTTCGTTCATAATCGGTTCTATTGTTGTTCGGAAGGGAAGAGGCCGAAGAGTTCGGCGTCGATTCTATCCGTAATATACTGGAAATCTTCGGGTTTGTTCTCGAATTTGATGTTGTCCACGTCTACGATGAGGAGGCGGGCCTTGTAATTCCGGATCCAGTCTTCGTAGCGCTGGTTGAGGCCGGTGATGTAGTCGATGCGGATGGAGCGTTCGTATTCGCGGCCGCGTTTCTGGATCTGGGCGATGAGGTTGGGGATGGAGCTTCTCAGGTAGATGAGCAGGTCCGGCGGATTCACCAGCGACATCATCAGGTCGAACAGGTCGCTGTAGTTCTCGAAGTCACGGGTGGACATCAGGCCCATGGCGTGGAGGTTGGGGGCGAAGATGCGGGCATCTTCGTAGATGGTGCGGTCCTGGATGATCACTTCCTTATGCTTGGAGATTTCCACCACATCCTGGAAACGCTTGTTCAGGAAATAAATCTGGAGGTTGAACGACCAGCGTTCCATGTCTTCGTAGAAATCGGCCAGATAGGGGTTGAAGTCTACGGACTCGAACTTGGGAGTCCATCCGTAATGGGTGGCGAGCATTTTGGTCAGCGTGGTCTTTCCGCTGCCGATATTACCGGCGATTGCTATATGCATAATTCAATAGATTAAATCTTTCCGTCAAACCGTTTTTTCCGTCATGTCCGGCAGTGGCCGGGCGTCTAATCTCACAAATATAATCATTTAAAACAAACCGTACAACTCGGCGTCGATGCGGTCCGTGATGGAGGCGAAGTCTTCCGGCCTGTTCAGGAAATCCAGGTTGTCGGCCTCTATCACGATCAGGCGGCCTTTGTAACCGGCGATCCAGTCTTCGTAGCGCTGGTTGAGGCCGGAGAGGTAGTCGATGGAGATGGTCTGTTCGTAATCCCGGCCGCGTTTCTGGATCTGGGCCACCAGGTGGGGGATGCTGCTTTTGAGGTAGATCATCAGGTCCGGCTCCTTCACCACCGACATCATCACGTTGAAGGTGTCCATATAAGTATTGTAGTCCCTCTCCGAGAGGTTTCCCTGCGCATAGTTGTTGGCTACGAAAATGTGGACGCCTTCGAACAGGGTGCGGTCCTGGATGATGACGTCCTTTGACTTGGCGATATCCAGCACATCGTGCAGGCGCTGCTGCAGGAAGTACATCTCCAGCGCGAACGACCAGCGTTTGATGTCTTTGTAATAATCGGCCAGATAGGGATTGTACGTGACGGATTCGAATTTCGGGGTCCAGCCGTAGTGGCGGGCGAGTAGGGTGGTGAGAGTGGTCTTGCCGCTGCCGATATTTCCTGCGATTCCGATGTGCATACAATGGTGGTTGATTCTACAAAGTTGGCAAAATAATCGTAAATTTGCAATCTAAATCGACCATGACTATGCTGCATACCCGAATTTTTGAATTCAATCCGCTGGGGACCAATTGTGTGGTCCTCTGGACGGACGAAGGCCCTTCCTGTACGATCGTGGATCCCGGCATGTCCTCGCCGGAAGGCACGGACAGCCTGCTGGATTTCCTGAAGGAACACTCCCTGGTGCCGGATGCCATCTTCCTCACCCACGGCCACTTCGACCATGTGTGGGGCGTGGAAAAACTCCTGGCCCGCTTCAGCGTCCCCGTATATCTGAATCCCGCCGACAAGCATATCATGGATCAGATTACCGGAGGTTTCCGCCAGTCTTTCACCTTCCTGAAACACGATTTCCCCACGGTGGACATCGCCGACGGGGATACCCTGGAAAGCGGCGGATGCAGCTGGAAGGTCATCGGTACGCCCGGCCATACGCCCGGCGGCGTCTGCTACTGGTCGGAGGAGAATTCCCTCCTGCTCAGCGGGGATACCCTGTTCGCAGGCAGCATCGGCCGGACAGACCTTGCCGGCGGCGACTACGACGTCCTCATGGATTCTCTCCTGAAGAAGGTGCTCACCCTCCCGGGCGACACGGACGTGATTCCCGGCCACGGACAGCCCACCACCATCGGCCGTGAAATCTCCACCAATCCCTTCCTGCAGCCCTTCAACGAAGCCGACGGCGACTGGTGGAACCAGGACGGCATTCCGATCCGGGGGCCTGAAATCTGACAAAAATCGGTTTGGAATTATGCCCGATAATTGCTAAATTTGTACGATTATGGGCTTTTCAGACAGACAATGGACGGTAAAAGCACCGGCCGATCCCGAAAAAGCGGGGCGGCTGGCGGCGGAACTCGGTATCGACCGGGTTCTTGCCAATCTGTTGGTTCAGCGCGGAGTAGAGACGTTTGACGAGGCCCGCAGTTTCTTCCGTCCCCGCCTGGAAGACTTGCACGACCCTTTCCTCATGGCCGATATGGACAAAGCCGTGGACCGGGTGCATGAAGCCATCGTCAAGGGACAGAAAATATTGGTTTACGGCGATTACGATGTAGACGGTACCACGGCTGTGGCGCTGGTCTATTCCTTTATCCGCCGTTTTACCCAGAAGGTGGATTTCTACATTCCGGACCGCTATGATGAGGGTTACGGCCTGTCGTACAAGGGTCTGGACTGGGCCTCGGACAACGGTGTGCAGCTGGTGATCACGCTGGACTGCGGCATCAAGGCCATCGACAAGGTGGAATATGCCCGCGGCAAGGGGATCGAGGTGATCATCTGCGACCATCACCTGCCGGAGAATGAACTGCCGGGGGCGGTGGCCGTGCTGGATCCCAAGCGGGAAGACTGCCACTACCCGTTCGACGACCTCTGCGGCTGTGGCGTGGGGTTCAAACTGGCCCAGGGATATGTGCAGAAATACGATCTGGATCCGGACCTGCTGACCCCCCTTCTGGACCTGCAGGTGGTTTCCATCGCCTCGGACCTGGTGTCCATGACGGGAGAGAACCGCATCCTGGCCCATTTCGGTCTCAAGCGGCTGAACGAAAATCCCCGGAAAGGTCTGCTGGCCATGATCAACCTGGCCAAACTGGAGCCCGGCCACATCAATATCGACGATATCGTTTTCAAGATCGGCCCGCGTATCAATGCGGCGGGGCGTATGGAAAGCGGCCGCCTGGCCGTGGAACTGCTCACGGCGACGGACGACCAGACCGCCGTGCGCATCGGCGAACAGATCAACGACAGCAACAACGAGCGCAAGTCCATCGACCGGGAAATCACCCAGGAGGCGCTGGAAATGGTCCGGGACGGGAAGGCCCTGGAAACGGAGAATGTGACCATCGTCTACAATCCGACTTGGAACAAGGGTGTCGTGGGCATCGTCGCCTCCCGCCTGGTGGAGGCTTACTACAAGCCTACCGTAGTGCTTACAAAGAGCAACGGATTCGTGACGGGCAGTGCCCGGAGCGTCCAGGGTTTCGACCTTTACGCCTCCATCGAGAGCTGCGCCGACCTGCTGGAGAACTTCGGCGGCCATGTCTATGCCGCCGGCCTCACCATGAAAGAGGAGCATCTGGAAGAGTTCTGCCGCAGGATGAACCAGTTTGTCTCGGGCAACATCACCCGGGAGGAACTTACCCCGGTGGTGGAAATCGACGCCCGCCTGGATTTTTCCCAGATCACGCCCAAATTCACCCGTATCCTCAAGCAGTTCCAGCCTTTCGGTCCGGGCAACAGCAATCCGGTTTTCCTCACGGAAGATGTCTATGACGCCGGAAACGGCCGCAAGGTAGGTGCCGGCGGCGTACACCTCAAACTGGACCTGATGCAGGAAAGCCAGCCTTACAGGCAGATAGCCGCCATCGGCTTCAACATGGCCGATTACTACGAATATATCAAGTCCGGCAACCCGATTGACATCTGCTATTCCATCGTGGAGAACTTCTACCGCGGGTCTTCCACCATCCAATTGCGGCTCAAGGACATCCGCGAGCGGGAAGACCTGATCTAAAGGCAGTCGACAATGATCTCGTCGGCAATTTCAGCGGCCGGCAGCCCGTCTGTGTCCAGCGTGACGTGGGCGGCTTTTTCGTATAAGGGGAGTCGTTGGAACAGGCGTTCCATCCAGTTTTCATCGGCCAGTGGACGGCTTTCCCGCTGCCCTTCCAGACGCTGCCGCAAGGTCTCCGGCGAAGCCTGCAGATAGATGCAGGTGGTTTTTTCCTGCAAAAGGCCGATGCTGCCGGGCACGGTCACCGTTCCTCCGCCCAGCGCCAGGACCGCCGTATTTTCCGCGTATTTACCCACGGTCTCTTCCAGCGCCTTTTTCTCCAGGCGGCGGAATTCCTTTTCGCCCTTTCCGGCAAAAATCTCCGGAATGGACATCCCCGCTTTCTTTACGATGACATCGTCCAGGTCGATGAAAGGGCATCCGAGGGCATCGGCCACGATTTGTCCCACCGTGGTCTTTCCGCTTCCCATAAATCCTGTCAGTGCGATCAGCATGGGGGTCCAGCGTCAGAACAAGGTGGGTTCCCAGTCGGAGAAGTCCACGGGGCCGCCATCGTCCTGGTTCTTCAGGAGTTCGGACGACTGGCCGGTTTGCTCGATGGGCGCTCCGGCATCGGCGGCGTCTGCATCGTCCGGGAAGTCTTCGTCGATTTCCACGTCCATCGGTTCAGGCTCCGCGGCGGGTTCGACATCGTCTTCGGGTTTATGCAGGGGTTCAGTGAATTCGACGGACTTCAAATCGTACTGCGAGCATTTCTTTCCCTTTGCCGTAAGGCCTTTCTTGGCGATGAATTCCTCTGCGTCAAGCACTTCTGCCTCGCGGTGTTCGAATTTTCCTCCAAAGGTGAGGAGTACCTGCGGATGCAGGTCGAAGGAAATGTCCACCAGTTTGGATCCCCGGGCGTCGGAGATGAAGAGCAGGGGCGTGTTGTTGCTCTCGGTGAAGGAGAAACGCTTCACGTAGTAGGCCTTGGCGGCATTGTCCCAATAGAGGACCGTGAAGACGCGGCCGGGATCGAACTTCTGGATCAGGACCACGTCGCCCTGATACTTGTTCACCAGGTCGTAGGTGGTGGTGTAGTAGGTGCCGTCCGCGAAGATGGCCAGCACACGGTCTTCTCCGGAGAATTTGCCCAGATGGTCGCCTCTGCCGTCTTCGTTCAGGCGCTGGATGTCCGGGTCGTACCAGATGTCCTTGCCTTTCAGCGTAGTGACGCCCTTGGACTTGAGCTGGATGCGGGCGATGGGATTCTTGGTGACCAGATTGCCCCTGGAGGCGCGTCCCTTGATGGCAAGGGAGGCGAAATCCCATTCCAGCGAAGACTTCTTGAGCCCCTTCTTGGGCCTGAGGCTGATCCGGACCGTCTCCGCTTCTCCGTTGTGGTTCACGCTGAACCAGAGAATCTTGGAGCCCTCGGCCCCGGTGGTGATGTCGTATTCCTTGTCGCGGGTGATGGAGGTGATGGCAAAACGCTTGGCGTAGTGTGCCGGACCCTTTCCTTCCCGGTAGATCACATTATAGATGGTACGCTCGTCGCCTCTGTTGAAGACGCCTGCGTAAAGGAGGTCTTTCCCGAAGAAAGCCTTGTCGGAGACCTTCGTGACGCGGAATTTGCCGTCCCGGCCGATGACGATGATCTCGCTCAGGTCCGAGCATTCGCTGACGAATTCGCCGCCGTCGTCCCGCTTGAGGCCGATGCCCACGAAACCCTCGGCCAGGTTGGCGTACAGCTTGGCATTGTTGGACACGACCTTGGTCACGGTGATGGTTTCCAGGGAAGAGATTTCCGTCAGGCGCGGCCAGGCCTTTCCATATTTCTTCTTGAGCCCCTTGAACCACTCGATGGTGTATTCCGTCATGTGGGCCAGTTTGTCCTGGATGTCCTTCATCTGGTCCTCGATGGCGTAGATCTTCTCGTCAAGGGCCTTGGTGTCGAACTTGGAAATCTTGCGCACCGGCTTCTCCACCAGTTTCAGGATGTCATCCATGGTGATGGGCCGATGGAGGAGGTCCTGATACTGCAGCATCTGGTTCAGCACGTCGTCCAGCTGTTCCTCCCAGGAGAGCTGGTTCTGTTCCAGCACCTTGTAGATGCGGTTTTCGAAGAAGATGCGCTCCAGGGAACTGTAGTGCCAGTCGTTCTCCAGTTCGCCCAGTTTCACCTGCAGTTCGGCTTCCAGGATGTCCCGGGTGTGCCAGGTGTCGTATTCCAGGATTTCGTCCACGGTGAGGAACACAGGCTTGTTCTCCCTGATCACGCAGGCATTGGGGCTGATCTTGGTTTCGCACTCCGTGAAGGCGTACAGCGCGTCGATGGTCTTGTCCGGGGAGACATCGGCCGGAAGATGGATCACGATTTCCACCTTGTCCGTGGTCATGTCCTCTATCTTCTTGATGTTGATCTTCTTCTTGTCCTTGGCCTTGAGGATGCTGTCAATGATGGCGTGCGAGGTTTTTCCGTAGGGGATCTCGGTGATGGTGATGGTGGACTTGTCCACCTTGTTGATCCGGGCCCTCACCTTGACGATGCCGCCCCGCTTGCCCTTGTTGTACTTGGAGCAGTCGGCGATGCCGCCGGTGGGGAAGTCCGGGAGGAT
>JAFUWW010000098.1 GCA_017471085.1 Bacteroidales bacterium | reverse complement strand
GCACCATCCGCGACTGCATCCTCTACAGCGGCGACGGAGCGCTCATCTGCACCCGCGGCAGCATCGACCTGGAGCATCTCGGGAAACTCATGGAGATGGCCGAATGACCGCGCAGCAGTTCCATACCGAGTGGATCCCCCTGCAGGAACGCTTTTACCGTATCGCCTTCTTCCTGCTGGAAGACCGGGACGATGCAAAGGATGCCGTGCAGGACCTCTACCTCAAATTATGGAACCTGCGGGACCACCTGGACCTGATCCGGCAGCCATCGGCCTACGGGGCGATGCTCCTGAGGAACCTCTGCATCGACCGCATCCGGCGAAGGCAGTACGCGGAACCCCTGGACGACAGTTCCCCCGGAAAGGCGCCGCCGGACGACGACCTGATCCTGAAAGAGAGCGTGAAAGGGCTGTACGAAGCCATCGGAAAACTCCCTCCCGGACAGCGGAAACTCCTCACGCTCCGACTCTTACACGGACTCTCCTACGAGCAGATCCAGCAAGTGACAGGCCTCAGCGGCCTCAACATCCGGGTCCAGGTGAGCCTGGCGCGGAAAAAACTGAAAGAATGGTATGAAACCTCTCGATGAAATAACCCGGCTCAGTGCCGATGACCTGGAACGGATCGGCGCCGATGAAAGCATCCCCGTTCCGGAGGACCTGGAAGTCCGCCTTCCTGCGCCGGACCGTCCGGCCAGCGTTTGGCCGATAGCCGCCGCTGCAGCCCTCCTCATCGGAGTGGGGGTTTCCGGATATCTGGGCGTCCGGCAGCCGCGCGATACTTTCTCCGACCCCTACGAGGCCTATGCCGCCGTGGAGAAAGCCCTGGGGAAAATGTCCGGAACCATCTCAAAAGGGGCCGATTACCTTACGGAAGCCCAATTCGCTATCGACAAATTAAATTATTGGAAATGAAAAAGTTATTTACCATATTAATCCTTGTCACCCTCTGCGTGACAGCCTTTGCCCAGAACGGGCGCGACCTCTACAACAAGTACTCCGACCTTCCCGGCATGGAAGCCGTGTACATCTCCCCCGCCATGTTCCGCATGATCGGCAAGATTCCGGATGTGGAATTCCAGGACGAAAGCATCAACTTCGCCCCCATCATCAAATCCATGACCGGCTTCTACGTGCTCAATGCCACGGACCCGAAAATCGGCGCAGACCTTTATGCCGACGTGCGCAAGTACATCGACAAAGGGAAATACGAACTGCTGATGGAGGCCAAGGACAATGGTGAGGTAGCCCGCATCTATACCGTGGGGGACGAAAAAACCGTCACATCCCTGGTGCTGCTGGCCCAGGAACAGGGCGAAACCGCCTTCATCTCCATCGACGGCACCATGGACCGCGCCCAACTGGAAGAAATCATGGCCCAGGCAGCCGCCGAATAGACCTTGCAGCTATTCAGGAATCTCAAAGAGGGACTGAGGAATGTCCCTTTTTTCGTCCAGTTCCACCTCATGTCGCAAGCGTTTTCGCAAAGATAATCAATCTATTCGTAATATCCACCATCTCAGCAGGTTCCGTTTATTATTAAACTTCCCGGGACATGCGGTATCCGGGAATGGGGATTTTTTGCTATTTTTGCAGCCGGATGGAAAAGATTTACAAATTTTCCGGGGCCGGGAACGATTTCGTGGTCCTGGACGGCCGGGAGGCCGATGTCTCCGCCTACAGGCAGCCAGAGCGGATTGGCGCGCTGTGCAAGCAGTACAAGACCGACGGACTCATGATCCTTGGAACAGACCCCGAGACCGATTTCTGTATGGAATTCTACAACCCGGACGGCTCCGGCGGAATGATGTGCGGCAACGGCGGCCGCTGCATCGTGGCTTTTGCCGACATGCTGGGCCTGGTGCCCGCCTCCGGCGCCTGCCTCTTCCGTGCCCCGGACGGCCTGCACACCGCCACCATCCTCTCCAGACCTCCGGCAAATGTTTCCGGGAGGGAAACTTCAGCCGGAGAATCCCAATGGATTGTGCGGCTGAAAATGATCGACGTCCAGGGAATTGCAGCGGCTAAAGGCGGGTATTTCCTGAACACCGGCACGCGGCACCTGGTACGGTTCGTGGCCGATGTCGACGGCATCGACATCGAGAAAGAGGGCCCTGTTCTGCGCTGGGACAAGGAATTCGCCCCGGAAGGCACCAATGTGAATTTTGTGCAGCCCACCCCGGAAGGCCTGAAAGTACGGACTTTCGAGAAAGGCGTGGAAGGGGAAACCCTCGCCTGCGGCACCGGCCTCACGGCCAGCGCTATCGCAGCCTACTGCAAAGGTATTCCCGCATCACAAACGAGCCCCCTCGGAGCGGAGCGACACAGGGGGTCTGGGGGATTAGGCCCCCAGTCTGTCGAAGATACTGTGGCATTGCAAACGATAAGATATCGTTTGCAATGCCGTCGGGGCGACTGGCTGTCCGTAGACTTCCTGCCCGGCGAGAACAGCTTCACGGAGGTTTACCTCACCGGTCCGGCCGAGTGCGTCAGAACATCATATTGAAACTGGCGTTGGAGGCCCGGCGGGACTGGGCCGAATTCATCTTGCCGAAATTCCATTTGACCCCGAAGAGTCCGTATCGGCCCATCACCAGGCCGTAACTGTCTTCTACATAGTTGGCCGTCGTGCTCCGGTGCAGGTTCCTGGTCTGGTTCAGGATGTCGTGCACCGAGAAGCTGAGCACAAATGCCCCGATGCTCTTGTTCACGGAGAAGTTCCACTGCCACTCCGGGTCGCCGTAGCCCGGGGCATAGCCATGATAGAAGCGGTAGGACAGGTCTGTACTGAATTCAAAGTCGCTGACCGTATTGTAATGCATCTCCAGGCTCAGGCGGCTGTCTACGGTGAACGGCGATTCTCCCGAATATTGGGTAACGCTGGTATAACTGGGAGAGGTATTTACCCTGAAATAACCGTGGAAACGTTCCAGGTTCAGCCTCACATATCCGCCCAGGCGGGCGGAAACTGTGCGGGTAATCTGTTCCTGGAATCCGCTGGCCCCACTGTAGAAACGCTCCCCGTTGCTGTCTCCCCAGAAATCGGCCATGAAAGCATAATAGTCAAAATGCTCCCTGGAGAGGGATGCCGGGGCTCCCGTTGCCCGGAAGCTGGCGCCCTGCGAATAGGAACCGCTGCCGTTCAGGCTCAGGGTCCAGACCCGCTTGCTGTCCAGCGGGAAGGTGTATCCGGTCGATAAGGAAATGGACATGGAAGGCGTCTTCGCATTCACGGGGACCGACGACATCACCCCCTCCTTGTCGTACCAGCGGGCATACGTTGTCGTGCGCTGGACAAACGAACCAAACAGTTGCAGGAACAGGGAAGACATCTTTCCGGGGTTGGAACGGTTCCAGGAGACAAGGGGCGTCATGTTGAAGGTAGGCTTCAGATAGATGTTGCCGGTGCTGAGCCGGGTGGGATCGGCCAGGTTCAGGGTGGGCAGCATCAGCGTCTGGGAAGGCCGGCCGGTATTGCTGTTGATGGAGACTGTCGCGTTGGTATTGTTCTTATAGTAGTTCCAGGAAATCCTGGGGCCCAGGTTCAGCAGCCATTCTCCCTCGCCGGCATCGGTCTGGTTGCCGTAACTGCGGGAATGGGTCACCTGCTCCTGCAGATTCCCTGTAAAACCGGCCGTCAGGGATGCTCCCTGCGTATAATTGTACTGGATATAGGAATTGAGCCCGTAGGTGAGATAACGGACACGGGAGAAGGAGGAATAATAGTCGTCCCGGTGGGTGATGCGGTCGTCGGCGTCGCGGTTGCTGTCGGAGAAACGGTAGTTGAACGAAGGATTCACCGTCAGGATGAGCTTTTCTCCCAGCGGCTCGGCATACACCAGCCCCACGCTGGCATTGGCCGATGCCTGACGGGTGGCGTAGCCGATATCCTTCAACAGCGGCGCACCCCCGAACAGCGTACTGGAACTTTCCTCGCTGCTGCCGGTGCCGCCGCCATAGGAACCCTGCAGCGACAGACGAAGGGAACGACGCGGGTTTCCGCCTATCTCACGCAGCGTGAAGGAGGAGTTCAAACTGCCCTGGGCGTTATGGGAAAGCGAATGGGACGACCGCTCCGAACGGTTGAGCACCGCGCCGCTCTCATCGGCCGTGCTGGAGGTGCCGCCGGAGAATCCCTGGTTGTTGGAATACGAGAAACCCGGGGTGATATTGAACCAGAGTTTTCCTTTTTCCTTCTTGAATTCCAGGCTGGTGCGGAAGGTACCACCGAAACTGTGGCTGTCGGCGGTGGATTCCCCGAGCAGATTGCCCGTATCCTGGAAAGTGGTCCGGTAGGTGCGGCTGCCGCCCAGGTTGTCCCGGTAATTGTAGTTTACCATCGCCGTGGTTTCCGTATCCTGGATGCGGGAGGTGTTGGCATTCACGCCTATTTGTGCCTGGGAGGTAAGCCCGGCCCCGGCTGTCAACGCGGACAGGTCGGACAGATCCAGCCCGGCATCTTCCAAGGAATACACAACCACTACACTTCCCGCATCGTCCACCACATTGCCGCCATTGGCAATGACCGTGACCTGGTCTTTCTCCGTATAGCCGGACAACATCGCGTTGCCGTTGTACAGCAGGCCCCTGTTGTCCCGAAGCGGATCATCCGTTTTTCCGGCGGCCAGGGTGGCACCCGCTTTCAAGCCCAGATTGCCGAACCAGCCCTTCTCATACTCCTTTTTCACCACCACGTCCATGATCTTTTCCCGCTGGCCGTCATCGATGCCGGTGGCCCTTTTCTGCTCCGAATCCCGGTCGATGATCCGGATCTTGTCCACCATCTGGGCGGGCAGGTTGTTCAGGGCCATGGCCTGGTCGTCAAAGAAGAATGTCCGGCCGCCCAGGGTAATTTTGTCAATCGCCTGCCCGTTCATCTTCACGGTACCTTCGCTGGTGATTTCGATGCCCGGCATGCGTTTCACCAGGTCCCGGAGCACGGCATTGGAGCCCACGCGATAGGAGGCCGCGTTAAACTCAATGGTGTCTTTCTTGATGGTGATGGGATTCCCCACATCGCTGACGGTGGCCGCCTCAATGTACTGCGGGTCTTCCTGCAGCAGCACTTTGCCCATGTCCACCCGCCTGTCATGGATGTTCCGCACCTTCCGGACGGTCTTATAGCCCAGCATCTCCACGAAGAAGGTATAATTTCCGTAAGGGACTTCGTCCAGTTTTGCCTTGCCTTCGGTATCGGTGAGGGTGAAATTGGTGATGGTGGTATCCCGCCGGGGAATCACGTACACGGAAGCGAAGGGGATGGGTTCCCGGGTGAGGGAATCCAGCACCTCCACATTCACCGTACTCAACTGCCCCGTAAAATTGCTCCCGCCGATAATGACCACCTGGGACCGTGCCGCCCATGAGCATCCCAGCAGCAGCAACGCAATAAGCAAAGCTTTCTTCATCCGCTTACAGTTTTTTTGCAAAGATAAGCATTAATCGTATAATTCCTAATTTTTTTAGGAGTTACTCGAGTTTTATTCTTGATCCATTGATGATGATAGACTTCACCGGTGTTCCGTTAATCATCAACTTGCCGTCGGCATCCAATGTAAGGTCCGGTACCTTCTTCAGGATTTCCTGTAAAACTGCCTGTGAATCACGTGTGGTTATTTTTATGACTGGTTTGCCATACGCTTCAAGGGTTTTGGCATCCTTCAGCACTTCCACGCTCTTGATCCTGTCAGAACGGGGCATGGCCGAAGCGTCTTCCGTCTCTTTCCCGTCCACGATGTATAAATAATCCTTTGACTGCACGTGCACGGCCGTTCCTTTCCCAAAATGAACCAACAGCGAGTCGGCCTGCAGTTTTCCTTGAAAATTCTTTAGCCGTTCCCTGAATCTTTCCATTTCCTCTTCGGATATGTTGAAAGAGGGGAGAGAGAAGCGTGCGCCCGTCGTAATGGAGTGCACCGTCACGGCATTCCGGCCCCGGCCGGTGGTCGTGATCTTGTATTCCCGGATGATCTTCCCTTTCAGCTGGGAGCCGTCAAAATGCTCAACGGTCTCGTTGTCTATCACATAAAGGGTCTTTTGGGCCCAGAGCGGGGCCGCCGCCAGCAAGAGCGCAATGATAATAGCACTTAACTTTTTCATAATAATCCGATTACTGAGCTAATGAAACAAGATGGAACGATTCTCCGCCGTCCATGGGCGTGAGCAGGAAAGAAGCCGTGTTGCCGTCTTCGAAACGGGCCGTCATGATATAGCCGTCGCCTACGCGTTTAAACTCGTAGTTGGTCGCATCGGCAGGGTCCATCATGGAGATAAACTCCAGTTGCCAAAGCAGTTCCATGGGGTCTGCCTCCTGGTTTTCCTGAACCTTCGCCGGCCTGGGCAGGAAGATGCCGGCAAGCAGCAGGACCGACGCCGCCACCCCGCCGAGGGAGAGCCCCCAGATGCGGAACTTGCGTTTCCGGGCCTCTCCGATGAGCCGGTCAAAATCCTCACCGGCCTCCGGCAGTTCCGGGAGAGGGTCCGCTTTCAGAGCCTCCTGCAGCAAGGCTATCTGCGGATCCGCCGCCGAGAGTTCCCGTTCCTCTTCAAAGGAGGTGTCGGCCGATAAATAACGCTGTATCAAATTGTCCTTATCCATTATTCAATATTTGCACGATTTGTTTACGGGCTATGGAGATGGAGCTTTTGATGCTCCCCTTGGGCCGGCCTGTGAGCGATGCAATCTGGTCCAGCGACAAGCCGGTAGCCTTGAGGCTGAGCAGCTTCCGCGTCCCGGAGGGAATCTGTTCCAGCGCCGCTTTCACCCTTTCCGCCCCTTCCCGGGATTCCAGCTGGGCCGACGCGGCCTCTCCGCCGGGGAAAACGTCGGTCAATGCAGAGAACGGTGCATGGTTTTTAGCTTTCCGGTAAAGGGATACGCAAAGGTTCTTGGTGGCCGTGACCGCCCAGGCATCGGCATTGGCCACACCACCCTCGTCCATGGCCTTCCAAAGCCGCAGAAGTACCTCCTGCACAAT
Source organism: Bacteroidales bacterium (assembly GCA_017471085.1). The sequence goes on along the minus strand of JAFUWW010000098.1, from coordinate 4,851 downwards.
ATCTTCCGGATCTGCGTCCAAGTGAACCGCCCCCGCAAATCTCTTTGCCAGGGCCAGGATCCTCGGGCGCACCCGCTCCGCTGCCGTTTCAAACTTCTCCTGCATACTCACTGTAATAGACGCAAAAAACAGGAAAAGTTAATTTCAGACGTCTATCGCACGGAGTTCTTCGTCGGTGAAAGTGGTGAATTCCAGCGCACGGAAGTCGTCGTCCAGCTGCTTCACGGAGCTGGCACCCACCAGGACGCTGGTGACGCGGTCGTCCTTGAGGCACCAGGCCAGGGCCATCTGGGCCAGGGATTGACCGCGGCGCCGGGCGATGGCATCCAGGGCCCGGATCTTGGCCAGCAGCTCCGGCGTAAGCATGGAAGACTTCAGGAAATGCTCCTTGGCCATCCGGGAGTCGGCCGGGATGCCGTTGAGATATCGGCCCGTCAGCAGGCCTTGTGCCAGCGGGGAAAAGGCCGTGAAGCCCACGCCGTTGTCCTTGGCATCGGAAAGGATGCTTGCCTCCGGTTCCCGACTGAACAGATTGTACCGGCCCTGATAGGCCAGGCAGGGGACGTCCCGCTCCCTCAGATACTGATAGGCGAAGCGGGCTTTGTCGGCCGGATAGTTGGAGATGCCCACGTACAGCGCTTTCCCCGAGCGGACGATGTCCACCAGGGCCTGCAAAGTCTCTTCCAGGGGTGTCTCCGGGTCGAAGCGGTGGCTGTAGAAGAGGTCCACATAATCCAGGTTCATCCGCCTCAGGCTCTGCTCCAGGCTGTTGAACAGGTACTTCCGGGAGCCCCATTCCCCGTACGGGCCGGGCCACATGTCATACCCCGCCTTGGTGGAGATGAAAAGCTCGTGCCGATAAGGCGCGAAAGATTTTTTCATGATCTGCCCGAAGGTTTCCTCGGCCGATCCGTACGAAGGTCCGTAGTTGTTGGCCAGGTCGAAGTGCACGATGCCGTGGTCGAAGGCATAATGCGCAATCTCAAACGAGCGGGCGAGCGGGTCTACGTCGCCGAAATTGTGCCACAGGCCGAGGGAGATTTCCGGCAACTTGATGCCGCTGCGGCCGCACCGGCGGAAACGGATGCCGCTTTCATAGCGGGTGGAGGAAGGGGAATAGACGGGGTTGATCATGACAGAAGCCGTGTTTTGTAATAAGTTCATTTATAATTATTTACAGAATTATGCCTGATCAATCACGCCTAGACATAATCTAATAATCACTTGCTATTCAACGAGTTGCAAATCACGTTGGTCAGCAGTTGGATGCCCGGCTCCATCTTGGACTCGTCTATGAACGAGAAATTCAGCCGCATGGTGTTGCGGTGGGAGCCGTCGGTATAGAAGAAGGAACCGGCCACATAGGCCACGCCGGCGGCCAGGGCCCGGTCGTAAAGGGCCACTGTATCAATTCCTTCCGGCAGGGTGAGCCAGAGGAAAAGACCGCCTTCCGGGTAAGTCCAGCGCACGCCTTCCGGCATGTATTTTTCCAGCAGGGCCACCATCAGGTCGCGCCGGCGGCGGTATTCCGCGATGGTTTTCTGCAGATTGCGGTCCAGTGCTCCGGAGCCCATGAATTCGGCCGCCATATACTGGTCGAAAACGGGCGGACACAAGTCCAGGCACTGTTTGCAGATAAAAATTTGCTCCAACAGTTCTTCCGGGCCGATGATCCAGCCCAGGCGGAATCCGGGGGCGAAAATTTTAGAGAAGCTGCCCAGGTGCAGCGTCCGCTCCGGTGCCAGTTCCCGGATGGTCTTCACCGGTTCGCCGCTGTACCGGAGTTCCCGGTAGGGGCTGTCCTCCACGATGAGGCAGTCCAGCCCCCGCGCCACCCGCACCAATTCTTCCCGCTCCGCGAGGGTCATCGTTTCGCCGGAGGGGTTGTTGAAATCCGGGATTACATAAATGAACTTCACCGAGGATTGCCGGTCGGGGCCGGCCATGACCTGGCCGGGGCAGGCCATGAAGGATTGGATCGGCAGCACTTGGGCCCGGTAGGCGCGGAAGCTTTGCAGGGCGCCCAGATAGACGGGATTGTCGGCCAGGATGATGTCTCCGGGATCGGCCAGGACACGGGTGCACACGTCGATGCCCTGCTGGGACGACGTGGTGATCTGCACCTGCGAAACCGGCACACCATACCGCCGGGCAATCACTTCCCGCAGTTCCGGAACCCCTTGTGTAGCACCATATTGCAAGGCTTTTGTACCATACTTCTCCAACACCTCGCCGCTCAAGCGCTTGATGTCATCGACCGGGAAAGTGACGGCCGCGGGATAGCCCCCCGCGAAAGAGCAGATGGCATTCAGGTCCACCTTCCGGAAAATCTCCCGGACGGGGCTGCGGAGGAACGAGGGCACATCGGCCGAAAAGAATTTGCTGTAGTCCATGTCAAGCCCTGGTAATGTGGGCGCCCAGGGCATTGAGGCGGCCTTCAATGTCTTCGTAGCCACGGTCGATCTGTTCGATGTTGTCGATCGTGGAGGTACCGCGGGCGCTCATCGCGGCCAGCAGCATGGCAATACCGGCCCGGATGTCCGGGGAAACCAGCCTGGCGGCCTTGAGGGTGATGCGGTGGTCGTGGCCGATCACTACGGCCCGGTGCGGGTCGCAGAGGATGATCTGGGCGCCCATGTCGATGAGTTTGTCTACGAAGAACAGGCGGCTCTCGAACATCTTCTGGTGGATGAGCACGCTGCCCTTGCACTGGGTGGCCACCACCAGCATCACCGACAGCAGGTCCGGGGTGAGGCCGGGCCAGGGGGCGTCGGCCAGGGTCATGATGGAACCGTCCAGGAAAGAGTCGATTTCGTAGCTGTCCTGGGCCGGTACGAAGATATCGTCTCCGCGCTGTTCCAGGTTGATGCCCAGACGGCGGAAGGAATCCGGGATGATGCCCAGGTCGTAATAGGAGACATCCTTGATGGTGATGGCGCTTTGGTTGATGGCCGCCATGCCGATGAAAGAGCCTACCTCGATCATGTCCGGCAGGATCTTGTGCAGGGTGCCATGCAGTTTTTCCACGCCGTGGATGCGGAGAAGGTTGGAGCCCACGCCGTCGATGAAGGCGCCCATCCGGTTGAGCATCTTGCACAGCTGCTGGAGATAGGGTTCGCAGGCGGCGTTGTAGATGGTGGTGGTGCCTTTGGCCAGCACGGCCGCCATCACGATATTGGCCGTACCGGTCACGGAGGCCTCGTCCAGGAGCATGTATCGGCCAACCAGACGGCCTTCCTGCGTAAGGTGGAAGGCGCGGCGCTCCGGGCTGTATTCCATTTTCGCACCCAGTTTCACCATGCCGTCCAGGTGGGTGTCCACACGGCGCCGGCCGATTTTGTCACCGCCGGGCTTGGCGAACCAGGCATGGCCGAAACGGCTCAGCAGCGGGCCCACCACCATTACGGAACCGCGGAGGGCGGCGCACTTTTTCACGAATTCCTCCGTTTCAATATAACTGGTATCCACCTCGTCGGCCTGGAAGGTATACATGCCCTTGGCCAGACGGGTTACTTTCACGCCCATCCCCTGCAGCAGGGCGATGAGGTTCTTCACGTCCAGGATTTCCGGCACATTGCTGATGGTGACGGGCTCGCTGGTAAGCAGCACGGCGCTGATTACTTCCAGGGCTTCGTTCTTGGCCCCCTGCGGGGTGATGGTTCCGGACAGTTTGTGCCCGCCTTCGATGATAAATTTAGACATGTTCTACCTCGGGATGAAGGGTGATACCGTATTTGCGTTCAATCGTTTGGACAATCTGCCGTTCCAGGCAGACGATCTCTTGCGGGGAGGCGCTGCCGGAGGCGTTCACAATCACCAGCGGCTGACCGGGATATACCTGCGCCCCGCCGTTGACGGCGCCTTTGAAACCGCACTGGTCGATCATCCATGCGGCCGGGACCTTGACCTGGTCGCCCACTTCGTAGTGCGGGACTTCGTAGTCCGGACCGTTGTCCGCGCGGGCGATGGCCACGATGCGCTGGAAGTGCTCCCGGCTGACAACCGGATTGCAGAAGAAACTCCCGGCGCTGCCGATCTCCTCAGGATCAGGCAGTTTCTGCCTCCTGATGCCGATGATGGCTTCGCGGATGTCAGCGGGCGCGAGCGGGAAAGTGCCGGTTCCGGCGAACTCCACTTCGCTCCGCTCCAAGGCTTTCCGCACTCCGCCGTAGTCCAGCCTGGGCTGGGGCGTGCGGCTGAGGCGGTACGTAACAGCCGTGATGATGTACCGGCCTTTCCACCCGGTCTTGAACTTGGAGGAGCGATAACCGTAGCCGCAGGTGGCCGGGTCGATCTGCACAAAACGGCCCTTCTCGCGGTCATAGGCCCGGATATCGGCCAGGATATCCTTGACCTCCACTCCGTAAGCGCCGATATTCTGTACGGCCGATGCCCCGCACTCCCCGGGAATGAGCGAGAGGTTTTCCGGGCCCCAAAGCCCCTCGGAAGCCGCCCAGGCGCAGAAATCGTCGAAGACGACGCCGGCGCCGCAGGTCACCCGCAGATACCCGGTCGCCGCCGGGTATGACAAAGGCGTTCCTCCCGGGCATGGCAGTCCGTCATTGCCGGCCTCACCGGCAATCTGGGTTATGCCGCCGATGGCCACATGCAGCACCGTTCCGGGGAAGTCTTTGGTAAAGAGGAGGTTGGAGCCGCCGCCCATGACCATGACGGGCTGGGGCAGGGCATCCCAGTCCAGCGACAGCAGGTCTTCCTCGGCCGATACCTCCACGTACAAGGCACACCGCACCTTCATCCGGAACGTGTTCCGGCTGGAAAGGTCGTAATTGCTATACCGGGTAATCATATAAACTGAGGGCTTGAGGGGTTTGCCACACGGTATTTCGCAAA
>JAFUWW010000097.1 GCA_017471085.1 Bacteroidales bacterium | reverse complement strand
GGCTACTGATTAATTTTCCGGATTAAGCGTGTACCCTAAACAAAATTTCTAAGCAAAACTTAGCATTATGTTAGCCTTATGGATTACCATAGGCTTCTACTGCATAGTTAGAACAATTCGGACGAAATACAAATACCAAGGCCAAGCTCACATGGGCTTGATGCAGTACACTTGGTCCCCGACACGGCATATTACGCAAAAATGGCCGAAAACGTGTAAGCAGTTGTTCCCTGCATGTTCCATTTAAGATACGCTGGTCTGAAGAATCACGTGATACGGGCTTCCGAATCGGCCATGTTGCAGGCTGTAATGCCCTACAAGGCCGATTTCACTTGCAACATGGACGGGAAAACCAGGTCTGCGGCTTAAACCATGGCCATGTCGCAGGCTAGACTGCCCTGAGAGACCGATTGCGGCTGCAACACGGCAATATTTAAGAATGGAAGCACATATTTTCCCGTAAAGACACAAGCAGTGGAGGTTAACTACCTGGCAGTCAGCACAATAACAGGTTCTCCTGTGCGCCGCCAGACACACAGGAGAACCATGAACTGCTTGATACAAAGGCGGTTAAGCTCCACCAAGAGCCAACTTCAACAGCTCGGCGGAAGGGACATCCGGGCCGGGCTGCGGCAGCAGATACCAGCGGACGGTCCAGTCCAGCTTCTCGCCGGGGGCCAGGGTGGTATAGGCGCCCTGCTCCTCTATCTCCACAAAGGTTTTGCCCGTGTTCACATAGACCTGGATCTCGGCCTCGGCGGGGGCGGCCTCACCGTCGGCCAGGTCCGGGAACTTCTTCACAAACAGCACGCCGCCGGAGCTGAATGCCAGCCAGCCTTTGCCGTTCGCATTGATCTTGCGGTTTTCTCCAGCCTCGTCCATTACGTACCAGGCGGCACCATCCCGGAACTGGAAAGGAATGAGGGCCATGTTGTTGCCGGGCTCCACGGCCGGGGCGTCAAAGAACAGCACACCGCCGTTGGGGACGCGGGAGATCTCCCAGGGCGCCACCTGGCGGGTTTCCCCGGACTCGTTGAAAATGGTGTAGGTAATCACGATGGCGCCGTCATTGGGGCACACATGGAACTTCTTGCCGATCCGATAGCCGAAGCGCTCGGACTTCTCTCCGGTGAGTACCAGGACATCGCCGCTCAGATTGGCCTTGTAAGGCTTGCTGTCGTACTCGGGCACGGGCGGCCAGTTCCACTGGGCCTGCGGGGAAGTCCAGAAGGTGCTGCCGAAGGAGTTCGGGAAGCGGGTCTGGGAAAGGACCTCCTTGTCTTTATACTTGAACGAGAGTATTTTTCCGCCGCGGGCGGCATCTACCGTCAGGGACATGTCTCCGGAGGTAATGCAGTACTGCGATTCGCTCACAGCCTCAATCTTCTGAGCCTGGGCAGCGACAGCGCCCAAAAACAGGGCGGCAAAAATCAGGGAAACAATCTTTTTCATATCATTGGCGTTTGGTGCAAGGCAAAAATAGCAAATACCCTGCTGCAAGGGTGCCCGGCATAGTCCAAATGCTTTCAAAAATCGGTCTTTACAGCCCGTACACCCCTTCCACGGCCGGGGACTCCCCGCCCCAGCGCTCCGCCACATAGTCCAGGGTGGCGATGATTTCGGCGGGGTCTTTGGAGGTGACCAGCTTGATGCGGGTGTCCTTGAAATCCCTCAGTCCCTTGAAGTAGCAGCTGAGGTGGCGGCGCATTTCGTACACGCCCGTCACGGGGCCCTTCAGGTCCAGGGACAGCTGAAAATGGCGTTTGGCCAGGGCGACACGGTCTCGGACGCTCATGGGCGGAAGTTCCTCGCCCTTATCCAGCAGGTTCCGGATTTCCGTGAAGATCCACGGATGGCCGAAGGAAGCCCGGCCCACCATGATTCCGTCGACCCCATAGCGTTCAAAGGCCTCCAACGCCTTGGCGGCGGAGTTGATGTCGCCGTTGCCGATGATGGGAATATGCATCCGGGGGTTGTTCTTCACCTCGCCGATCAAGGTCCAGTCGGCCTCCCTCTTGTACATCTGGCAGCGGGTGCGTCCATGGATGGTAAGGGCCGATATGCCCACGTCCTGCAGCCTCTCAGCCAGTTCCACGATGATTTTGGAGCCATCGTCCCAGCCCAGGCGGGTTTTCACGGTGACGGGTTTCCGGGGAACAGCCTCCACGATGGCCTTGGTGATGGCCACCATCTTGTCGGGCTCGCGCATCATGCCGCTCCCCGCTCCCCTGCCGGCGATCTTGGACACCGGGCAGCCGAAATTGATGTCGACGATGTCGGCTCCGTGCCCTCCGGCCAGTTCGGCGGCATTGGCGGCCATTCTGGCGGCGTCCACCATGGCTTCCGGCAGACTGCCGTAGATCTGGACGGCCACCGGCGCCTCCTCCTCCAGGGTATGCATTTTGGCGATGGTCTTGCCCACATCCCGCACCAGACCGTCGGAGCTCACGAATTCCGTGGTGACCATGGCGGCGCCCGCCTCCCTGCAAAGGATGCGGAAAGAAGCGTCGGTCACATCCTCCATCGGAGCCAATGTGACCGGACGCTCGCCAAGGTCTATCGGACCGATTTTCACTTCAGTTCAAAGCTTACGGTACCGCGGATGTCGGCCGAAGAGGCGCCTACCAGCACATCGAAGCGGCCGGGTTCGGCCACCCAGGCATGTTTGCCTGCATCAAAGTAGCTGAGCGACTCCCGGGTCAGCTGCACGGATACGGTCTTGGTTTCACCGGGCTGCAGGAACACCTTGTCGAAGCCCTTGAGTTCCTTCACGGGACGGTCGACGGAAGACTCCGGATCGGAGACATAGAACTGCACCACCTCGGCGCCGGCCACGGAACCGGTGTTGGTTACGGGAACGCTTACGGTTACGGCACCGTCGGTGGTAACGGTCTTGGACACCTTGGGCTCGCCATAGGCGAAGGTGGTGTAGCTGAGGCCGTAGCCGAACGGGAACAGCGGAGTCACCTCCTTGGCCTCATACCAGCGGTAGCCCACGTAAATGCCCTCGGAATACGTCTCTTCCAGGATGGGGACGGAGCCGAAGCTGCTTTCCCACTTCTTGTCGCCGGGAAGGCCGGGGAACTGCTCCGGCGTCTTGACCGGGCCGTCTTCCAGGGCCACCGGGAAGGTGAACGGAAGCTTGCCGGAGGGATTTACGGCGCCGGTGAGCACATCGGCGAGGGAATGGCCGGCCTCGCTGCCCAGGTACCAGTCCTGGACGATGGCAGGGACCCTGGAGGCCCAGGGCATGGCCACGGCGTTGCCGGAGATGTTCACCACCACCAGTCTGGGATTGGCGGCGGCCAGTGCCTCGATCACGGCATCCTGGCCGTAAGGCAGGCCATACTGCTGGCGGTCGTTGCCCTCTGCATCCTGATAGTCGCTCTTGTTGAGGCCGCCGATGTAGATGACGTAATCGGCCCCCTGGGCGGCTTTCACGGCATCGGCGATGAGCTGGGCGGCGGAGCGTTTGTCGGAGAGGTCCTGACCGGTGGTCACACCGTTGTACTCGCCGCCGGCGTCACCCACGTAACCGCGCTCGTAGACCACCTCCACGCCGGGAAGGGCCTCGCGGAGACCGTCCAGCGGAGATACTTCGTGCTGGGCCTTCAGGGAGGAGGAGCCTCCGCCCACGGTCATCATCTTGATGGCGTTTTCGCCCACCACCAGGATTTTCTTCGCCCCCTTCAGCGGCAGGATACCGCCTTCGTTCTTGAGCAGGACGATGCCCTCGGCCCCGATCTTGCGGGCGGCGGCATAGTGCTCCGGCGAGGTGAACTTGCCTGTCTTATGCTCCGGACTCATGCTGGTGCGGAAAATCAGGCGAAGGATCCGGCGGGCCTTGTCGTCCAGCTCGGTGGTGCCCACCTTCCCGCTGCGGATGCGCTCCAGATAAGGGGTAGCCAGGAAATAGGAGTCGTAGGCATTGGTCTTGCCCATCGTGAGGCCGTTGGTCCAGGAACCGAACTCCATATCCAGGCCGTTCCGGATGGCCTGGTCGGTGTCGTGCACGCCGCCCCAGTCGCTGATGACCACCCCGTCGAAGCCCCATTCGCCTTTGAGGATGTCGTTCAGCAGATACTGGTTGTGGCAGTTCCACTGGCCCTTGTACAGGTTGTAGGAGCCCATGATGGCCCAGGCGCCGCCGTCCACCGCCGCTTTGAAGGCCGGCAGGTAAATCTCGTACAGGGTGCGGTCATCCACCGTGACATTGGTAAAGAAGCGGGCCGTTTCCTGGTTGTTCAGCGCATAGTGCTTCACGCAGGCGGCCACATCGTTGCTCTGGACGCCCTGCACGTAGGGGACGACCATGCGGCTGGACAGATAGGGATCTTCGCCCATATACTCGAAATTACGGCCATTGAGCGGGGTGCGGTAGATATTCACGCCGGGCCCCAGCAGCACGTCTTTCTTGCGGTAGCGGGCCTCCTCGCCAATCACCGTTCCGTACAGGCCGGCCAGGGAAGGGTCCCAGGAAGCGGCCAGGGCGGTGAGGGCCGGGAAGGCGGTGCAGGAATCGCTGGTCCAGCCGGCCTGGTCCCATTCGTCCCAGAGCACTTCGGCCCGGATGCCGTGGGGACCGTCCGTACACCAGACTTCCGGAATGCCCAGGCGAGGCACGCCGGCGCTGCTGAATTTGGACTGGGCGTGGGTGAGGGCCACTTTTTCTTCCGTCGTCATCCTGGAGAGGGCATCCTCTACGCGCTCTTCCAGCGGACGGGATTCGTCCAGATAGGCGGGTCCGTCAAAGGCTTTCTTGACGTTTTGGCCGCAGGAAACGGCCATGGCAGCCGCAACGGCTGCACAGGCAAGGCTCAGGTTTCTCATATTTCTTGGGTATTTGTAACTTTTCGCAGGTTTTCCAACAGACAGGCCTCAAAGGCCGATTCTTCCTCCGGCGTAAGGAAGGAAGCCTGGACAGGAATCATAAAAATACGCTTCTGAAGCTCTTCCGGGACCTTTTTCACGTCCACGATGCGCTGTGCGTCCTTCTCCGTGGTCACCAGGCAGGCGGTGGGGAATTCCTTCACGGCGCCCACGAGCGAGCGGATATCGGCCCGGGTGTATTTGTGATGGTCCGGGAAGCCTATCCGGCGGACAATTTTGTACGTATCCGAGAGATAGCTCCTGAGGGGGGCGTCGTTGGCGATGCCGGTGAACAGCACCAGGCGCTTGGAGTAGGTGTAACGGGGGTCTCCTTCCGGAAATACGGGCTCCATCGACCCGTATGTGAAGGTGGTGAAGAAAAGCTTCTGGTCTTCCCTGAGGCGGAGGTATTTCCGCCATTTGCCCCGCTCCCAGTCGTCGACATAGGCCGGACATTTGGTGACAATCACCATCTGCGCCACCTTCAGGCGGCTTTTCAGGTCCCGGAGCCGGCCCCAGGGCAGCAGGTGGTCCTTGTGTACCGGCCGGTTGTAATCCACCAGGACGATGTTCAGGTGCGGACGGAGTTTCCGGTACTGAAGGGCATCGTCCAGTACCACCAGATCGGCCTTGGGCACGTTCTTGTCGAGGCAGCGGCGGGCTTTTTTGGCGCTTTCCAGCTCTTCGGGGTGCGTGAGGAAACGGAGGCCCTCCACACGGTTCTTGTCCACCGCCACGGTGACGGCAGGGAACTTCCGGGCCATCTGCAGGGGCTCGTCGCCATAAAGCAGGGCCGTTCCTTCCCGGGGCACCTTCTGGAAGCCCTTGGACTTGCGTTTGTAGCCGCGGGAGAGGACAGCGATGTTGCTGTAGGCCCAGTCGTCGCTTCCGAGCAGCTTCCGGAGCACCATCTCCGTATGCGGAGTCTTGCCGGTCCCGCCCACGGTGATGTTGCCGACGCAGATGGCGGGGATATCGGCCTGGATGGATTTTTTCCAGCCCTTGTCGTAGAGGAAATGCCTGATGGCCAGAATTGCGCGATAGATCATGGCCTACATGGAAAGCACGTTGAGTACGGCGATCAGCTCCTGGTTGATGGGCTTGTTCATCTTCACGGCCCGGGAGATGGGCACGTAAACGATTTCGTCGTTTTTAATGCCGATCATCACATTCCGCTGGCCCTCCAGCAGGGCCTCGATGGCGGCGTACCCCATACGGGAGGCCAGGATCCGGTCGTAGGCGCTGGGCTTTCCGCCCCGCTGCAGGTGACCCAGGATTGTGACGCGGGCGTCGAACTGGGGATACTCTTTCTTGATACGGTCGGCATAATAAAGGGCTCCGCCTACGCCGTCTTTCTGGGCTTCCGACACCAGCACGATGGCGCTGTTCTTGCTCTTGCGCTTGCCCCGCTCGATGAATTCGGCCAGCTGGTCCACGTCGGTGGCACTTTCCGGAATGATGGCGGCCTCAGCCCCGGAAGCGATGGCGCTGTTCTGGGCCAGAAAGCCCGCGTCACGGCCCATCACTTCGATGAAGAAGATGCGGTCGTGGCTGTTGGCGGTATCCCGGATCTTGTCCACACATTCCACGATGGTGTTCAGGGCAGAGTCGTAGCCGATGGTGGAGTCTGTCCCGTAAAGGTCGTTGTCTATGGTGCCCGGCAGGCCGATGATGGGGATGTCATACTCCCGGGCGAAGAGCTGCGCACCTGTAAGCGAGCCGTTTCCGCCGATGACCACCAGGGCGTCTATCCCGGCCGCCACCATGTTCTCGTAGGCCTTCTTCCGGCCTTCGGCCTCCATGAAAGCCTTGCTGCGGGCGGTCTTGAGGATGGTTCCGCCGCGCTGGATGGTGTTGGACACGGAGGAAGAGGTGAATTTCACGAACTCCCCGTCGATGAGGCCCTGATAGCCCCGCATCACGCCCACCACGTTCATACTGTGAAAACGGGCGGTACGGGTAATGGCGCGGATGGCCGCATTCATGCCGGGTGCATCGCCCCCGGAAGTGAGGACGCCGATGGTATTGATTTTTCTTTCCATAGAGAGATTACGAATTATATCTTACAAATTTAAGCATTTTTCTTTTATCTCCCCAAATATTCGCCCGGAGTGATTCCGGTCACCTTCTTGAAGACCCGGTTGAAGTGATGGACGTACTCAAAGCCCAGCAGGTGGGCGGCCCGGTGAGGGCTGCTCAGGGGCGGGCGAACCCGTTGGCGGCCATCCAGCTGTAGAAGGTGTGGAGCCAGTACCCCTCCGGAGTGGGGTTCTGCACGGCGTTCTGGCCCATGCCGCCGAAGAAGCCGCCCGTGACGGCATCGTAAACGTGGATTTCGGCATCGGCCCCGGCCTTTTTCCATTCCATGAAAAGGGCCATGCAGCCGGCAGCTACGTTGGGATGGTCGGCGTGGACAGCCACATACAGTTTGGGAGCGTTTTCAGGCACGGTGATATCCACCAGCGAAGGGCCATAAACGGAGCAGAGGAAGGCGGGCATCTCTTCCGGGCGGGCTTTCATCAGGGCCGCCAGGGCCACGCCGCCGCCGGCCGAAAAGCCCATCCAACCAATCCGGGAAGGGTCTATTCCCCACTCATCGGCATGGGCTTTCACCAGCTCCATGGCGCGAAGGGCATCGGCAGCGGCATTGTCGGTGGATCTGTCGGAAGGGTCCGGCTCGGAAGGGCTGGTGTTGGCGCTGTGAAGCTCCGTGAAATCGTAAATCTGCCCCTGCATCATCAGGAACTTGTCGGACTGCTGCGTTGGGCCGGCCGATGGTTCCCGCCGCGGCATGGTGGGGAAACCGCTGCGGAGGCGGTACTTCACGCCGATGGCCGCCACGCCCCGCTCGTTGAGCCAGGCGGCAATCTGCCGGAACTCCGTATCCCAGGACAGGGACACCAGGGCGCCGCCGGGGAAGATGAGAATGGCCGATCCGTCGGCCTTGCCGGTCTCCGGAAGGCTCACCGTCAGGGACGGCGTATTCACTTTCCGGTACTGGGACACCTCGCCGGAAGCATCGTAGGTGACCTCTTCCGTGTTTTCGGCCGGATTCTCCTGATACAGCAGCAGGGTCTGGGCCAGGCCGGGCAGCGCCAGGCAGCCGGCAAGCAATAGGGACAGCAGTCGTTTCATGTGCAGGTATTTTTCTGCAAAAATTTCACGCTTACTACTGGTTGGAGGCAGCGGCGGCCGTGCGCATCATAGCCATGAAGTCTTCGGGTTCCTTGTAGATGGGCTTGCCCATGGCGGAGGCATCGGAGAGGCCGTCTTCGGAGAGTTTGAACACCATGTAGTCCGGGCTTGCCTGGGTGTAGGCAGTCCAGCCTTCGCCGGGGTTGCCGGTCTTTACGAAGTTGGTCCAGCAGGTGCTCATGTGGTCGGCCAGGACCTTGTCGGCCTCGGTGAAGGGACGGTCGCTGCGGTCCAGGGAGTTGAAGGTGTACCAGAGCTCGGAGGAGTGGAAGGCACCCTTCATGCCGTGGGTGGCGGGATCGGTGTCCGGGAGCGGACGGGCGAACTGATAGGCATACACGGGCTTTCCGGCGGCGTTGCGCAGGGCGCAGAAAGCATCGATACCCTGGGCCAGCATGCCCATATCGTCCAGCGTATAGCCGATCATGTAAGGGATGTCCTTGATGGAGCCTTCCCGTGCGGCATCGTCAAAGCTCTTGGGGCTCACGTAACCGTCCACGATGGGAGAGGTGCTGATGCCGCCCCACTGGCCGGTTTCCTGACGATAACGGGTGTTGATGGCGAAGATATCCTGGGCCGACGCCGCCCGCATCTTCTCCAGCGTATCGTAACCTGCCCAGTCGAAGATGGCCTTGTTGGCCTCGGCGATCTGCTCCAGGCCGGTAGCCTGCAGCATGGGACGGTCGGAGACACCGCCGCCGCTCTGGATGATGGCCTTCTTGATCAGGTTGCCGGTGAGCGGCGAGCTCACCAGGTTCTTCACGCTGCCGGCGCCGGCGCTCTGGCCGAAGACGGTGATATTGTCCGGGTCTCCGCCGAAAGCGGCGATGTTGTCGTGGACCCACTTCACGGCGGCGATCTGGTCCAGGAGGCCGTAGTTGCCGGAAACGCCGTGCTCATTCTCGGCGCTCAGCAGTGGATGGGCCAGGAAGCCGAACACGCCCAGGCGGTAGTTGAAGGTGACCAGCACCACGTCCTTGGACGCCCACACTTTACCGTCCATTTCAGGTTCCCATCCCCAGCCGGCGGTGTAGCCGCCGCCATGGACCCACAGGGCCACGGGCAACTTCTTTCCGGGCTCGCCGGGAGCCTTGGTCCACACGTTCAGGTACAGGCAGTCCTCGCTGAATTCAGGGTCGCCTTCGAAGAAGAACTCGCTGGTATAGGGATTGCCGGGAGCATGGGCGTCCTGCAGGCAGGGGGCGCCGAAGGTATCGGCCACTTTCACCCCTTCCCACGGCGTTACCGGCTGCGGAGCCTTCCAGCGGAGGTCTCCCACCGGAGCGGCGGCATACGGGATGCCCTTGTAAACATAAACGCCTTCGATGGAGGTTTCCACCCCCTGTACCTGACCACCTTCCACTTTGACGATGGTCTTGTCCTGCTGTGCGCATCCCGTCAGCACCGCGGCGAGGATGGCAATGGAAAACAGTGTCTTTTTCATATGGGTTTGGTTTGTTGCTGCAAGTTTAGTCAATAATTCCAAGAACGAAGGCCGATTCCGTACAATCCCGGTCACTATCGTCCCAAAAAGAAATCATTGCTCCAGTACTTCGTTCTGCACCCGGACGCTTTCGTCGTGGATGGCCGTCATGATGGCCCGCACCGAGGCTTCCGAGAGGCCGTACTCCGCCCCTTTCCGCACCATGTCGGAGAGGAGCTGCTCCCACCGGCCCGCCTGGAGGATGGCCACGTTGTGGTCTTTCTTGTACTGGCCTATCTTTTGGCTCACATCCATCCGGTCGCGCAGGAGCTTGAGGAGGTTCTCGTCCAGCACGTCAATCCGGGCGCGGAGGGCGTCGATACCCTCCCGGTAGGCCTCGTTGTCGGAGGTGTTTTCGCGGATCACCAGGCTCTCCAGCAGCTGCTGCAGGGCGGCCGGGGTGAGCTGCTGTTTAGCGTCGCTCAGGGCGCAGGAAGGGTCGCAGTGGGACTCCACCATCAGGCCGTCCAGGCCCAGGTCCATCGCCCGCTGGGAGAGTTCCTGCAGGTATTTGCGGTCCCCCGCCATGTGGGAGGGATCGGCAAAGAAAGCGAGCTGCGGGTAGCGGGTACGGAGCTCGATGGCGATTTTCCAGCCCGGGTCGTTCCGGTAGGCGATGGGGGCCGAGGTGGAAAAGCCGCGGTGGATGACGCCCAGCTTCCGGATGCCGGCGCGGTTCAGACGCTCCAGGGCGCCAATCCACAGGTCCAGGTCCGGATTCACGGGGTTCTTCACCAGCACGGGCATGTCGGTGCCGCTGAGGGCATCGGCAATTTCCTGCATCAGGAAGGGATTGGCCGATGTGCGGGCGCCCACCCACACCATGTCCACGCCGTATTTGATGCATTCCAGCACGTGTTTTTCGGTGGCCACCTCGGTGCAGATCTTCATGCCCAGCTCTTCCTTCACGCGCTTCAGCCATTTGAGACCGGGCGTTCCCACGCCTTCAAAGCTGCCCGGATGCGTCCGGGGCTTCCAGATGCCTGCACGGAATACGTGGATGCCGAAGGCGGCCAGTCCGCGGGCCGTTTCCATCACTTGTTCTTCAGTTTCCGCACTGCAGGGGCCTGCAATGCACATTGGCCTGGGCAGGGTAAAGAAGCCCCACCCGGTTCCGGGGATGATATCCAGTTCGTTTGCCATTATCTGATAATCTTTTTGATCCGGTTGGCCTCGCAGATGAGTTCCCGGATGCGGTCTTCGTCGAAGTCGGCCACAGCTTCCCGGAAGTCCTTCATTTTCTCTATATACGTATCCATCACGTGCAGCACGTTGTCGCGGTTCTGCGTGAGGATGGGGACCCACATGTCGGCGCTGGACTTGGCCAGGCGGACGGTGGAGGAGAAGCCGCCGGAGGCCAGGTCGAAGATGTGCTTCTCGTCCTTCTCTTTGTCCAGCACGGTCAGTGCCAGGGCGAAGGACGTCACATGGGAGATATGGGAGACATAGGCCGTGTGCACATCATGCTGCGAAGCCACCATGTAAAGCGGCCGCATGTTGAGCACGTCGTACATCTCTTCGATGGTCCTGAGGGCCTTGGGGGCCGATTCTTCCGAATTGGCGAAGATGCAGGCGCGGCCGTCAAAAAGGCCGGGCATGGCAGCCCAGGGGCCGCTGTACTCCGTTCCCGCCATGGGGTGGGTGGAGACGAACTGCCTGCGGCAGGAGTGATAGTGCGTAGCCAGGCAGATCTGCTCCTTGGTGGAACAGACGTCGATGACAATCTTGTCTTTCCAGACGGGGGCAGAGGCCTCTGCTCCCGCCTGGAATTTGTCCAGGATGTCACAGACCAGGCCCACGGCCGAACCCACCGGGACGGCTACCACGATGATATCGGCCCGTTCTATGCATTCTTCGTACGGAACCACTTCATCCACAAGGCCTATCTTGAGGGCGGCTTCCGCATTCAGGGGCACCTGCTCCACGCCCAGCACCCTGGAGGCGAAGCCGCGGCGCTTGAGGTCGATGGCCATCGACCCGCCTATCAGGCCCAGGCCTATGATTCCGACTGTTTTCTTTACATCTCTCATTCTCAAATACTTACCACAAAAACCTTATTTTACGCAAAGCTGCACTTTTTCCAGCGCCCGCGTAAGGGTGGGAACGTTGGCGCAAAGGGAGATGCGCACGTGTCCGGCACCGTTTTTCCCGAAGATGAACCCCGGCGTAAGGAAGACGCCGGCATTGTACAGGAGGAAGTCCGACATCTGCTCCGCCACGCATTTCTCACCCGGTTCAAAGGCGGCGGGATCCACCTTCCCCCAGACATACAGGCCGCCGGCATTCCGGTCATAGGTGGCGCCGATGGCATCCATGATGCGGCAGGCGACTTCCCGGCGGGCACGGTATTCGTCATTCAGCCGTCCGTACCATTCGGGTCCCTGGTTCAAGGCCACGACGGCAGCCTCCTGGATGCCCCGGAACATGCCGGAATCCATCTGGGTCTTCACCTTGAGCACTTCCTTGATTACGTCGGCCGCGCCTACGAGCATGCCCACACGCCAGCCGGCCATGTTGTGGCTCTTGGACAGGGAATTCATCTCCAGGCACACTTCACGGGCGCCGGGGACAGACAGGATGGACTGCGGCTCGTTCAGGATAAAGCCGTAGGGATTGTCGTTCACCAGCAGGATCCGGTGCTTGCGGGCGAAAGCCACCAGATGCTCGAACACATCCCGGCGGGCAGGGGCGCCCGTAGGCATGTTGGGATAGTTCGCCCACATGAGCTTGACGCCGGAAAGGTCCGTTTTCTCCAGGGCGTCGAAGTCCGGATACCAGCCGTCGGCCTCCACCAGGTCGTACTTGACCAGCTGCGCCTCGCACATGAGCGTGGCCGATGTATAAGTGGGATAGCCGGGGTCCGGGACCAGCACCTTGTCGCCGGGATTCAGGAAGGCCAGCGAAAGGAGCAGGATGCCCTCCTTGGAGCCCATGAGGGGCTGGATTTCGGAGGCGGGGTCCAGCTCTACGCCGTACCAACGCCTGTACCAGGCGGCGATGGCGTCACGGAGTTCCGGAATGCCCACATAGCTCTGGTAGCCGTGCACACCAGCTTTCCTGGCACACTCGCAAAGAGCCTCCACGGCCTCCGGAGCGGGAGAACCGTCCGGCGAACCGATGCCCAGGTTGATGACAGGGTCCAGTCCTTTGGCGGCGCGCTCCGCATTGAGGCGGGCGATTTCCTTGTTCTTGATGGAGAAATAATACTCTTTGACCGACAAGGTCCTGTTGGCGGGTTGGATAATCATATCGTTCGTTTTATAATGCTGCTTTGTATTCGCCTAAAATCTGGAAATCTTCGATGAGCGGGCGCACGGCGGAAAGCGCCTGCCTGTAGCGGTGAAGGCTGTCGAATTTGATATCGGCATAGAAGAAATACTGCCACTCCTTTCCGGGGATGGGGAGCGACTGGATGCGGGTAAGGTTCATGTCGTAGAACGACAGGATGGTGAGAATCTGGGCCAGCGAACCCGGCTTGTGCGGCAGGGTGAAGCACAGGGAGGCTTTGTCGATATCGGCCCCGGGCACTTCCAGTGCATCGTCCAGCACCAGGAAGCGGGTGAAATTCTGCTTGTAGGTTTCGATGCCTTCGGCCAGGATTTCCAGCCCGTAGAGTTCCGCCGCCAGGGCCGATGCCACCGCGCCTACGCCTTTTTCCCGGGAGGCGGCCAGGTCGGCCGCGCTCTTGGCCGTGTCCTCCGATTCGGAAAGCCGGATCCAGGGTGCATGGTGCACGAAGAAGGGGCGGGTCTGGTTGATGGCCATGTAGTGGGTACGGACTTCGCGGATGTCTTCCAGGCGCTGGCCGGGAAGGGCCATCAGGTTCTGCTGGATGCGGATGTATACCTCCCCCTTCACCTTCCTGCCGCTCTCCCTGAGCAGTTCGAAATTATGGATGAGACCGCCGGAGACGGTGTTTTCGATGGCCATTACGGCCGCATCGGCCTTCCCTTCGTCCAAGGCGGAGAAAAGACCGGCGAAGGTGTCGCACTCCAGGATGGGGAGCGACTGGTCGTCATAAAATAAACGGGCTGCTTGTTCGTGGAAGCAGCCCTTGTATCCTTGGATGGCGACCCTTTTCATTACACGGTAAGGATATCCTTTTCCTTGGCTGCAATGACCTCGTCCACCTTCTTCACCCATTTGTCGGTGACTTTCTGGAGTTCGACCTCGCCTTCCTTCTCGCCGTCCTCGGAGAGGCCGTCGTTCTTCTGGGCCTTCTTGAGGAGGTCGATTCCGTCCCGGCGGGCATTGCGGATGGTCACCTTGGTGGTTTCACCCTGGGCCTTCGCCTTCTTGATGAGATCTTTGCGGCGCTCCTCCGTGAGGGCGGGCACCATGCAGCGGATGATTTCACCGTTGTTGGAGGGGGTAAGCCCTACGTTGGCGTCCAGGATGGCCTTTTCGATTTTGCCGATCATATTGCGTTCCCAAGGCTGGATGGCGATGGTCTTGGCGTCCGGCGTGGTTACGGATGCAACCTGGTTAAGCGGAGTGGCCGTACCGTAATAGTCTACCATGACGGGATTCAGGATGGCCGGAGAGGCTTTTCCCACCCGGTAATTCTTGAGGTCCTCCTCGAGGTAATCTACTGCGTCCTGCATCTTGAGTTCGGCCGCATCTACGATTTCTTTCGCTTTAGGTAACATATTTCTCAGTTTTGTGCGGTTGCAAATATAGCAATATTTTTGAAAAATATTATCTTTGCATATTAACAATGAATAAAAGGACTATGCTTAAAAAACTTAGAGTTATCCTCGCCGTACTGTTCTGGGCTGGAATCACCCTTTTGCTCCTGGACTTTACCGGAGCCCTGCACGGATGGCTGGGCTGGATGGCAAAGCTCCAGTTTCTCCCCGCCGTGCTGGCCCTGAACTTCGTGGTTATCGCCCTTCTGGTGGTGCTTACCCTGCTGTTTGGCCGCGTCTATTGTTCCGTCATCTGCCCGCTGGGCGTTTTCCAGGATGGTGTCTCCCACCTGGGAACCCTCCGCAGCAAAAGGCCGTACAAGTTCAAGAAAGAACTCAAATGGCTCCGTTACGGCATCTGGGCCCTGTTCATCATTGCGCTTGTTGCCGGCGTACAGGCTTTTGTGGCCCTCCTGGCCCCTTACAGCGCCTACGGCCGCATGGTGCAGAACCTGCTGCAGCCCGTCTATTTATGGGGAAACAACCTGCTGGCATGGCTGAGCGAACGCGCCGGCAGCTATACCTTCTATGAGAAAGAGGTCTGGATCAGGAGCCTGCCCACCTTCCTCATCGCCATCGCCATGCTGGTGCTGGTGGTAGCCCTTTCCTTCAAGGGCGGCCGCACCTACTGCAACACGGTATGCCCTGTGGGCACCACCCTCAGTTTCCTCTCCCGCTTCTCCATGTTCCGTCCTGTCATCGACACGGAAAAATGCAAGAAATGCAAGGCCTGCGAAAACCACTGCAAGGCCCAGTGCATCAACATCACCAAGGATAGCCAGACCATCGACTACTCCCGCTGCGTAGACTGCTTCAACTGCCTGGACCAGTGCAAGTTCGGCGCCCTGAAGTACCGCTATGCCTGGGGAAAGTCTCCCGGTCAAGCCGGGCGTGACGCCACGCCCGACGCCGATCGGGCATCCCGCCGGGCCATGATGGCGGGAACGGTGGCCGTGGTGGGGGCCGCAGCGCTGAAGGGCGTTCAGGCCCGCGCACAGGAAACGGCCAAGAAGGTCGACGGCGGTTTCGCGGATGTCCTGCCCAAGCAGGCTCCCGAGCGCGAGACGCCCCTCACCCCTCCCGGCTCCAGGAGCGTGAAAGATTTCTACCGCCGCTGCACCGCCTGCCAGCTGTGCGTGGCCGAATGCCCCAACAACGTACTCCGTCCTTCCACGGACCTGCAGCACCTGATGCAGCCGCAGATGAGCTACGAGAAAGGCTACTGCCGTCCGGAGTGCACCCGCTGCTCGGAACTCTGCCCCGCCGGTGCCATCCAGCGGATCACCAAGGAAGAGAAGACCAACTATCACGTCGGTTACGCTGCCGTCAATCTTGCCACCTGCGTTTCCGCCACAGGCAAGGCCGATTGCGGCAAGTGCGCCCGCACCTGCCCTACCGGCGCCATCCAACTGGTGGAGAATCCGGAAACCGGCCACAAATACCCGGTGGTCTCGGAGGAGATCTGCATCGGCTGCGGAGCCTGCGAGAACCTTTGCCCTGTGCGCCCTGTCAGCGCCATTACCGTAAACGGAAGGAACGAACATTTGTTGTAGAGCCCTATGAAAAGAAGAGATTTCATCAAGATAACCGGCGCTGCCGCCCTGGCATCGGCCTGCGCCCCCAAGAAAACCTCCACGCCGGAACCCGAGGGCCCGGAAGAGATGGTCTACCGCACCAACAACCGCAACGGGGACAAAGTGTCGCTCCTCGGCTTCGGCTGCATGCGCTGGCCCATGCTCACCGACGCCAACGGCCGGCCCAGCGTCATCGACCAGGAAGCCGTGAACGAGATGGTGGACTACGCCCTCGAGCACGGAATCAATTACTTCGACACCTCTCCCGCCTACCTGATGGGCCAGTCGGAGAAAGCGGCCGGCATCGCCCTCAGCCGCCATCCCAGGGACAAATACTACATCGCCACCAAGCTGTCCAATTTCGGAGACCAGTCGCCCGAAGCATCCATCAAGATGTACCACGACTCGTTCGAGCAGCTCAAGACCGATTATTTCGACTACTACCTGCTCCATTCCATCGGCCGGGGCGGCAAGGACGCTTTCAACCAGCGCTATGTGCAGAACGGCATGATGGATTTCCTCCGGAAGGAAAAAGAGGCCGGACGCATCCGCAACCTGGGCTTCTCCTTCCACGGTGCCAAGAACGAGTTCGACTACTTCATGGAAATGTACGATTCCGGCGAGCAGATCTGGGATTTCGTGCAGATCGAAATGAACTATGTAGACTGGAAACACGCTGACGGCGTGCGGAACGTCAATGCCGATTACCTCTACGAGCAGCTGGACAAGCGCGAACTCCCCATCGTCATCATGGAACCGCTGCTGGGCGGCCGTCTGGCCAATGTGCCGGAAGGCATTTCCCGCCAGATGAAGGAGCGTGAACCGGACAAGAGCATCGCCTCATGGGCCTTCCGTTTCTGCGGCAGCCACCCGCGCGTGCTGTGCACCCTCTCGGGCATGACCAACATGGATCCTCTCATGGACAACATCAAGACTTTCACGCACTTCAAGCCGCTCACGGAAGAAGAACTGGAGTTCATGGAAGAGATGGCCGTCCAGATGATGGAATATCCGATGATCAACTGCACGGACTGCAAATACTGCATGCCTTGCCCCTGGGGCATCGACATCCCCGGCACTTTCCAGCATTACAACCGCGCCATCACGGCCGGCACCTACGCCCAGAGCCGTGAACAGAAGGAGTATCAGAAACTGAAGAAAGCCTATCTGGTAAGTTACGACCGGGCCGTCGCCACCGTCCGCCAGGCCGATCACTGCATCGCCTGCGGCGAATGTCTGTCACACTGCCCGCAGAGCATCGCCATCCCTACGCAGCTGAACAGGATCGCCCGCTACATTGAAAGCCTCAAGCAGGATACGCTTTAGATTTTTACGACCTGCACCTTTTCCGATACGTCGCCGTACTTGAGTATGGCGACGTATTTGCCTGGTGCAAGGTCGGAAATGTCCAGGCTGGCAGGCTGGAACACGCTGCCCTGAAGGACGGCGGTGAGAACATCGTCTCCATAGGCCGAATACAACGCAACCGTCAGGGGAATCATCTCCAGGGAATCGACCCAGAAAAAGACCTCATCCTGCGCGGGGACCGGATAGACGTCCGCCTTTCCTTTGGCAACCTTCACAGCCACCTGGAAAGACGTCGAGGCCGATGCACCGAGAGCGTCGGTGGCGGTGAGCGTAAGGGTGGCGCAGCCGTATCCGCCGGGCACGATCCGAAGGAGGCTGCCCTTGATGATATCGGCCGACAGGAAGGAAGCCCCGCCAGTGTCCACCGTAATGACCGGTTCTTCCCCATCCACGTCCATGAACAG
>JAFUWW010000096.1 GCA_017471085.1 Bacteroidales bacterium | reverse complement strand
GGGACAAGGCCAAGGCAGAGGGCAAGAGATATCTCCCCTACCAGTTCATCTACCAGATGATCCGCAGCGGCGTTCTGGAGCAGTACTACGAGATCGACCCGAAGGACAGCTGGGTGGTAGCCGCCTGCGAGAAGGACATCCCCATCATCTGCCCCGCCTGGGAAGACTGCACCACCGGCAATATCTTTACCGCACACGTCATCCGCGGAGAATATGACCCTCACATGGTCATCCAGGGCGTGGAAGTGATGATGTTCCTGGTAGACTGGTACAAGAAGAATGCCCCCGGCGTCGGCTTCTTCCAGATCGGCGGCGGTACCGCCGGCGATTTCCCCATCTGCTGCGTTCCCATGATGGAACAGGACCTGGGCTGGGAAGGCACTCCCCTCTGGGCCTATTTCTGCCAGATTTCGGATTCCACCACCTCCTACGGTTCCTATTCCGGCGCCGTCCCCAACGAGAAGATCACCTGGGGCAAGCTGGCTCCGGACACCCCCAAGTTCATCGTGGAAAGCGACGCTACCATCGTGGCTCCGCTCATCTTCGCCTACGTCCTTGGCTGGTAACCGTGAAGGCCCCGCCAGAAGGGCAGGCATCAACATAAATCGACCCGGGTTTTTGCCCGGGCCGATTTTTATATACAACTATCAGTCAACGATTATTGCGCACACGGAATCATTTGGCGGTGCGGATGGAAGCCACGCCGCTCTTATGGGTCTCGATGTTTTCGCAGGCCAGGTTGCGTGCGTCGATGTCACCGGCCCCGGACACGCTGAAACTGGCTTTGTCTGCCTTGCCGGACACGTCCACATCGCCGGCACCGTTCACGGAAACGGAGAGGGCCTGGACATCGATGTCATTCAACTCGACATCACCGGCTCCGTTTACGCTGAGCCTCAGCTCCGGCACCTGGATATCGTTGAGTTCCAGGTCACCGGCTCCGTTCACGTTGAGCGCAAGATTCTCCGAGGAGTAGTAACCGCCCTTGAAATCCAGGTCGGCCGCACCGTTGAGGGTAAAATCCTTGAGGACAGGCAGGCAGACAGTCACCTCGAACTTTTCGGCCCGGATGTTCACATGGTCCTTGGACGCGAGCACCAGGGTGCCGTTTTCCACATGGAAGTCAATCAGGTCGAACACTTCTTCATTGGCTTCCACCTGCACGGAGAAAGTCTCGCGCTGGGATATCTGGATATCGGAGGAACCGTTGAGGGTGATCCGGTCAAAGTCTTTCAGGTCCAGTGACTTGGTCTGGACGGGACCCTTGCAGCGGACCGTTTTTCCATTGCCGTTGGAGGTCACGAAGACACAGGAAGTCAGAAGGGCTGTAGCACCTGCCGTGCAGGCGATCATTGCAAATGTATTCATGGTTTTAACTGTTAAAAATTGACACATCCAGGCCCAGGAGGTCCAGCCGCTTGCGGATGGCGGGGACATCTTTTTCCAGAAACTCTTTCCGCTGGACGGAGAGAATCTGCTCGCGGGCGTCGGGGGCCACAAAATAGCCGATGCCCCGTTTGTTGTAAATGATACCGTCTGCAGTCAGTTTTTCGAACGTACGCATCACCGTATTGGGATTCACGCCTATCTCGGCCCCGAATTCGCGTACGGAAGGGATCCGTTCCTCCCCTTTCAGGGTGCCGGCCAGGATGCGGTCGCACAGACTGTCGGCAATCTGCAGGAAGATGGGTTTATCTGCGTTGAAATCCATGGTTTAATGCTTTATGGTTTTAATGCGGAAGAAAATGCCGGCAGCAAGGGCGAGGACAACGACGATGGAGAAGACCAGGACGGCATTCAAGACACCGTTCATCATCTGGAAGGCCGATTCTTCTTCAAGGTAGACCAGATTATCGGCGAACATAGGGATGAAAATACTTCCCAGGATGCTGAGGACGACCTCGACGGCAAAGGTGACGCCGATGGCGCCCAGAATTTTATAGCGCTTGAAGCAAAGGCCGCAGAGCAGGAAGAAGAGGAAATTATTGATCAGGCTGATGACCATCAGGGCGGCCATCGGCCCTTTGGAGAAATTCATGAACATGCTTTCAGACTGCGACATGTCACCCAGCGCAGAAAGATCGGCCGAAAAAACGGCACCGAGGATGGACTGCCCCACGGTAGGATCGGCTATGCTGAGAATAAAGTCCACACAGAAAAACACGACCACGAACAGGATAGGAATCACCAGCAGGGTAATCAGCAGCATGGACACGAATTTTTCGGTCGATGAGGCCGGAATCATCAGCCAGGACGATCCCTGGCGCCGGTCGGTGAGATATCCATAGGTGCGGGTTTGATAGAACATCAGGACGATGAAGGCCACAGCCATCACTACAATGCGGGCTCCCAGAGAGGGACCTTGCCAGACGCCTCCTCCGAAGATGAGGCCCATCAGCACCCAGATGACGTAGACGATCAGCCCCATCCCTCCGATCACGATGGCCGGACGGGAGTGATTGCGCCACATCTGCTTGAGGTCGAACTTGAAATAGTTCCAGAAACGTCCGAAATCAAATACTTCGTTTTTCATGATGCAGGACATTTTTATCGGTTGAACATGGCTTTGACCACGTCTTTATGGGCGTGGACCGCATTGAAGAAGGCCTCCAGGTTCACTTTGGACTCCTGGCCGGAGACGTTGGGATACACCTGGATGGTACCGCCGGGAGTCTGCTCCACAAAGAGGGAGTCCGGTTTGATTTCGTTGCCGTAATCGAAATACATCTTAGCGGTAATCTCCTCCAGGGAAGCATTCACCAGCACAGCCCGCTTATCCAGGATGATGATGGGGTCGATGACGTTTTCCAGGTCCCGGACCTGATGGGTGGAGATGATGACGGCGGCCTCTTCCGAGACATACTTGGTAATGGCTTTGCGGAACTGGGCCTTGGAAGGAATGTCCAGGCCGTTCGTGGGCTCGTCCATATAATAATGGCGGGCATTGCAGGCCAGGGCGAAGGCAATCCAGGTCTTCTTGAGCTGACCGGCACTCATGGTATCCATCCGCTGGTCTTTGTCCACCTCGAATTCTTCCAGGACAGCGACGAATTTCTGCAGGTCGAAGGAGGGCCAGAGGATGCCGTTCTCTTTCGTAAAATGCAAAGCCCTGGCATGGACCGGAGCTACTTCGTCGGGCAGATAGAACTGTTCTGCAAGAAGGGAAGGCTGCCTGCGGAAAGGCTCTCTGCCATCAATGTCGATACTCCCCCTCTGGGGCTTCTTGAGCCCGCACAACAAGGTGAGAAGGGTGGTTTTCCCTACCCCGTTCTCACCGAGAAGACCATAGACGTTCCCCTCGCGGATCTCCATCGAGATGTCTTTCAATACCTCGTTGGAGCCGTAACTGAAGCTTAAATTCTTGATTGAAATCATATCTTTGCACGTGTATTAGTTTAATAGTACACCGCAAAGGTAGTAAGTTTTTTTTTATCTGCAAATTTTTTTTTGAACTTTTTACCAGCCCTTCTTTACGTTTTCTGCCATTTCATGGGCCAGGCGGGCGCGGGCTTCACGGGAATACCAGGCGATGTGCGGAGAGAAAACAAGACGTTCCGGATGCTGCAGGTGCATCAGGGGGCTGTCCAGCGGAAGCGGTTCCCGAACATACACATCCAGCGCCGCCCCCGCAAGGAGACCATCATCCAGAGCACGGGCCAGGTCGGCCTCCACCGCGATGCCTCCCCTGCCGGTGTTCACCAGGAAGGCCGTGGGCTTC
Organism: Bacteroidales bacterium; assembly: GCA_017471085.1. Next base: position 39,228 of record JAFUWW010000096.1, on the reverse strand, counting down.
ATCATGCGCAGCTGCCCATAGCCGATAAGTCCCGCCGTCCGTTCGTTGAAAGGCGCATGGATGGAAATCACGTCCGAGCTTTGCAGCAATTCCGGAAGATCCACACAGGGGTAATCCTTGCAATGGCCGGTGCCGGAGGTGGAATAATAGATGACCTTCATCCCGAAAGCCTTGCCGATGGCAGCCACCTTCTGGCCGATGGCTCCCATGCCTACGATGCCCAGCGTTTTGCCGGCGAGTTCCGTGAAGGGATGGGCGAAATCCACGTGCACAGGGTTCTTGCTATAGGCTCCGCTCCGGACAAAATCCTGGTAGTGGAAAGCACGGCCGGAAAGATTCAGGATATGCATCCAGGCCGTCTGGGCCACGGAATCGGTGGAATAGGCCGCCACGTTCCTCACAATCACGCCCCGCTGTTCGCAGAGCTTCACATCTATATTGTTGATGCCCGTTCCGGCTTCACAGATGAGCCGGAGTTTCGGCGCAGCGTCCAGAAACGCTTCATCCACAATCACTTTGTTCAACATGGCTACATCGGCATCACGCACGCGCTCGCGCGCCTGCTCCGCCGTGGAGCTGGGATAGCACACCAATTCGCCCAAAGCGGCAATCTCATCCATGGAAACATCCCCCATGGAAATCGCATCAAGAAATACAATCTTCATATTCTTTCGTCATGCCCGGTTTCTCATGTTTATTCGTCATGACCGACAGGATCAGGCATCTATCGATACAAAATTAATAGATTTTTTGTATATTTACGCCTGCTTATGGCTACGGTTCAAGAAATATTGTCCGGAATAGACGAAAAAGCGCCCTACTCGATGGTCATCGAGGCCTCCGTACGGGACTACTGCGTCCTCGCCCTCAAGTTCCTCAGGGGCGAGGCGGACTTCGCCCGTTATTTCGAATCGGCCCTTCCCAGCCCCATGCCGGCCCTGGAGAAAGAGACATCGGCCCGGAAATATGCCGCCGAGCGTTATTGTGTCCAGCTGTATGCGCCCGCCGAAGAGGCCCTCCTGGCCGACACCATCGCAGACCTCGCCTTCGCCCAGGCAGAACGCCTCACCCTGGTAACTCCTTCCACCCCGCAGGCCGACGACCGCGAAAGGGCCGATGTCTACATCGTGGCTGTCTATACGCTCTTCGCCCTTACGCTCCATCAGCGCACCGACTTCGCCGTCCTCTTCCTGGAAGCCTGGGACAACTTCGTCACCTTCGCCAGCGCCCGCACCGTCCGCAAACACTACGACCGCAGCTGGAACAGCCGCTACGAATCCCTCTTCTATCCCCTGGGCTAAAACCCGCCGTCATTGCCGGCTTGATCGGGCATCTTCTTGCCCCTGCACTTGTGCAGATGCGTTTTTTTGCGTTTTTTTGCACGTTAATCAATCCAATCAAACTATGAAAAACTTTATTCATTCCGTACTCATCGGCCTCAGTGTCGCCCTGGCCATGAGCACCATTTCCTGTAACAAAGACAACAGTACCGATGTGCCGGCAAACACCACCCCGCCAAATACACCATCATGTTCTACGGCAGCGGCGGCGGTTTTGACCTGGGCCATGAAACCCTCACCAAGGCCATTATCTACGACGACATCCACAACCTGAAGGGTCTCTCCTGCAAAACCGTCACTGCCGCTTTCCAGGAGACCAACACCCACCTGAAGGCCATCGTCTGGTTCGTCTGCCTGATGGGCCAGTTGGAAGTACTCACCGAGGCGGCTCCCATCTGCGACTATCAGTTTGCCAGTTCCCACGTTTCCCGTACCATCATGGAGGTTGTATCCTTTCTGATAGAAGGTATCAACACATACCCGGATGATTTCGAGAAAGCCGCCAAACTGCAGAAGGAGAAGCTGGAGAAAATCTACATCGAATGCTTCCAGGATATTCCCGACGCAGAGAATAAGGACGTCCTCCACCAGGAAAACTGCGACTTCAGCTGCTGGCGTTCCGACAAGCTCGCCGGCATCAATGCCGAAGTGAAAAAACTGGGAAGCTTCCTGGTAGAGAACTACAAAACCGCCGAAAAGGCCAATATCGACATGGCTACCCATCAGGTATATCTGTTCGAGAAGGATAACGCCTATGTGCCGATCTCCTGGACATTCCCTATGCCCTGCGGAAGAATATCAAGGGGGAAGCTGCCGAAGTTTGCGTGCTCCCGGAACATCATGCCTTCAGCATCGGCATTTCCATTTATTCCAAGGAAAAAGACGAGCCGTACCAGAAATATGGCAGCAACTACACTTCTTCCGCCTTCAACACCGCCACCCAGTGGAGCAACTGGCTCGACATCAACCAGACCTCGGTGATGGACGGGAACAACCTCAACCCCTGCAACGACTCTGTCTGGGAGCTCTACTGGCTGGTAGACCCCGAATAATCGTCCTTTAACACATTCTCGTCATGGAGCTGACTCAAAAGTGAGTTGACTCCTTTCTTTATGTGATGTAGGGAGGGGTATGGGGTGTCCAGGGGACTCCGTTCCGCTTCGCTTGCTCGCCATTGCCCACCATTGCCACATGGTTTTGCAGAACAAACTAATTGTCAGCCACATACAGCTCACCCGGTGGCAATCATACGGCTTGGGGAGCACCTTCGCTATCGGCCTTTTCGCAACCAACTAATTTTCAACTACTTACGGCACACCCGGTGGCAATCATATGGTTTGTGCGGAACGTTGCCATAGGCCTGTGCATGGTATGCATCGGTCTTGTTGTAAAGGTCCCTGACAAGGAAGGTATACCCGTCAGAGGGACTTTTTTAGAAGTGCCAGCCGAGGCCGGAATAGAGGGCGGTGGATACGGGACCCAGCGTACAGTCGGTGAAGAGGTAGAGGCGGCTGAATTCATAACGGGCGCCGACCGGGGTTATCGAGGGCAAGGGGTAGATATCTGCTGCCTGAGGGGCGAATCCCAGTCCAAAGGCCGAATAAAGCCTGACTTTCCATTTCGGGTTCCATAGCACTCGCCCCTGAAAGGTCAGAGAGGCAATGGGACCGGCCGCCGCCCAAGATGTACCGGCTTCCCGGGAAAGATCGAAACGGGGATTTCCCTTCGGGTCGATTCCGAACACATCGTATCGCGTGACTTTGAAATGGCTCCAGGAAAGGATTCCCGTCAGAATCAATTCCCACCGCGGGCTCACACGCCAGACTCCGGAAAGGCCCACGGCAGGATAAATGGCACTGGAATGGTCCGGCCGCTTTCCTTCAGAAGCGAAGGCACCGGCCGACGGGTACATCATGCGGGTATGCACCGGCCCGGGACCTGCACCCAATTCCAGGGAAAAAGACTTTGGACAAGATCTTCCCCCGTCCTGGGCATAGACACCCGTGCCGGCCAGGAAGAAAAAGAGAATCAGAAAAGAACGCCTCATCATTCCGGACGCAATTGAATGAGGACTTCACGCTCGGTCAGGTCCAGCAGAACAGTATCCTTGGCGATGTGGGCTCCCTCCGGATCTTCGAAACGAAGCGAAGGACCTTTGACATTCCTCCTATAGGGTATTTCCACATGGCAATGACCGTCCGAACCTGTAACACCCAGTTCTGTCCGGCGGTCCGGCTCCCATTCCGATCCGACAAGCACCCTTATGCCGGAAAGCGGTTCTCCGCTGGAGGAGGAGACGACGGAGAAGTTCATCGGAGCCAGGCCGGATTCTTCAAACAACGGGTCGACGGCAGGCGTTCCGTAGCACGCCTGAAAAACGAAAAGAGCTCCCGTAAACGATATGCCCTTCAGCATATTATGCAGCCATTTCATACCTGATCATTTATCAGTTAAACCGGCAAAACCAGTAATCTTGCACAAGGTTCGAAAAAAAAACAAAAGAGGCCCGGCCGGAGCCGGGCATGACTTTAAAAGGGCAGATTGCCGGTCGGGCCGGCAGTGACGGATGGAACTAGGCGCCGAGGCGTTTTTCCAGACGTTTGCGGATTTCCTGGAGGAACTGCAGGGAGGTGAGGCCCTTCGGGGTGATGCCCTCGGAGAGGTTCACCAGGTCCTTGGTCTCCAGTCCCTCGTTCAGGGTGTCGAAGCAAGCCTGCTCCAGCTGGTTGGCGTAGTTCACCAGTTCCGGGAGGTTGTCCAGCTCACCGCGCTTGCGGAAGGCACCGCTCCAGGCAAAGATGGTCGCCATCGGGTTGGTGGAAGTCTCTTCACCCTTCAGGTACTTGTAATAGTGACGGGTCACGGTGCCGTGAGCGGCCTCATACTCGTACTTGCCGTCCGGGGATACCAGCACGGAAGTCATCATGGCCAGGGAGCCGAAGGCGGTGGAGACCATGTCGCTCATCACATCGCCGTCGTAGTTCTTGCAAGCCCAGATGAAGCCGCCTTCGGAACGCATGACGCGGGCCACGGCATCGTCAATCAGAGTGTAGAAGTACTCGATGCCGGCGGCTTCGAACTGCTCCTTGTACTCTTTCTCGTAGATTTCCTCGAAGATCGCCTTGAAGCGGCCGTCATACTTCTTGGAGATGGTGTCCTTGGTAGCGAACCAGAGGTTCTCCTTCACGTCAAGGGCATACTTGAAGCAGGCGTGGGCGAAGCTGCTGATGGACTTGTCGGTGTTGTGCATACCTTCGATGACACCGGGACCGGCAAACTCATGGATCACTTCCTCGATGCGCTGGCCGGAAGCTCCTTCGAAAACGAGCTTGGCCACACCGGGCTCGGTGGTCTGGATTTCCACATCACGATACACGTCGCCATAGGCGTGACGGGCGATGGTGATGGGCTTCTTCCAGAACTTCACGGCCGGATGGATGCTGGGGATGGTGATGGGTGTACGAAACACGGTGCCGTCCAACATGGCGCGGATGGTGCCGTTCGGGCTCTTCCACATCTGGTGAAGGTTGTACTCGCTCATACGCTGCACGTTGGGGGTGATGGTGGCGCACTTGACGGCCACGCCCAGACGCTTGGTCGCATTGGCGGAGTCGATGGTCACCTGGTCGGAAGTCTTGTCACGGTAAGGCAAGCCCAGGTCGTAATACTCGGTTTTCAGGTCCACGAACGGGAGGATGAGTTCGTCTTTGATCATCTTCCACAGGATCCTGGTCATTTCGTCGCCGTCCATTTCGACGAGCGGGGTGGTCATTTTAATCTTTTCCATGGTATAGTATTTATTAAATGTTCTTGCAGATGCCCGGTCGGAGCCGGGCATGACGTAACTATTTCCTATTCTTATAGTAGTTCATCAGGCAGCCGTCAGCGAGGATCTGGCGCTCATCGGCGGTAAGGTTGCGGAAGAACAGGTGGATCGGCTTCACGCCGCTCTTGGTAATCACTTGAGCGTCGATCTCCTCAGCACCGGAGAGGATGGCCTTGCGGATGCCGGGCACAAACACGTAGTCCCCCACCTCATAGTCGAACGGAGTATCCGGGCCGATGGTGAACGGGACAATACCCCAGTTGATGCAGTTGCTGCGGTAGCGCTTGGTAGCATATTCGTAGCAGATGTTGGCATCGCCGCCCAGCACCTTCTGGCAGGAAGCAGCCTGTTCGCGGGCACTGCCGTCGCCGGGCTTGTTCGCAAACACGCAGGAACCGAAGGAGGTATCTTCCGCAGAGGTGCCGGCCACTGCCAGCACCTTCTTCAGGTCGTCTGTGAGTTTGCCATCGCGGCGGGAAAGGTCATCGGCCTGGATGCGCTTGCTGCGGCCTACATATTCGGGAACGCGGCGGGAAAGGGCGAACTCGGAGAGTTTCAAGGGGTTGGAACGGTAGCTGGAAGTCTCGCCGGAAGGAATGAGTTCATCGGTGGTGGTCACAGGGTCGTGGATGACAGCGGCCAGTTCCACCAGCATGTTCTCCTGCATCGGGTACATCTTGGGCCAGTCCTTGATGTTGGGGCCGTAGCGGAGTTCCTGGGAAAGATCGGCCTTGCCGAAACCGTTGTAGATACGCTTCTCGTAAATGCGGCCGTCAAAGGAATAAGGCTTGTGGGTGTCTTCGTATTCGATGTCCGTGGCAGCGGTGATGACACCGCCGTTGGCAGCCGTGGCGGCGATGGAACGGGCATCCATCAGGGCCACCATGGAAATCTGTCCCTGGCCGGGCTTGGAGCCTTCGCGGTTGGGGAAGTTGCGGGTGGTGTGACGGATGGAAAGGCCGTTGTTGGACGGCACGTCACCGGCGCCGAAGCAAGGGCCGCAGAAAGCAGGCTTGATCACCACGCCGGCTTCCAGAAGCTCTTCGGCGATGTGGTTGCGGGTGGTAGCCAGATAAACGGGCGTAGACTGCGGATAGGCGCTCATGGTGAAATAATCGTTGCCGATGGACTTGCCGCGCAGGATGGTGGCCGCCTCGCTCAAGTTGTCGTAGGTACCGCCGGAGCAGCCTGCGATGATGCCCTGGTCGGCATAGACCTTTCCGTCACGGATCTTGGAAAGGAGGTCCGGATGCACCTTCTCGCCGAAACGTTTTTTGGTATCTTCCTCGATGGCCTTCAGCACCTTCTCGGGATCGGCCTGCAGCTCGTGGATAGAGATGGCATTGGACGGATGGTACGGGAGGGCGATCATGCTCTCCTGGGTGCTCAGGTCGATGCGGACCATGGAATCGTAGTAAGCCACCTTGCCGGGCTGGAGTTCCCTGTAAGCCTCGGGACGGTTGTGCATCTCGAAGTATTTCTTCACCTCCCCGTCAGTGATCCAGATGGAGCTGAGGCAGGTGGTCTCGGTGGTCATCACGTCGATGCCGTTGCGGAAATCGATGGGCAGTTCCTTGACGCCGGGGCCGGCAAATTCCAGCACCTTGTTCTTCACAAAGCCGCTCTCGAACACAGCTTTCACCAGGGAGATGGCCACATCGTGCGGGCCGATACCGCGGCGGGGCTTGCCCTCCAGCCATACCAGCACCACCTCGGGCGCGTTGATGTCCCAGGTGTTCTTGAGGAGCTGCTTCACCAGCTCACCGCCGCCTTCGCCGACACCCATGTTGCCCAGGGAGCCATAGCGGGTGTGGGAGTCGGATCCGAGAATCATGTTTCCGCAGGCGGTGAGGGCCTCACGGGCATACTGGTGGATGACAGCCTGGTTGGCCGGCACATAGATACCGCCATACTTCTTGGCCGCGGACAGGCCGAACACGTGGTCGTCCTCGTTGATGGTGCCGCCCACGGCGCACAGGGAGTTGTGGCAGTTGGTCATGGCATACGGCAGCGGGAAGGTCTCCAGGCCGCTGGCGCGGGCCGTCTGGATGATACCCACATAGGTAATGTCGTGGGAAACCATCGCATCGAAACGGATGCGGAGCTTCTTGCCCTTGGAGCCGTCCACATCGTGGGCGCGGAGGATCTTGTAGGCGATGGTGTTCTCGCGGGCCTCGTCGGGAGTCAGGGCAGCCTCGCTGGCGAGGGTCTTCCCGTCAAGCAGATAAACACCTTTGGAAATGAGTTCTACCATAATCGTTTGAAGTTATTTGTTAATTATTGAATCCATGAATATCGTTAGGGCAAGCATGTCGGCCGCACCTCCGGGCGAGATGCCCTCGGCGGCATATTGCCGACACATGGCTTCCAGTTTTTCCTCACTGAAGCGCTCCAGCAGCTCCCCTGCCTCACGCCGGACCTGCTGCGCACGTTCATACCCCACCCGGTGGATCACGCAGGTATCGTCCAGGGTGGACATGATCCTGAGCAGGGTCTTCTGTAAAGATGGCCAGTCAAAACGGTCGGGAGATGTCATCCCGGGTTTGACCGGGAATCTCATCGACCTGTAATAAGGAAGCCAGTCTGTGAAAAGCAGCTGATAGCCGTCACGGGCCATCTGACGGGCGCCTTTTACGCCGTACGCCGCCACCGCGGCCGATCCATGACTTTCGGGCGTGTTTTCCAACGGGCTCAATATCTGTTGGTTACGCAAAAGTGTCTCGGCCAGATCGACCAGACACTTTTGCATATCGGCCTCATTCTTAATTACTTCCGCATGACGGGCAAAGGCATTGAGGGCAAGGCCGACGGCAAAGATGGCACCGCGGTGGGTATTCACCCCGCCGGTTGCTTCCAGCATGGCCTTTTCTGCGGCCAGCCCGCCCTGCCGAAGCTCCTCCGCCGTGGCGGCGCATGCCATCCGGGACCAGAAAGGGCGGAGGGCCGATACGGACTTCTGCATCAGGGCATAGTCCATGTCGGCATGGGAACCGGAACCGTCCGGGCCCACCAGGCCGGGTTTCAGCGGAGTATCCAGTTCGAGGCGAAGGGCCCTGTCGCAGAGGTCCGCGAGCAAAAAGGGATGTACCGGAGAAGGGGTGAGGGCGGCCGCGGCGGCAAAACGGCCATCGTCCAGCGCTGCCCTGACAAGGGAGGCAGATACCGGTTCTCCCCCATCGGAAAGGCGGGGAATTTCCACCACCTCAATTCCCTGGGAAGGCAGGAGTTCCTGCATAAGCGCATTGTACCGGGCCGTCAGGTTGTCGGAGGGTTCGCTGCCCACAAAACGCACCGCCACACCCAGTGCCGGGGCGATATGACGGGCAAAAAGGTCGATGTCCAACCGCATCTGGGTTTCGGAGGCATCGGACAAGTTTTTCAAGAAATAAGTAGGAAAAGTAGCTACAGATATCTGGTAAGGGGAACCTTCCAATACACAGGCGCCCTGGAGCGAAGCCTGCATCATGGCCAGGCGTTCCGCGGTGGGAAAACGGGAAAGGTCTTCCCGGACAGGGATAACGAAGAGACGGTCTGCATGACGAAGCGCCTCCCGCACCAGATACTGGTGCCCCAGCGTAAGCGGGTTGGCATTCATCACCACCACTCCTGCGCGGCCCGGACCGGAAGCGGCCTCTTTCAGGCGGCGGACATACTGTTCCAGTCCCCTGCCGTTTTCCATCAGGACAGCCTTGGGGGCCGATGCGATCTCATGGAAACCGAGACTCTCAAAGACGGAACGGTTTTCCGGTTTGGTAAACAGTTTGAGTTGGAGATAGCCTTTGGATGCCGCCTCCGCCGCCAGTTGGGAGACCAAAGGAGCCACCAGGCCGCCCGAGCGGGCCTCACTGGAAACCGCCACGCACTTGATGATGTCTTTGTAAAGCCCTGCGCCGGCAAGGATTTCTCCGCGGGAATCCTGGACAGTATAATACACATCAACACTTTCCAGTCTGAGCCCGTTGGCCGCCAGAAAGTCAACCGCTTTATTGCGGAAGAAAGGAGAAGACAGAGGGATCTCCTGTATGTCCAGGTTTTCGTAGGGTTGCATCACGGTGCAAGCTTTCCAATACTCCCGGTTCCGCCTGCTATGGAACAACGATGCAAATGTAACTATTTATTATCGATTTCCAAAGATTTTCTTACAATTTCTTACAGAAATCACGGTTTTTCAATCGAATGTATTAATATCTTCGGCCAACATGGCTTCGCACGACTCGTCCAGGTCCCGGTAAGTCTGCTCAAAATCACCGGTATACCAGGGATCGTCCACATCCCGCCCGCTGCCGGCATACCGCATCATCAGTTTCACTTTCCCCTGCGTATCTTCCGGAATCAGCCTGGACAGCCATCGGAGATTGCTTCCGTCCATGCAGATCAGCCGGTCAAAGGCAGCATAATCGGCCCGGCGGACCTGGCGTGCGGTGCGATATTCGTCGAACGGGATGCCATGCTGGCGGAGGCACCGCCTGGCAGGCGGATAGACGGGATTGCCGATTTCTTCCGTAGAGACGGCGGCAGACTCTATGTAATAGCGGTCTTCCAGGCCTGCGGCTTTTACCTTGGCCTTCAAGATGAACTCCGCCATCGGACTCCTGCAGATATTGCCGTGACAAATGAACAATATCCTGATTTTCCGGTCTTTACTCATCGGCATATAAAGCAACGGTTTTATGAATGAAATCCAGCAGCTCGCCGGCTGTATGGGTGTGGGCGCGCATGCAGACCCTGGCGGGCAGGGCGCAAAGCAGGCACTTTCTGGGTTCCCTTCCGACGGCCGCCCGCTCCACCGGGCCGTCCGGGCCAATTACATCCAGGTCCATCAGACGGCCAAGGGGGTGGGTCTCCTCTATTTCGCAGCAGCGTTTCTTGACGAGCAGCTGCGGCAGATGCACGGCCAGATAGGCTTCATAGCCCGTTTCCAGGTCTTTTACCTGGACATGTTCCAGCACACTGCCGAACTTGTCTAGCAAGGCGGCCAGCCCCGCTCCCCCTATCAGGAGCGAATCCGGATTCCTTTTCACCGGCCCGGGCAGCTGCACTGTAAGGCAGACAAGAGAAGCGCCAGGGTAAAGCGCCAGCAGCTGCTGCTGATGCTCTACCCTGGCATCTCTGCTTGCCAGAAGTTGTTCCAGCGAAATGGCGGACATCCTAGTCCTCGATATTGTAGATCTTGTCCAGGACGGAGCCGTCGCGGTTCATCACCACACCGACCACCTTCTCGCCGAAAGGCAGGGGATCCGGAGTGCCGATAACAGAAGTTGCCTTGGCAGCCAGATCCTTGATATCCACGACATGCAGGCCAGCGTTCTTAAGCCGTTCTGCCATTTCGGGCCGACCGGGGTTCACGGCGATTCCGTACTCGGTCACCACCACATCCACTGACTTGCCGGGGGTGATGAGGGTAGTCACCCTGGGCACCACGCAAGGGATGCGTCCGCGCAAGAGCGGGCACACGATGATGGAAAGGGCGCTGTCGGCCGCTGTATCCTGGTGACCGCCGATGGCGCCGCGAATGATACCGTCAGACCCCACCAGCACATTCACGTTGAAGTCCGTATCCACCTCCAGGGCGGACAGGATGACGATATCCAGGGCGTGCGTCGCCGAACCGAGATGCTGCCCGGAAGCATATTCGACGGAAGATACTTCCTGGTGTGAAGGGTCGTTCTTGATGGATTCGGCCGCCACTTTGTCGAAGGACTGCACGTCGATAAGTTTGCCGATAAGGCCTTCCTCGTGCAGCTTGACCATGTGGGCCGTGATGCCGCCGAGGGCGAAAGAAGCTTTGATACCACGGTTAATCATCTCTTCCCGGATGTACTTGACGGCGGCCAGGGAGGCGCCGCCGGTACCGGTCTGGATGGAGAAGCCGTCCACGAACAGTCCGGAATTGATGATTACCTTGGCGGCCTGCTTGGCCAGCAGGATGTCACGCGGGTTCTTGCTGTCGCGGATGGCTCCGGCGGCGATCTTGGAGCTGTCGCCCACGGAATCCACCACGACGACGGATTCGACATCCGCCGCATGGATGGACATCGGCATGTTGGGATAGGCCACCAGGTCGTCCGTTATCACCACCACATGGGAGGCATAGCGGGCATCGGGAAGGGCATAGCCCAGGGAGCCGCAGATGCTCTTGGCATTCTCGCTGCGGGAATAGCCGCATGCATTGCCCAGCTCATCCGAGGAGGAGGCTCCCAGGAAGGCCACGTCTATCTTGAGTTCGCCGGAGGCGATGGCGCTGCCGCGGCCACCGTGCGAACGGAACACCACGGGTTCTTTCATCAGGCCATGGGAGATGGCATCGGCCAGTTCTCCGCGCAGACCGGATGTGGAGATGCCGGTGATGACGCCGTTGCGGATATGTTCGATCAGGGGCTTGTGGACGTCCGAGAGGCTGGAGGCAGCCAGTTTCAGGTCTTTGAAACCCATTTGGGCCAGTTTATCGACCACCAGATTCACCACCTTGTCGCCTCCGCGAAAATGGTGATGGAAGCTGATGGTCATGCCATCCTTCAGGCCGCTCCGGCGGATGGCTTCTTCCAAAGTGACTACTTTCGAGTTTCTCATAGCATTTCCTCCTTGTCAAGCACGCCGGCGGCAACGGCCAGCGCAATGGTTCTTTCTGCCCGGATGACCACGGGACGGTCCACCATCTTCCCGTTCAGGGAGATGACGCCGGAGCCCTTGGCCTGAGCCTCCTTGATGGCGGCCACGACGGCACGGGCCTTGTTGATTTCCTTCTCCGTAGGCACGAAAACGCTGTTGACGACCTCGATCTGACGAGGGTTGATGATGGATTTTCCGTCAAAGCCCAGCGTCTTGATCAGTTCCACCTCTTTCCGGAAGGTTTCCATGTCGTCCAGGTTGGAATAGACGGTGTCGAAACAGGCGATACCGGCGGCACGGGCGGCCACCACGATGGTTTCGCGGGCCAGCAGCAGTTCCGCTCCGCCGGGGGTGCGGTTGGTCTTGAGGTTGGCGGAATAGTCTTCCGCTCCCAGGGCGATGCCCATCATCCGCTTGGAGGCCGATGCGATCTCGAAGGCATTGACGATGCCCAGGGCGCTCTCGATGGCCGCCATGATGCGGGTTTCCCCTACCCGGCCGATCTCGGTTTCCACTTTCAGGATTTCGGCTTCCAGTTCGCGGACTTCTTCGGCCGTTTCCGTCTTGGGCATGCGGATTACGTCCACACCGGCCTTCACGACGGCCTCTACGTCCTTTTTACCGTAAGGAGTGTTCAGCGGGTTGATGCGGACCACCATCTCGGTGGAGCCGTAGTCGATGGATTTGAGAGCGTTGTAAACCAGCAGACGGGCAGCGTCCTTCTCGGCCATGGTCACGGAGTCTTCCAGGTCCAGCATGATGCTGTCCGGTCCGTAGATATGGGCATCGGCCATCATTCCGGGGTTGTTGCCCGGAACGAACATCATGGTTCTCCTTAATCTTTCCATACGTCTTTTCCGGTTGCCCGGACGGCGGCGGCGGTCACCCTCGCCCGGATGGTACAGTCAAGAGCCCCTTTGTCTACTGCCTGGACATGGGCATCCTGAATGCCCAGGCCTTCTAATGTTTCGGTGATCACGGCTTTGATCTGCCGGCCGAACTGAGCCGCTACGGAGCTCTGCAGGTCTATCTGCAGGCCCTCTCCCGGCCCGATCTGGATCATAATGTCGCCGGACTCAAGTGTTCCGGCCAAAGCTTCTTTCATAGTTATGGATATTTATGCTTGATGGGAGGGCCTCAACAGGTCCAGCACTACTTTTACGGGATTGAAGGTTTCGATGGGTACTTCGATGAACAGAGTGTTCCAGTCGCTCATGGCGCCGTTCCAGAGGCCGGGCAGTTCGAGGGCCTTGAGTTCCCGGCCTTCGTAGCTCTTGGAACTGATGAAGCCGGCTTCCGGGTCTACATGCCGGAGAAGGTCGAACTTGTCGCCCTTGTAATCCCGGAGGCAGCAGACCAGGTCTACCGGATTGAAATGCGTGGCACGGGACATGGCGGCCATGGAGCCTTCATCGGACTTGTTGATCTGGACGCTCTCCAGAATCTGGAGGGAGGTGCAGCCGTCTTTCCCGGCAATCACGTACGGACCGCCGCCGGGTTCACCTTCGTTGCGGACCATGCCGCAGACGCGGATGGGACGGTTGAGTTTGGCCTTGAGCATCTGGACGCGCTCCGCCTCGCTGTGGGCCAGAGGCATCTGCACGCAGAGGTGCTTGTCCAGGAAATTCTCCACCTCGTTGCACAGCTGCACGGTGGGATTCTCGTCCAGTTTGCGGAGGTACGAGAAGATGCAGTCCCTGAGCTGGAGGGCCGTCCCCATGAGCACCTGCTTGTACTGGGCCGTCACCGGAAGGAGTTTCTCGTGGGCCACATTGTCGATGTTCTTGATGGAAACGAGCTCGTCCTCCACCTTGTTCAGGTTGTAGATCAGGGCGCCGTGACCGGCGGGACGGAACAGGAGGGAACCGTCTTCCTTGCGGAAAGGCTTGTTGTCCGGATCCACCGCGATGGTGTCCGTGGCTTTGTCCTGAAAAGTGAAACGGATGTTGTATTTGACGCCGTATCTGGCCTCATAGGCTTCCTTAACCTCTGCGATGGCCTCTTCAAAGAGGGTCTGATGCTCCGGAGAGATGGTGACGGTAAGGTTGCAGGTGCCGTCCGCGTTGCGCATGTACTGCTGGGCCTCTACCAGATGCTCGGCGATGGCGGTGCGTACTTCCTGCGGATAGCGGTGGAACCTGAGCACGCCCTTGGGCTTGGAGCCATAGGCCAGACCGTCCTCCTTGAGGAGGCGGCGGAGGGTCTGCAGGCGATAGTCCCGCGTATCCTGGGGTTCTCCGAAGAGTTCCGGCGTGTAGAAGGCGAAATCCTTGATCCGGGCTGCCAGCTTGAAACCGGGAGCCGCAGCGTCCAAGTCTTCCCCACCCTCCAGTTTGGCCAGGCCTCCGAACATGTCCTTGAACATGCGGGAGGCGGCGCCGGAGGCCGGGACGAACTTGCTCTTTCCATGGATCTCGGCCTTCTGGTAGTAGGCGACAGCCTCCCTGACGAATTCCGGAGTGAGGACCCGGATACCGCGCTCGGGCGTGGCCGGGCCTACAATCTTCATCCAGGGGAAACCGTTCTTGAAGTGATCGATCTGCTCTTTCACCTGCCGGAGGTCGGCGCCCCGCTCTTCGATTTGATGAATGTCTTTCTGATTGAACATGATGATTATGTGGTTAGGCGATATTGAATTCTCTGCGATAGTTGTATTCACTCCTGAGTTTTTCGAAACTGTCAGGATTGGATCGGAACAGGAAATCGTCCGTGAAGATGGGATAATTATATTGCAGGATGGCGGCGATTTCTCCCTGGGACTTCCCGTGCAGGTCGATGGTGACAGGTTTCAGGGCTTCGTCGTCCGTAACCGGGGCGAAATCCGTCAACTCTTTGATGCCGAAATGACGGGCGACCGCCTGCACGGCCATGGCGGTTCCGTTCTGCTTGCCCTGATAGGAATAGCCGGCGATGTGCGGGGTGGCCACGTCGCACACTTCCACCAGGTTGATGTTCACGTCGGGTTCATTGCACCAGGTATCCAGGATGAGCGCGCCCAGCTTGGGATGCGCGTGGAGCAGGGCGGCCTCGTCCACGATCTCGCCGCGGGCGGCGTTGATGAAGATGGCCCCGGGACGGATTTTTTTGAAGAAATCTTCCCCGGCCATGCCGCGGGTGACATCGTCAAGAGGGACATGCATGGTGACGACCTGGGACTTTTCCAGGAGTTCGTCCAGGGTCACGAAGCCTTCCGGCCCTTCCCTTTCTGCCCGGGGAGGATCGCACTTGAGCACCTCGAAACCGAGGCTCCGGGCCATCCTTTCCACAATCTTGCCAACATTCCCCACCCCCACGATGCCGATGACGGCCCCGTCCAGTTTGATGGAACGGCGGGAAGCGGTACCATAGAGCGCGGAGAACACATAATCTGCCACGCCGCCGGCATTGCAGCCTTCCGCATTGGCCACCTCGATCCCGTTCTCCCGGCACCAGGGCAGGTCGATATGGTCCGTACCGATGGTGGCGCTGGCGATCATCTGCACCCTGGAACCGGCGAGCGTCTCCGCGTTGCAACGGGTGCGGGTGCGGATGATGACGGCGTCCGCATCGTGCATGTCGGCCTTTCCGATGGAGCGGCCGTCGGCATAGACCACCTCTGCGTAAGGCTCCAGGACGCCTTTCAGGAAGGGAATATTGGTATCGGCTACAATTTTCATGATACGTACACGATATATCGTACAAATATAACTAATATCGGGCAATTTAAAAAGTATTTCTTACCTTTGCACCAGGTAAACGAATATGATCAAAAGGATTTCGGGGCTGGCGGCCGCCGTGCTGGTCACCCTCCTCCCCGCCCGGGCACAGTCCCGGGACAATGCAATAAGGGATTCGCTGGAAGCCTCCCGCATCACCGCCATCCGGGAAAGGATGCAGAACACCACCCAGACAGGTCTCGCCCGCATCAGCGGAAAAGAACTGAACTCCGGCGTGGCCGCTTTCGGCACGCCCGACGTCATCAAACGCCTGCAGATGATGCCGGGTGTCGCTTCCGGCAACGAACTGTCCAACGGCCTGTATGTCCATGGCGGCGACGGCAACGACAACCTCTTCCTGCTCGACGGCGTCCCCCTGTACAACATCAGCCACTTCGGCGGACTGTTCTCCAGCTTCAATACGGATGTCATCGACAATCTGGACTTCTACAAGAGCGGATTTCCCGCCAGATACGGCGGCCGCATGTCATCCGTTGTGGACGTGGAAACCCGGGAAGGCGACATGGAGCGGTACCACGGGTCTTTCTCCCTGGGAATGATCGACGGACGAATCCAGCTGGAAGGGCCCATCGTCAAAGGAAAGACCTCTTTCAACGTGGGACTGCGGCGGTCCTGGATGGATGTCATCACCATCCCCGCCATCATCTACGCCAACCACCGGAACGGAGACGACCAGACCGTCAAAGGCGGATATTCCATGAGCGATTTCAATGCCCGCCTTACACACCGGTTCGCCCCCGGGCACACGCTCAACCTGAACTTCTACACCGGCGGGGACGACCTGCACGCCGGCCGTGAAATGCTGGTGCATACGGAAGAGGAGGGCGTCATGCACGACGGCAGCAACGAGATGGACATCCGTGTCAAATGGGGCAGCCTGACCGCCTCTGTCGTACACGCTTACGAGTTTTCGAAAAAACTCAGGGAAAAAACCACGCTCTATTATTCAAGGAGCAATTCGGACACCGGCTACGACTTCAACTTCTGGAGCTGGAACCAGGGCGAGAGCATCACGGCCATGACCGATTCGGACATCTCCTATGTCCGGGAAGCGGGCCTTACCACCAATTGGGACTGGTATCCGAACAATTACAACCACGTCCGGTACGGCCTGTCGGCCCAATACCACTGGTATCATTCCGGGCGGGAATTCCAATCGTCCAGCATCAGCCCGGGACAGGAAGAGCAGACCAGCGGAGACTCCGAGTCCATCGGCTACCGTTCGCTGGAACCAGCCGTCTATGCGGAAGACGAGATTTTCATACGGTACAACCTGACGGCCAACGTGGGCCTGCGCTACGCCCTGTTCCGCACGGACGCCAAGACCTGGCATTCGCTGGAGCCGCGCATCGCCCTGAAATGGATGCTGAACAAGGACATCACCGCCAAGCTCTCCTATACCCGGATGAGCCAGTTCGCCCATCTGGTGGCCGCCATGTACATCGACCTTCCCTCCAACAGCTGGATGCCGTCCACCAACATGGCCAGGCCGATGATTTCGGACCAGATCGCCGGCGGCATCTACACCACACCTTTCAAGCATTTCACGTTCAACCTGGAGGGATGGTACAAGACCATGGACCATCTTCTGGTATACAACGGCAGCAACTCCTTCGTCCCGCCGCTCACGGAGTGGGAGAAATCCTTCACGGAGGGAAAGGGCGAATCGTACGGCATGGAGGTGGAAGCCACCTATGACAACGGTCCCCTCACCCTGTCGGCCTATTATACCCTCTCGTGGA
Source organism: Bacteroidales bacterium (assembly GCA_017471085.1). Next base: position 21,995 of record JAFUWW010000096.1, on the reverse strand, counting down.
CCCGCCGCAACTTCGAAAGTTTCTACCCCTGGTGGTTCCCCGACCGAAACGACAACCGGCACAAGGTCAATCTGGTAGCCTCCTGGAATTTCGCCAGGTATTTCTCGGTTTTCCTGAACTGGAACTACCACACCGGCAACCGGATCACCTTCCCTTCCCATGTCCTGCACGGCAGCGGAGCCCTGGAATACAAGTATGTGTACGACTCCCCCTACAACACCAAACTGCCCGATTACCACCGGCTGGATTTCGGCGCGGATTTCACCCGGACCAACGACCGCGGACGGACTTTCAAGGTGAGCCTGAACATCTACAACCTGTACAATCACCTGAACGCCATCATGGCTTTTACCCAGACCGACAGCGACGGAAAGCTGTCCGGCATGGCCTACGGACTCATCCCCATCATCCCCACCCTTTCTGTCGGCTACAAATTCTGATGAAACAAGTATTCTCATATCTTTCCGCCGCACTTCTGCTTCTGGCCGGCCTGCATTCCTGCGAAATCCCCTTCGACCTGGAAAAGACCTCGGAGCCGAAGATTTACGTGCAATGCATCCCTGCCAAGGACGGAGAAACCGTCCTCCAGGTCCTTTACGCCTCCCCTGTCACAGAGGCCGATGCTCCGGTATCGTTCCATCCTTCTTCCATCGACATCCAAGTCAACGGAACCCGTGTCGGATATGAGACGGACGACGAGGGCATCATCCGATGCACGCCGGCCCTGGAAGCCGGAGACAAGGTGAGCGTCACGGTGCAGGCCGAAGGAATGGAAACGGCCTCCGGAAGCACGACGGTGCCGGAGACTCCCGTGATAGAAGAAATCGGCTGGGAAAAAGTCCAGGTGGACACGACGGAAGGGACAAAGGTCACCTTCAGACTGGACAAAGAGCCCTCCGAGGGCGACTGTTTCGGCCTGCAGATCCGCCGCCGCACGGTGGTCCTCTACATGGACGGTTCCGTTGACGACCTGGATGTCTACATTACCCCCGGGCAGCTCATGAGCACCCTGGACGCCGGCTCCGTCAGCATGGAGAACTTCCTGCAGGTCAATTACAAGGACGGGCTGATGGATGCTGGATTCAGGCAGCCGATGACGCTGCTTACCGCCAAACAGTTCCAAGGCAGGGAGTATTCCTTCTATCTGGATTCCTTCGACGCCGACGCCCTCCGGGAGTGGATGGAATGGATGGAGGAAATGGAAGACCGCGAGAATGCGGAAGACTGGCAGGACCAGCGCCCGCCGTTCCCGGGCAGGGACGGCGAGGACGAGGAAAAGGAAGTCAAGGTCCCGGTTGCGACGGCCACCGCCTGCATGGTTTACCTTTACAGGTTGTCTCCGGAACTGTATCTCTATGCCAAGGCGCTGTACCAGAGCCAGCTGGATTTTCTGGCCAACATGGGACTCATTCCGGCCAACTTCACCTACACCAACGTAGAAGGCGGAGCGGGAGTCGTGGGCGCCCTCGCGGGGACCAGCGAGATGCTCACCGACGTGGACGATATCCTGAAAGGGTTTATTTCAGAATTATTTCCTCGATGAAACCCACCGTCCGGTTGTCGTCGGTGAACAGCGAATCTTTTGACAGCCAGGCGTTCATCTTTTCCACCAGCACATCTTTCTGGAAATAAAGCTGGTTCCGGATGACGGACGAATTGAGGGTGATATAGAGTTTCCCTCCCCTGTAGAATTTCTTGAGCGTGAAAGGGCCGGCGCCGGAACAGGCGTCCCAGGCCTCGAAAATCCGCTGGGTGTTGAGCCCGGCGGCCAGTTTCATGGATTTGATGTACCGGGCGACCACCTCTTCCATGGAGAGGGCCTGCTTGCGATGGATGCGCACCGGATTCTCCGACTCCGTCATAACTGCTCCATCCGGGTAAATACGCCGCCCGAAGCGGTGAAATAGGCCCTGTCCTCCGTAAGGCGGTCTACAATGGTGCCGATCCGGGACTTGTCCGTGTCGGTAATGAATATCTGGCCGAAATCGCTGCCCGCCACCATGCCGATGAGGTTGGAGATGCGCCCCATGTCCAGTTTGTCGAAGACATCGTCCAGCAGGAGCATCGGGGCGAATCCGTAATTCTTTTTCATGATCTCGTACTGGGCGAACTTGAGGGCCACCAGGAAGGATTTCTGCTGCCCCTGGGAACCGGCGCGGCGGATCGGATGGCCGTCCATGGAAAAGAGGAAATCGTCCCGTTGTACTCCGGAGGTGGTATAGCGGAGCGCGAGGTCCCGGTCCCGATGGGCGGTGAAAAGGTCTGCGAGGGAATGGGAGGCAAGATCTGACTTGTACGTCACGGAGACGGCCTCTCCCCCGCCGGAAATGAGCCTGTAATAATCGGCCACGAGGGGGCTCAGGTCTGCCGCCAGCCTTTTCCGGCTTTCATAGATGGTTCCGGCGGCTTTTTCCATGCGGCTGTCCAGTACGGCCATCAGGTCCCAGTCCGTCACGCCGTCTTTAAGCAGGCGGTTCCGCTGGCCCAACAGGCGCTGGTATGCCTGGGCGGCGGCGAGGTACTCCCGGTCCATCTGGGAGAGCACGGCATTGGAAAGGCGGCGGCGCTCCTCGCCGGAATCGCTCACCAAGGAGATGTCTCCCGGAGAAATCATCACCACGGGAAGCAGGCCGATGTGACCGGAAAGCGGGGTGCAGGGCTTGTCGTCCCGGACAAGCTTTTTCCCTTCCGCGTTCACTTTGAGGGAGAAACGGGATTCCAGCCCGTTTTCCATCCGGTAAGTTCCGCCGAGGGTGAAACCTTCCGTACCATACCGCCAGTTGGAACGGTCCGGCGCCGGGAATGCGCTCTTTGTCATGGACAGGTAATAGATGGCATCCAGCATGTTGGTCTTCCCCTCGCCGTTGTTTCCGCTGATGCAGTTCACGTTGGGAGAGAAGGTCACTTCCTGGAAAACGATGTTCCTGAAATCCTGTACCACTATTTTTTTGAGAGTAGGCATATGAGCGCGCGTTTCAATTGCAAATATACATTTTTTTTCGTAAATTTGCAGGCTGAATTATACAGGAATAAATAAAACAAAATTATAACTATGGCAAAGAAAACCAACGAAGAGGAAATCCGTCAGCAGAATGTGGCGGAGGCGGTTTCCAAAACAGAGACGTTCTTCAGGGAGAACGGAAAAATCATTTACGGCTGCGTGATCGCCGTCCTGGTGGTCGCCATCGCCATCCTGGCATACAACCGTTTCATTCTCCAGCCCCAGAAAGTCAAGGCCCAGGACCAGATGGTCCGCGCAGAGCAGTGGTTCGAGGCTGGCGAATACGAACTCGCCCTCAAGGGTGACGGCAACGACCTTGGCTTTGAAGACATCATCGACCAGTTCGGCACCAAAGGCGGCCAGTCCGTGTATATGTATGCCGGTGTTTCCAAACTCTATCTCGGCGAATTCGACGAGGCTATCAGCTTCCTCAAAAAGTACAACGGCGATGATCCCATCCTGCTCGGCCGCGCCCAGAGCTGCATCGGTGACGCCTATGTAGGCAAAGGCGACTACAACACCGCCATCACCTGGTTCGAGAAAGCCGCTGCCACCACCGACAACATCTATGCATCGGGCTACCTGATCAAGGCCGGTCTCGCCGCCGAGGCACTGGGCAACCAGGACAAAGCACTCGCCTATTACAAGCAGGTCAAAGAGCAGTACGCCAACGCTCCGGAAGCCGCCGAAATCGACAAGTACATCACCCGCATAGAATCCGCCAAGTAATATGGGAAGAGCATTTGAGTTCCGCAAAGAGCGCAAGATGAAGCGCTGGGGCCACATGGCCAAGACCTTCACCAAACTGGGCAAGGAAATCACCATCGCCGTCAAGCAGGGCGGTGCGGAAGTGACCGGCAACCCGCGTCTCCGCGCCCTCATCGCCGAGGCCAAGTCCGAGCAGATGCCCAAGGAAAACATCGAGCGCGCCATCAAGAAGGCCACCGAAGCCAAAACCGGTGACTTCAAGGAAATCGTGTACGAAGGCTTCGGTCCTTTCGGCATCGCATACCTGGTAGAGGCCGCAACGGACAACAACACCCGCACCGTGGCCAATGTCCGCAGCTATTTCACCAAATGCGGCGGTTCCCTCCAGACCAGCGGCAGCGTAGCATTCATGTTCGACCACAAGTGCGTTTTCCGCATCAAGGAAGACCCTGCCAAGCCCATCGACGTAGAGGAACTGGAACTCGAACTCATCGACTTCGGCGCTGAAGAAGTATTCAAGCAGGAAGTGGAAGACGAAGACGAGAATGTAACGGTGGAAATCTCCATCTACGGCGATTACACCTCTTACGGCCAGATTCAGAAATACATCGAAGAGAACGGCTACGACCTCATCTCCGGCGGTTTCGAACAAATCCCGAACGTAGACCTCAAAGAGGTTACTCCGGAACAGCGCGCCACCCTGGAAAAACTCACCGGCCTGCTGGAAGACGACGAAGACGTCACCTCGGTCTACACAACCATGGCGCCTGAAAGTGAGTAAGTTACCTTTTCTGAAAAAGAAAAGCCGGACCTTGATGTCCGGCTTTTTTATAAGGATGCAATCCTTCGTCGGCCTGGTCGTGGCGGGAGTGGTCCTCACCTCCTGCGGCGTAGTCCGGTTCCGGAACTCGGAGACGTACCTGCCCGGCCCGGCCATCCGCTCCGACTACACCCCGGAAGGACTGGTGGAGGAAATCCTGTACCCCTCCAGCGTCCCCGGTCCCACCTGCCGCCGGATGATCGTCTATCTTCCGGCCGATTACTACAAGAGCGAAAGGCGTTATCCCGTATTCTACCTTCTGCACGGCGCCCGCGGATATGAGACTTCCTGGATCCGTAAAGGGAAAGTCTATCAAAGCACCGACAGCCTGGTAAGGGAAGGGCTGGCGGAGCCCTGCATCGTGGTCATGCCCAACGTGAACCAGTACAACGATGACCGCGACTACGAAGGCGGCCGGTTCAAAGATGCCTGGGAATCCATCTGGGAAGTAGACGGGACGGTGGAATATGCCTTTGTCCAGGATGTCGTACAGGCGGTGGACAGTCTCTATCGCACCCTGCCGGATGCTGCCCACAGGGCTGTGGCGGGACTTTCCGTAGGCGGATGGCAAAGCATCTGCCTGGGAGCCAACCATCCGGACATTTTCGGATACATCGGTGCTTTTTCCCCTTATACGTGGTGCATGGGAAGGGACCGGGGCTACCGGAAGATTTTCTACGGCCATCTGCATGAAAAAATGGCCCGCCAGTTCTCCGCCCATCCGCCCAAAGGATACTATCTTTATGCCGGGAAATGGGATATCATGCGCCCGTCGACCCTGCGGCTCCATCATTTCATGGAAAACAAAGGGTATTTTCACGTATACAGCAAATATCCCGGTTCACATGACTGGAAGAACGGCTGGATAGATGAATACGCAGACATGCTTCAAAGAGTTTTTCGGCATGAAGAATAGCTTCACCCTCCTCCTCGGGCTGCTGCTTGCAACCACCCTTTCTGCCCAGCAGCTTCCAAACATGAACTTCGACAACTGGCACAAGACCCGTGGCAGCTGGAACCTGTATGCTGAGAAAGATGAAGACAACCGCGTCTGGGATACCGCCAACCGCGGTTCCAGCATCCTCGGCATCAACGGCACCACTCCGGAATACGAACATGTCGCAGTGGCCGGTGAAGGGAAAGCAGCCGCCCGCATCGCGTCAAAAAAGATCCTGGGCAAACTCCTCGCCGGCAATCTGTTTACCGGCAAATTCGTCCGCATCGTAAAAATGAAAGGAGCGGAGCTGGAATTCGGCACTCCCTTCAACGGCCGGCCGAAGAGCCTCTCCGGATTCGCCCACTACCAGCCGGGGATCATCCATGTCGTCAAAGCCCCTTACAAAAACCTGAAGGGCACCGGCGACGAAGCCATCATCGAAGTAACCCTGGCGGCCTGGGATGCTCCCCAACGGGTCGATACCACCGAGAAAACACTGGACCGGGACGAGTCGGATCCGGACATCGTGGCGACAGGTCACCTGATACTGGACAAGGAAACGGACGGATACATCCCTTTCGAGATTCCGTTGGAATACCGAGACGACAGAACCCCCAATTACATCATCATTCTCTGCACGTCAAGCCGCTTCGGCAATTATTTTACCGGCAGCAGCGATTCCGTGCTTTTTGTCGATGAGTTCCAGTTTAACTACTGATGAAAATCCTTTTTGTAATCAACAACTTATATGTCAAGGGAAACGGGCTGGATGCATCGGCCCGCAGGACCATCCATCAACTGCGGGAAGCCGGGCACGACGTGCGGGTACTCTCAGGTCCCAACAAGGGCGCCGCAAGTCCCCAGCCGGATTTTCCGCTGAAAGAATTCCGTTTTCCCCTGCTGCAGGGCATCATTGAATCCCAGGGCTTCAGCTATGCTTCCAGCGACTGGAAAATGATCGAAAAAGCAGTACGCTGGGCCGATGTAGTCCACCTGGAAGAGGCTTTCGTCTTGGAAGTCAAGACGTTGAGAATGGCCCGGAAACTGGGAAAGCCCGTGACGGCCACATACCATCTCCACCCGGAGAACATTACCAATTCCCTGGGGCCGCTGCGCTACTGGAAAGGGCTGAGCCGCGCCATCCTCCGGGCATGGTGCAACCTGATCTACAATCACTGCGACTGCATTCAATGTCCCACGCAGAACGTGCTGGACCGCCTGCGCCGCTACCACATCCGCTCCAGGCTGGAGGTGATTTCCAACGGGGTCATCCCGGACGAGTGCCGCCGCAAGAGCGAACCGCCGGCCAATTACATGGACATGGACCGTCCTTTCAAGGTTGTCTATATCGGCCGGCTTTCCAAAGAAAAGGATCAGCCGACCTTGCTGGAAGCCATGCATTACAGTGCTTTTGCCAAAAACATCCAGCTGGTTTTTGCCGGAAACGGCCCTTGTGCCAGGCGCTATAAAAAAATGGCGCACAAACTGTACCGGGATGGGATTGTGGGATATGATCCCCAGTTCGTCTTCCTGGACCGGGAAGGACTGCGCGACCTGTCTGCCAATGCCGACCTCTGCGCCCACTGCGCCACCGTGGAAGTGGAAGGACTGTCCATCATGGAAGCACTGCAGCAGGGCACGGTGCCGGTGATAGCCGAAGGACGGTACAGCGGCACTTCCCAGTTCTCGCTGGACTGGCACAGCCTCTTTCCGGAGAAGAATCCGGAAGCCCTGGCTCACCGCATCGACTACTGGCTCTCCCATCCCAGGGAGCGCTGGGAAACCGGAAAGATATATGCGGAGAAAATGAAAGATTACGACATCAGGAACTGCGTGGAACAATTGGTCAAGATGTTTCAGGACGCTATTGACAAAGCGTAAGTTTTTCCTTACCTTTACGCGCACAAAACACACGTATTATGAAAGAGCTTAAAGGAACTAAAACAGAAAAGAATCTGATGGAAGCTTTTGCAGGTGAGTCCCAAGCCCGCAACAAGTACACCTACTATGCCTCCAAGGCCAAGAAAGACGGCTACGTCCAGATCTCCAAGATCTTTGAAGAGACCGCCGCCAATGAAAAAGAACACGCCGAAATCTGGTTCAAATACCTGCATGGCGGCGCTGTTCCTTCCACACCGGAAAATCTGGCCGATGCAGCGAACGGCGAAAACTTCGAATGGACCGACATGTACGAAAGGATGGCCCGCGAAGCCAAGGAAGAAGGGTTCGATGAAATTGCAGCCAAATTCCGCATGGTAGGCGCCATTGAAAAGCACCATGAAGAGCGCTACCGCAAACTCCTCCAGAACATCGAGGACGAGGTGGTCTTCTCCCGCGACGGCGACTGCATCTGGCAGTGCTCCAACTGCGGCCACATCGTGGTGGGCAAGAAAGCTCCGGAACTCTGCCCGGTCTGCGCCCATCCCAAATCCTATTTCCAGATTCTCGCAGAAAACTATTGATGAAATCCCTCAGAGAACTCTACAAGATTGGAAAAGGGCCCTCGTCTTCACACACGATGGGCCCTTTCAATGCAGCGCGCATCTTCGCACAGAAGCATCCCGATGCCGGGCGTTTCGAAGTAACCCTCCAGGGCTCGCTGGCCGCCACGGGAAAAGGTCACATGACCGATGCGGCCATTATCGAAGCACTCTCCCCCGTTGCCCCCACCGAAATCCTGTGGCGAGCGGACATCTTCCCGAAATACCATCCCAACGGCATGGTCTTCAAAGCCTTCAATGCCGATGGAGCCTTGCTGGAGGAATGGACCGCCTACAGCATCGGAGGAGGCGCCCTGTCCGAAGGTGAAGGGAAGGAATTCAGCGCTTCAGGAGATATCTATGACATGAACACGCTCACGGAAATCGCCGAATGGTGCGACGCCAACGGACGCAGCTACTGGGAGTACGTGGACATGTGCGAAGGCCCGGATATCTGGAACTACCTGCAGGAAATCTGGGAGGCGATGAAAGCGTCTGTCGAGCGCGGCCTGAACACGGAAGGCAGGCTTCCCGGTCCGCTCAACCTTTCCCGCAAAGCGTCGGTGTACCATGTGAAAGCGCTGGGCTATCAGCCCAACCTCCGGTCCCGCGGCCTGGTTTTCTCCTATGCCCTTGCCGTAAGCGAAGAAAACGCCTCGGGCGGAATCATCGTCACGGCCCCCACCTGCGGTTCGTGCGGCGTAATGCCCGGAGTCCTGTATCACCTCGCACACGGTCACGGCTTCACGGACACCAAGATCCTCCATGCCCTGGCCACGGCCGGCATCGTGGGCAATGTCGTGAAGCAGAACGCCTCCATCTCCGGAGCGGAAGTGGGCTGCCAGGGAGAGGTGGGCGTCGCCTGCGCCATGGCATCGGCCGCCGCCTGCCAGCTATTCGGCGGCAGTCCCTACCAGATTGAATATGCCGCGGAAATGGGCCTGGAACACCATCTGGGCATGACCTGCGACCCCATCTGCGGCCTGGTGCAGATTCCCTGCATAGAGCGGAACGCTTTTGCGGCCACCCGTGCCCTGGATTCCGAAATCTATGCCACCTTCTCCGACGGCAAGCACCGCATCTCCTTCGACCACGTAGTGGAAGTGATGAAGCAAACCGGCAAAGACCTCCCTTCCCTGTACAAGGAGACCTCTGCCGGCGGACTCGCCCTCCGCTACACCAAAAAGATGCAGCAGAAATAGGCCTATTTCACTATCAGGACATATCCCCCGCCCGGGGCAAGATGCACTTTCAGTCTCCTTCCTCCGAGGGAGACTTCTTCTTTCCTGTAATCGCGCGCAGCCCTGTGGGCGTTGGCTCCGTCACGGAATGCGACGCCGACGGTTTTACCGGCAGGAAGGAAGTCCAGGTCGATTTCCACATCACGCGGCTGCCAGCCGTTCAGGGCACCGATGTACCAGGTGCCGCCTTTCCGGCGGGCCATCACCACATATTCCCCGATCTTGCCGTCCAAGGCCACCGTCTCGTCCCAGACCGTGGGGATATCGGCAATGAATTCCGTACATTCCGGCTCACTCCGGTAATTGGAGGGGGAATCGCAGAGCATGGTGAGCGGGGCGTCGAAAATCACATATTCCGCCAGCTGGTGGCAGCGGGTTCCCTGTGACATCGGCTCGTCGTTTACGGGCCGATAGTTGCTGCGGGTGGCATTGCGCATGGCTCCCTGGGTATAATCGGCCGGACCTGCCACCAGGCGGACGAAGGGAACGGTGACATCGTAGGTAACCTGGTCTACCGAAGGCGCCGCCCATTTCATGTTTTCCAGGCCGAAGATGCCTTCATAATTGATCACGTTCGGGTAGGTCCTGTGCAGGCCGGTGGGCTTGTAGGCTCCGTGGAAATCCACCATCATGTGGTACTTGGCCGCCGTTTCCGCCGCCCGGCGGTAGAAATCTACGACGGGTTGGTCGTCGTGGTCCATGAAATCAATCTTCCAGCCCTTGATGCCCATCTTGGAATAATGGGCACAGACAGCCTCCATGTCGCGGTTGAAGGCGTAATAACCGGCCCAAAGGATGAGCCCTACGCCCTTGCTTCGGGCATAGTCCGCAAGCATTTCCAGGTCGATTTCCGGCACCACCTGCATGAGGTCCGCCTTTCCGTTGACAGACCATCCCTCGTCCAGGATCACATATTCGATACCTTTTTCCGAAGCAAAGTCGATATAGTACTTATACGTATCGTTGTTGATGCCGGAGATGAAGTCTACCCCGTAGATGTTCCAGTCGTTCCACCAGTCCCAGGCCACCTTGCCGGGCCTTACCCATGACCAGTCTCCTTCCGCCGAGGGGGTGGCCAGGCGGTAGGTGAAATCGCTCTGGGCCAGCTGGCGGTCTTCCGAAGCCACGATGATGCCCCTCCAGGGCAGTTCCCGGGTATCCTCGGCCAGGCAGTCCTTTCTGGTCTGCACCAGGCGCTGCAAGTTGTTGTGGCCGCCTTGTTCCGTCTTGTCCGGGACGGGAGCAAAAACGCCCTTCAGCGTGGTGGAACCATCGGCATTGTAGAGGAACATGCCGGGGTAGTCCAGCAGGTCCGATTCCACCAGGCAGAGACGGAGGCCGCCGGCCGCTTCCACCGTAATGGGCAGGAAGGCCAGGCGCTCCCGGTTCCACTGGCTCACGGGATGATGGGCGTACTGCGACTCGAAAGAGTTGAAGAACTGGCTTTCCAGCGTTTCCGTGTGCTGGCTCACATAAGGGATGTACGCCTGCCAGTCTTCCGGAAAACGGAAAGTGGCCTGCTCCGCCTTCACCGATACGGCCTGCCTGGGCTCGAAACGATAGGCCGCGCCGTCGTCGTAGGCCCGGAACACCAGGTCGAAGGATTTGGAGACCAACCGGAGTTCGTTGAAGACATCTTTTACTTCCGCACGCTTGAAAACGGGCGTACTGACCGACTGATTGACAGACCGGGTACGCGCTTTGCCAAAACGGGAGGCCCCGCCCCAGACGGTTCCGTCCGTGAGGGTCAGGGAGACCTCGGAAGGCGCAACGAGCGTAGTTCCATTATAAGAGACACTGTATGAAATGGTTCCGCCGTCCTGGACCACAACTATCTGAAGCTTCTTGTCAGGAGAAAGCACCTGATAATCCTTGGCGAAGGAAGGCAAAAAAGACAGAACGGCAAAAAGACAGAGTATTCTTTTCATATCGGCATTGTGTTTTCTGCAAATTTGAGAATAGTTCGGCAAAAAACCAATTCCGCACTTGGCATATTTCCGGTTTTTATTCTATATTTGTGTCACTAATCCTAAATTCTTTAAAAAATGAAGAAGTACATTGCTGAATGTTTAGGTACTTTCGTACTTACGTTCCTGGGCTGCGGAACTGCCATGTTCCTGGGTTGTAACACACCTGCCGGTGTAGTGGGAACTGCCATTGCCTTCGGTCTCGCCGTAGTCGCCATGGCCTACACCATCGGCGGCATCAGCGGTTGCCACATCAATCCGGCCATCACCCTCGGTGTCGCCCTCTCCGGCCACATGACCTGGAAGGATGCCTGCGGTTACTGGGTAGGCCAGCTGATCGGCGGTATCCTCGCCGGTGCCGTGCTCCTGCTGGTTGCCAGCGTAGTATCCGCTCCTGACCTCACCGGCGGCCTCGGCTCCAACGGTGTTGCCAATGCAGGCGGCGTGGGCGGTGCCTTCCTCGTAGAAGTGATCGCTACCTTCCTGTTCGTGCTCGTAGTCCTTGGCACCACGGATTCCAAGGTGGGTGCCGGCAACTTTGCCGGTCTGGCCATCGGCCTCAGCCTCATCCTCATCCACCTGGTGTGCATCAACCTCACCGGCACTTCCGTGAACCCGGCCCGTTCCATCGGCCCGGCCCTTTTCGCCGGCGGCGATGCCCTCAAGGATGTATGGGTATTCATCTGCGCTCCTCTGGTGGGCGGCGCCCTCAGCGCATTCTGCTGGAAAGCCATCGCTCCCAAGGAGAAGTAATCAGCTTTTTCGCGGAAGCATCTGTTTTTCCGCATCATTTCAACAAGAGGTCGGCTCAAAAGTTGGCTTGACTTCGGCCACCCTCCTTTGGGTAACAATTGTGCAAATACTTCTAGAGGTTGCCCACGGCAATCATGTTGTGGACGGTCTTGAGGAAGTTGAGCACTCTGCGCTTGTATTCTGCGGGGTCCTTTGCGAAAGAGTTGGCATGGACGGCGCCCTTGCACACATAGTACTCTTTGTAACCCTTCTTCTTGGCGTTGTAGTTCTCCCACAGGTGCTCGAAGGGAACAAAATCGTCGGCGTCTCCGTGGATGAAGAGCATCGGTTTCTCACATTTGGCCAGGGCAGGGCGGCAGTCGGCCTCCTTGAACGACCAGCCGAACTCGCGGTTGGTAACGATGCTGGCGCTGGTGAGGATCACCTTGGGAAGAAGCGGACTCATGTCCTTGAGGTTTTTCGTAAACTGTCCGCGCACAGAACTATAGCCACAGTCCTCCACAAAACACTTGACATAGTCCGGAAGCTGCTCGCCACTGGTCATCATTACCGTGGCGGCACCCATGGACACACCGTGCAGGACCATGAAATCATCCTTGAACTGATTGTGAGCGACATCAATCCACTTCATCACATCCAGGCGGTCTTTCCAGCCCATCTGGATCTCGTCACCCTCGGAATAGCCGTGATACTGAAGGTCCGGGAAAAGGACGTTGTAGTTGAATTCGTCCCGATACATCCGCACCAGATACAGGAAAACGAAGTGGTTGTCCGTATAACCGTGAACGACGATAGCGGTTCCCTTGGCGTTCTCGGGATCTTTGGCAGGAACGGAGCAGGCGTGCAGTTTATAACCGTCATCACTGGTGATCCAGTGGTCTTTCAGGATGCCCTGGGCCTTGAGATCGTCATACCATTTGGTACTGCCAGGCAGCAGGGAATCGGCCTTGTGGCGCGTACGCTCGATGTCGGCCTCGCCGTGTACCTTGGGGGTCAGGGCATAATGGGACATGAACTTGCCGGCGAGGCAGCTGTTCAGGGAGAGGGCCATCGCCAGGATGGCGGCTGCATGGAATAGCTTTTTCATAAGGCCTAGAACTGATAGTTAATGCCGATACCCAGCCACATGCCGGCATCCAGCGGTTTATACAGACACTTGGCCAATTCCACGGAAACGATGAAGTTCTGGTTCATGGCAATCTTGAGGCCGGCACCGGCGCTGGAGATGAAATCACCTACCTTGGCAGCGTCGTAGATCTTGTTGAAAGGCATCGCGGTGGTGACATTCATTTTGACAGCCTCGGCCAGTTCGGCGGTACGATAGGCCTTGGTGATGATACCGGCATCGAAGAACGGGTTCACGGCGATGTAGAAGTACTGGTTGAAGAGCTTGAAGTTCACCAGTTTGATACGGAGTTCCACATTGGCCCAGGCCATGCCTTCGGTGAGGATGCGGTTTTCACGAAGACCGCGGATGGTGTTGGAAGATCCGAAGCCTTCGGAAATCATGTTGCGCTGAACCAGGAGCGGATTGTTCTGGATCATGTACAGCGGCGTTTCTCCGGCGATGGTCTGCTGCCAGGCAAGACGATAAGCGAAAACGGGATCTCCGGCAGGAATGTGGATAGGAATGTCGATGTAGTGACGGAAATAGGCGCAGGCCTTGAGATAGCGCTGATTGAGCACATTGCCGTTCAGATAGGCCTCAGCCCAGATACCGTGGTTAGGGGCAGCCTCGATGTCGCGGGTGTCGTATACGAGACCGGCATTGATTTCAAGGGCGGTGCCGCCGTTCACTTCTTCCGGCTTGATGAGGCCCAGTTTCTGGTAATCCTTGTAGAGGGTGAAATCCTTGTCGTAGTACTGTTTTTCATCGGTGCCTTCCTTCTTGTAGCCGGTGTCCTTCATGTCACCCAGCTTCCAGTTCCAGAAGTTCATGCCGGCGGCCCAGTTCAGGTTGTCCGTAATACGGCCCTGGAAATTGGCCAGGATGCGCAGCATTTGACGGCTCATGCCGAAGTAATTGATTCCGGTGGTCTTGTTGGTCCAATACTCGGTGTAAGGCTGGTCCAGATTGGGCAGGGACGCGCCGCCGTTGAAGCCCCAGAAGCTGTACAGCGGGTCTGTCATATAGGTAACGGAAGCGTTGACGCGCATGTTGGGAATCAGATACTTGGAGTCATAGGCCAGGTATGCGCGGATACGCTGGCTCTTGGTGAAATAAGAGAATTCCCAGCTGATCTTGTGGAGCGGATCCGGATAGGTGGAGCCGTCGCCATAATAATACACATCGCCGAAGGCGCCAGCCTGGAAGCCATTGTCCAAAGAATACGTGGCCGTAGGGAGCAGGCCGAAGCTCCATCCCTTCTTGATTTCTTTTTCTTCATCCTGCGCAGCGGCGCTGAATGCGAGGGCTGCAAACACAGCCAAGGTTAAAAGTTTTTTCATTATTATATAAAAAAGGTTAATAATTATAATCAGATTGCAAATATAATCAAAAAATCTATTCGGGAGAACCCGGAGCGGCAGGAAGAACGAAAACAAAGCGTGCGCCCCCCGAATAGGCGGTGTCCAGGAACACCCTGCCGCCCATCTTTCCGGCAATCTCCCGGCAGATGCTGAGTCCGAGTCCCGTTCCCTGCACGAAATCGTTCAGCTTGGTGAAACGGTCGAAAATCTTCTCCGCCTGTTCTGCAGGAACGCCAGGCCCGGTATCTTCTACGCTGAACGTAATTTCTCCGGGATTCTCCTCCAGCGAACAACCGAGCCTGATTTCTCCCTTGGGAGTATGCTTGCATGCATTGGTGAGGAGGTTGATAAGGATCTGCTGCACGCGGCGCGGATCGGTCCGGAAAGTGTAAGGGCCTTCAAATGCCGGCACATACCGCATGGTGACTCCGGGCTGAAGCCTGTGTTCGGCACTGGAGATGGCCGCCTGACACATGAAGCCGCATTCTCCTTCCTCGTAGGTGATGCGGTAATTGCCGCTGTCCATGGACGAAGCGTTGAGAATATCGTCCAGCAACATGGTGAGCATTTTGGTGTTATTGACGATGTGGCTGGAGAATTCTTCCTTCTCTTCGGGCGGGAAGGAGCCGTCCGGAAGGGACAGCAGCTGGGAGAAGCCCACAATGGCATTGAGCGGGGTCCGCACTTCGTGGCTCATGTTCTGGACGAAGCGGGTCTTGGCATCATTGGCCAGCCGCACTTTTTCATTGGCCTCCTTCAGCTCGGCGATCACCTTTTCATCTTTCTTTTCCTGACGTTTGAGATTGCGGACGGTAAAGAGCAGGAAGACGAGCAAGGCCAGAAGGACAAGGGCCGTAAGGCCGATGGCAACCGTCTTCATCCTGTCGGCCTGCCGGGTCTTTTCCGCAAGGTCGGCCGAAAGGCGGGTATTGCCGAACTGGGCTTCCATCTCTGCCATGTGTACCGAATTCATCTTGGAGAAGAACTGTTCCGTATCCTTGAGGATAATGTCGGTGAGTTCAGCCGCCAGGTCCTTGTTTCCGAGCCGCCTGGCTACGGTGGAGAGGACACGGATATTGGAGACGGGCTGGAGCCCCATTTCGTTTCCGTGCTGGTCGCCCGTGCCGTCGAACAGGTAGTCGATACTTTGGAAAAGGGCTCCGGTACTGCGGCTCAGGATGGAGAAGAAGGGGCTGGAGAGCACCCTGTCCCGGTAATAGGTATATTGGGAACGGTTGCACTCTACCGCATACATCTTGGCCAGCGCATTCTCGCAACGGAGGGAATCCTGCGGGGTAGCGATATCCTCCATCGCTTTGAAAATGTAGTATTTGGAGGAATCGTCCCCCGGAGAGAAGGTATTGGCATAGTCCAGGTACAAGGTGGTCAGGCTCTGCCGGCGGATGAGCGGATCGCCGGACTGAGCGTATTCCCTGAGCATGTCGGCCATGTACTGACGGGCGGTAAGCTGGTCCCGCATGGCCTGGTAGATGGTGGACATTTCCCGGGCACCCGTCCAGCGGCCGTAGGCATCGCCCCGTTCCACTGCATCCTGGCGCATTTCCTGAACCAGTTCCAGGGCACGGAGCTGCATCCCGTTGTTGTAGTAGTAATTCTTGGCAAGCTGGTACGAGTAGTAATAATACTGGATAAAATCCAACTCCAGGGACACACGTTTCAATTCTTCGTGCATCGCCATCACTTCTTCACCACGGCGGATGGCAGCTTCCAGCGTTTCCGCTTTACCGGCATTCTCTGCCAGGTCCAGCGGACGGCGGCAGCAGTCCTTAAGCCGCTCAACATAGAAGAAGACCTGGGCACGGATGTCCTGCTTGAGTACGGCCGACTGCAGCAGAGCCGAATTCGCTTCGTCGAAGCCGGGTTTGCCGGCCAGCTTGTCGGCTTCCAGATACAGCTCATAGCACTCGTCGTCCATTTCGTAACTGTTGTTCTGCGCCAGGACGGAGAACAGGGAGGCTGCCAGCAGGAAGACAGCAAGCAAGAAACGTTTTCTCATAATTGTCAGTTATCCTTTACAAATGTACGCAGGAAAGTCGGTGTTTCAAAAGAAAAATGCTTACTTTTGTGAACAAAAGACAGTTAAACATGTCAGACGATAACAGAAAATCCCTTTTCGCAGGCCTCCTGATTGGCCTGGGAGCTTATGGGTTCCTGGCGCTGGGCGGCATTCCCGGCGCTGTTATTTTCGCCTTCGGGCTGGTGGGAGTCGTTCTTTCGGGCGCCCTCCTCTACACGGGAAAGGCCGGGGTGATGACAGACATCCCGGCCCTGGCTAAAATCTGGCTGTTCAATGTGATCGGCTGCATCCTGATCGGCCTGCTGGTGCTTTCCGTCGGCGGAGAGCCCATGGAAAGGGCGCAGAGCGTAGTGGACGGGCGGCTCGCCCAAGGTCCCTGGCGCAGTTTCCTGCGCGCAGTCGGCTGCGGCCTGATCATCGACATTTCCGTCTGGCTGTACCGCACTTCCAAGTCGCTGGTGCCCGTCCTTTTCGGCGTCCCCCTGTTCATTGTCTGCGGCTTCTACCACTCCATCGCAGACGTGGTGTATCTGGTGGCCGCTTTCCGCTGGAGTCCGGCCATCCTGTGGTATTACCCGGTCATCGTCCTTGGGAACTATGCGGGCTGCAATGTACGGAGGAGAGTGCTTCCGGAGAGTCGGTGACCTGTCAGAGCATCCCCTGCTTGCGGAGGAATTCAATGCTGCGCCCGGGGCCCTCGAAATTGTCGGCGGCACCGGCAACGGGTTCATCCTGTTCTACGCACAGCCATTTCACGCCGCTCTTCTTTGCCGCATCAATGATGGCGGGAATATCCACAACGCCTTCACCCAACGGGCGGAATTCGAACTTTCCGGTCGCCTCCCCCTCTTTTTCGCCTTCTTCCCTGCCGATGAGAGCATAGGGATCGGAAGCCAGTTTCCCTTCAAGATAGTAGTCTTTCATGTGAAGGACGGGAATCCGGCCGGCATACTTCTCCACCATTCCGGCAGGGTTGAACCCGGAGAAATCGGCCCAGCAGACATCCAGTTCTACCTGGACGTTTTCGGGGTGTGTCGCCGAGAAGATGTAGTCGTGACCCACTGTCCCGTCCGGCATTGCCGCAAACTCGAAGTCATGGTTGTGATAGAGCAGCTGGAAACCGGCTTCTTTCAGTTTTGCCCCGATTTCGTCCATTCTGGAGACCACCTCCTTGAATTTGGCGGCATCCACTCCGGGGCGGTATGCCTCGTCCAGGTAAGGGAAGGCTATATATTCCACGCCCAGGATGGTGTTTTCTTCAATGACACGGTCCAGGTCGGCCATCATCGCCTGATAGGGCACATGGTTGGAGAAAATCTTCAGGCCAAGGCTGTCGCAGATGTCCCTGACTTCCTGAGGGGTATGACGGTAATAGAGGTTGAAGAACTCCACGCCTTCGAACCCCATGTCCTTCACTTTTTGGAGGGTTCCCTCAAAATCTCTGGCCAGATTGGCCCTGACAGAATACAACTGGAATCCTACGGAAAGTTTTGCATCCTCTTTTTTCTCTGCGCAGGATACTCCGGAGAAAAGGGCGGCGGCCATGCTCATCATAATCAAAAACTTTTTCATAAAACAAATCTTAACAAAATACTCTTCAAATAATTGTCTTCTTTTTCCGCACCTGTCGAACCCGTCCCTGGATAACAAAGAAAGCCAGGCAAAACCTGGCTTACTTTGTACCCCCGCTCGGAATCGAACCGGGACCAACGGAACCGGAATCCGTTATTCTATCCTTTAAACTACAGGGGCAGCCTGTGTGCGGATTGCAAAGATACAACATTTTTTGAAAACTGTTTCTTTTTTTTAAAAAAGATAATCCTTTCATTTTGGGTAAAAATGCTTATATTTGTAGACTTATAAATACGGCATGACAAAAACGGCATACATATTCCCGGGACAAGGTTCCCAGTTCCCCGGCATGGGGAAGGAGCTGTACTCCTCCCATAAAGAAATGATGGAGAGCGCCAACCATCTTCTCGGGTTCCGTCTCACTGACATCATGTTCGAAGGGACGGCAGAAGATCTGAAGGCAACCAGAGTCACCCAGCCGGCCATTTTCCTGCACAGCGTGGTATTGGCCCTGAGCCAGGCCCAAAAACCGGACATGGTGGCAGGCCACTCCCTCGGTGAATTCTCCGCCCTGGTGGCTTCCGGAGCAGTCAGTTTCGAAGACGGCCTGCGCCTGGTCGCCCTTCGCGCCGGCGAAATGCAGCGGTGCTGCGAAAAAGTGCCCGGCACCATGGCAGCCATCATCAAACTGGATGATGAAACCATCGAAAACATCTGCGCCGGCATCCCCGGCGTAGTCCCCGCCAACTACAACTCCCCCGGCCAGGTAGTCATCTCCGGCGAAGAAGCCGCCGTGGACAAAGCCTGCGAGCAGCTCAAGGCCGCCGGAGCCAAGAGGGCGCTCAAACTGCCCGTCAGCGGCGCCTTCCACTCTCCGCTCATGGAGCCCGCCCGCAAGGCTCTGGCCGAAGCAATCGAAGCCACTCCCTTCCAGGTTCCGTGCTGCCCCATCTACCAGAATGTCACGGCCGCCCCTACCACAGATCCGCAACTGATCAAAGAGAACCTTCTCAAACAGCTCACCTCCCCCGTCCGCTGGACCCAGACGGTAAGGAACATGCTGGCCGATGGTGCCGTCCGTTTTGTGGAACTCGGCCCCGGGAGCGTGTTGCAGGGCCTCGTAAGCCGGATCGCCGGGCCTGATGCAGGAATAGAAATTACCGGAATATAGCAACTAATTACATAAATAAACCCAAACTAATTATGGCTAAAGAAAAAAAATTCATCACCTGTGATGGTAACTTCGCCGCTTCGAACATTGCCTATCTGTTCAGCGAGCACGCCGCCATCTATCCGATCACTCCGTCCTCCACGATGGCCGAAAACATCGACGAGTGGGCCGCCCACGGAAAGAAGAACCTCTGGGGCGAAACCGTAAAAGTGACCGAGATGCAGAGCGAAGCCGGCGCCGCCGGCGCCGTACACGGTTCCCTCCAGGCTGGTGCCCTTACCTCTACTTTCACGGCATCCCAGGGTCTGCTCCTGATGATTCCGAACATGTACAAGATCGCCGGCGAAATGCTGCCCACCGTTTTCCACGTGAGTGCCCGCGCCCTGGCCAGCCACGCCCTCTCCATCTTCGGCGACCACCAGGATGTGATGGCCTGCCGCCAGACCGGTTTCTGCATGCTTGCCTCCGGTTCCGTACAGGAAGCCCAGGACCTCGCCGCCGTGGCCCATCTGTCCGCCTTCAAGGCCAGCCTCCCGTTCCTGCATTTCTTCGACGGATTCCGCACTTCGCACGAAATCCAGAAGATCGAAGCCCTGGACGAGGCCGCCCTCAAGGACATGGTCTCCGAGAAAGCCCTGGCCCGTTTCCGCGAGCGCGCCCTCAACCCGGACGCCCCTGTAACCCGCGGTACCGCCCAGAACGGTGACGTGTATTTCCAGGCAGTAGAAACCCGCAACCAGTATTACGAAGCAGTTCCGGACATCGTAGCCCGCTACATGGGCGAGATCTCCGAACTCACCGGCCGCAGCTACCGTCCCTTCGAGTACTACGGCGACCCTACCGCCGAGAACATCATCGTGGCGATGGGCAGCGTAACCGAGACCATCAAGGAAACTATCGACTACCTGGCCAGCCGTGGCCGCAAGTACGGCCTCATCACCTGCCACCTCTATCGTCCCTTCTCCGAGAAATACTTCTTCGCAGTGATCCCCAAGAGCGTCCGCCGCATCGCGGTGCTGGACCGTACCAAGGAGCCCGGCGCCGTGGGCGAACCGCTGTTCACGGATGTCAAGGCCCTCTTTCAGGGCAAGGACAATGTCCTGATCATCGGCGGCCGCTACGGCCTGTCCTCCAAGGACACCACCCCCGCCCAGATCGTCTCCGTCTTCGACAACCTGGACCAGAAGGAACCCAAGTCCGATTTCACCATCGGCATCGTGGACGATGTCACCTTCAAGAGCCTGCCCATCAAGAGCGAAGTCTCCATCGTGAAGCCCGGCACCACCGAGTGCAAGTTCTACGGACTGGGCTCCGACGGTACCGTGGGTGCCAACAAGAACACCATCAAGATCATCGGCTCGCACACCGACCTCTACAGCCAGGCCTATTTCGACTATGACTCCAAGAAATCCGGCGGTTACACCTGCTCCCACCTGCGCTTCGGCCAGCAGCCCATCAAGGCTCCCTATCTGGTGAACACCCCGGACTTCGTGGCCTGCCACGTCCCTTCCTACCTCAAGAAGTACGATGTGCTCAAAGGCATCAAGGAAGGCGGCACCCTGCTCCTGAACAGCCTCTGGGATGAAGAAGAGACCATCAAACAGATCCCGGACAACGTGAAAGCCATCATCGGCCGCAAGCACATCAAGGTGTATATCATCAACGCCACCAAGATCGCTGCTGAAATCGGCCTCGGAGGCCGCACCAACACCATCCTCCAGAGCGCCTTCTTCAAGATCACCAACATCATCCCCTACGAGGACGCCGTCAAATACATGAAGGACGCCATCGTGAAGTCCTACGGCAAGAAGGGCGAGAACGTGGTGAACATGAACTACGCCGCAGTGGACCGCGGCGGCGAATACACCGAGCTGCACGTCCCTGAAGAATGGGCCGCCCTCACCGCCAAGTTCGAGAATCCGAACAAGGACCGCCTGGCTCCCGCCTTCGTGAAAGACGTGGCCGACATCGTGAACGCCCAGGCCGGCGACACCCTGCCCGTGAGTGCCTTCATGCCGTATGCCGATGGTACCATGCCCGCAGGCACCGCCGCCTTCGAAAAGCGTGGCGTAGCCGTGAACGTCCCCTCCTGGGATGCTGAAAAGTGTATCCAGTGCAACACCTGCGCCTTCGTTTGCCCGCACGCCGCCATCCGCCCGTTCCTCCTCACCGAGGAAGAGGCCGCCAAGGTTCCCGCCGGCGTCAAGATCGCCCAGGGCAAGGCCAACCTCAAGGAGTACAAGTATGCCATCGCCATCTCCGTGGACGACTGCACCGGTTGCGGCAACTGCGTCGACGTGTGCCTTGCCAAGCCCGAGAAGTCCCTCAAGATGGTCCCGTACATCGAGCACCAGGCCGAGCAGGCCAACTTCGACTACCTCAACAAGAAGGTCGGCTACAAAGAGTATGTGAACAAGTTCGCAAACATGAAGAACTCCCAGTTCGCCCAGCCGCTCTTCGAGTTCTCCGGTGCCTGCGCCGGCTGCGGCGAGACCCCGAACATCAAGGCCATCACCCAGCTGTTCGGCGACCACATGATGATCGCCAACGCGACCGGCTGCTCCTCCATCTACGGTGCGTCCTTCCCGGCCTCCCCGTACTGCACCAATGCAGGCGGCCACGGTCCGGCATGGGCCAACTCCCTGTTCGAGGACTTCTGCGAGTTCGGTCTCGGCATGAAGCTCGGTTCCGACCGCGCCCGTGAGACTGTCGCTTCCTATATGAAGAAGGGCCTCGAGTGCGAGTGCTGCTCCCAGGAGGCCAAGGCCCTGTTCGCCCAGTGGCTGGAGGCTCCCCAAGATGCCGCCGTCACCCGTGAGGTGGCCGACAAACTGGTTC